>JAKSBX010000171.1 GCA_022360905.1 Chromatiales bacterium
ACGCAGGTAGTCCCGGTCGGGATCATCGCTTTCGATACGGATCGCCTGAGCGTTGGGATCACCGACGAAGTAGGCATTGATCACCTGGGCGTCATCCTCGAACTCATGCAACCAGTCGAGGCGGGTGTAGGGGATCAGGATGCCCCAGTCGGCACTGTGGGTATAGGCCAGCCGTCCACCGAGTTTGAGGGTCAGCCAGGTCTGATCGGTATCGTCCACCCGGGTGGCCCAGCCGCCGCCATCCGCATCCGGGTTGGAGACCTTCTCGGTGAAGCCGTCCACATCCGACTTGATGTACTCCAGATCGGCTCTGGGGCCGAAGCTCCAGGGGCCGTTGCTGAAATCGTAGCCGGAGCCGATGAACAAGCTGATCATGCTGCCGTCGTAGTCGGCGGAGAGCTTCTGATCCACACTGGCCAGTCCGTCGAGCTGATAGCTGATGCGTCGGCTCTGATCGAAGTTGTTGGCGCCGTAACCGAGCGAGAAGTCGACAAAGTAGTTCTGCTCGGCGTAGTAGGTACCGTAGAGGTTGAGGCTGTAGCCCTGAGTGTCGATCTCGGCGGCATCGTCCTCCAGTTCGGTAGCGGTATCCACATAGCCCAGCGCACCACCGAGGATGAAGTTCGGGTTGATGCGGTAGTCGACGCCCATGGTGAGGCCGAAGGTATCGAAATCGAGGCCGGATTCCAGCTCGGTCTCATCCCGGCTACCGGTGGCGATATCACCGGTGATGAAGAAGCCCAGCCGGTTCTCCATCAGCGGATTGTCGCTACTGGCACCGCCGCCACGCTGTTTATAGGCCTGGGCGATGGTATCGATGGAGAAGGGCTTATCGTCGATCATCAGATCGAGGCCCTGGAAGGATAGGCCGCTTGCCCCGGCACGCAGAGCGGCGATGCGGGAGCCGAGATTGCGGATCTGCGCCTGTCCACCCTGCTGAGAGGAGCTGTTGGCCTTGGTTGCGGCTTCCGGTAAGACCTGATTCAGGGCCGTGGCGGTATTGGGATCCCCGCCGATGGCGGCGCCGACCACATCATTACAATCCTCCTGCAGCCGGTCGTTGAGACGGCCGCTGGGGCAGGCTTCACCGATCACTTCAGCCAGAGAGCCGAGATTGGGGTTGCCGCCGGTGAAGGGATCCAG
Source organism: Chromatiales bacterium (assembly GCA_022360905.1). Lineage (GTDB taxonomy): Bacteria > Pseudomonadota > Gammaproteobacteria > Chromatiales > Chromatiaceae > Thiodiazotropha. Next base: position 1,144 of record JAKSBX010000171.1, read on the forward strand.
CAGATCCGCAACCGGGTTGTCTGAAGGACCGGGGGTTTGCGGGGAATCATCCGCGGTTCCGGAGAGAGTGATTCTGGAAATCCCCTGATTGGTATCGATCACCAGAGCACCGGACGCGGCACCCATGGTTTGCGGCGCAAAAACCACCTGAATATCACAACTGCTGCCTGCTGCCAGTTCGGAACCGCAATCATTGGTCTGGCTGAAGTCCCCTTCGGTGGAGATGCTGTTGATGGTCAGTGGTGCACTGCCCTGATTGGTCAGGGTAACCGTTTGAGGATCACTGCTGGTGTCAACAGAGGCATCTGGAAAGGTAACTTCCGTATCGGATGTGACCAGATCGGCAATCGTACCAACGGCAGCCAAAGAGACGACCTCTGTCAAATTGTTCGTACCATCGGTTGCATTGATTTCGAATGAGCCGCTCAATTCTCCTGAGGTTGTCGGTACAGCAGTTACTGTAACAGTACAACTACTATTGGGGCCCAGGGTGGTAGGACAATCATTGGTCTCCGTGAAATCACCACTGAGTGACAGGCTGATTTCAGATAGGGTTGTAGTACCTTGGTTGGTGATCGTTATGTTCTGACCGTTACTCTCACTGCCGACCGGTGTATCGGAAAAACTCAGACTCGTGGGACTGACATCAATTTGCGTGACCAAAGCATCCAGACCGACAGCATTCAGAGCGGTTGCAGAGCTCGTGGGCCCTTGTGGGCCAGAACCGCTGGCTGTCAGGGTACCGCCAATATCACCGGTTGATGAGGGAGATACTCTGACCATGACGGTACAACTGGCTCCGGCTGCCAGAGATGTAGGGCAGTCGTTTGTCTGGGCGAATTGAGCTGTGGTGTCTATCCCTTCGATGGTGACTGCTGCGTTGCCGGAGTTGCTCAAAGAAACCGACTGTGAAGTGCTGGTGGTCCCAACATGAATGGAGCCGAAGTCAAGATTGTTACTGCCGAGAACCAGATCACCACGGATACCGACGCCGCTCAGGGAGACAGACGGGGAGATGGGAAGAAAGCTCATGCCGAGTACAATTGAGCGATCGAAGCCTGTGATATTGATGGATCCGTTTCTTGTGCCAGTGGTGGATGGCGTGAAAGTGGCCGTGATGGTGCAGTTGGTGAGCTCATCGAGCAGCATGGGCGACATCGGGCAGTTGTGAGTAATGCTGTAATCCCCGGTCGCTGTGATCGATGTAAACTCGATCGCAGCCGTGGAGTTGTCGTTATTGAAGGTTACGCTCATTGGCGTGCTGGCAACACCCACTCCGACATTGCCGAAATCGAGTGATGCCGGGGCAATGGAAAAGATTGCGGATGCGCTCATTGAGTAGAGCAACAGGAGTGTGGCGATGAGACATCTATGCCACTTTATAGACCAGCGCTGCACAGTTACTGCATTACCAAAGTAAAACATCAAGACTCTCCCCGAATTGATTATTAATTATAAATCTAAGGAATCTTTGATTAATTTACGCTTCGTCCACCTTTTTAACGTTGCGTCATCCCGGCGTATGCCGGGATCCAGGAAAATGCAAGTGCCTGGATTCCGGCTTATCTCGGAATGCGGGATTAATCAGTTCTTCCCTAAATATTCAGCTCAGTGGCTGATTATCCTTGTGGTATGAAGAAAAATTCCCCTGCTTCATGCCCGCCGTGCTTTATTGGAGCATATTCAGGTATTTGGTCAATACCGAATTTAGATGCTGTCTGCTGAACCTCTTTGGCCAGTCCACGAAATAGAGTATAGGCCTCCAGTACGGAGTTGTTTTCCGACAAGGTTTTCAGGAATGATTTTGCGAACACTGAGTGCTTGCCACCACCCTGGTCGAGTACCGGCTTAAGTCCCCCGGAGGTGAGTACGGTACGGGAGCGGGTCTTGGCCATGACTTTTAACCATTTTGTCTTGATTTCGTAAGACATGCCCACATCCAGCCTTGCCATGGAAGAGCGGGTCAGGGAACCGGAATAGCAGGAGTCGGCAACCACCAGGATATGTTTGGCCGACATGGCGTTGAGAATATCCGTGATTGCGATATTCGATATCCAGTTTGCCGTACTGTTGGGTTCCGCATCCACCGGTAACCAATAACCACGCAGGTTGACCCGATCGAGTTCACCGTGACCGGCATAGTAGATCAGTAGATTATCCTTTTCGGTCAGCTCTTCTCTCAGCTTGTTCAGTGCAGAGAGCATATCGTAACGTGTGGCATCCATCAGTACGGTAGTCTTGAAACCATACTTGTCTCTCAGCAGCTCGGCCGTCTGCTGAGCGTCCGTACCGGCACTGACCAGGTCGGGAAAACTGCTGTACTGGTTATTACCGATCACCAGGGCGTGATACTCACCGAAGTCAACCTCACCGATCAATCGTTTTGTATCGGCGACTGGGTCAACAGCCTTGTCGGATATCAGCTGAGGTTGCTGTACATTACGCATCTTCGGAATCAGCAGAAACTCCAGGCTGGTGCGCTGTCCCTTTTTGTCCACAGCGACCATTTTTACCGGTGTCTGGTCGTTATCAACTTTGACTTTGGTGGAAAAGATACCAAGTGGATCCGGTGCCTGAGTTTGATCGTTCACCGTGAATGAGACCAGGCCAGCTGGTGCCGATACCTTACCGGTGACGATACGCTCTTTAGAGGCTGAACGCAGACGTACACTTGGCACGCCCCGTGTCAGAGCAATCGGTGGATCGAGAATTTCAATGGTGGGCCCGGAGAGCGCTGCAGTCTGTCGTTGGTTACGCAGGTCAGCCAACTGGGTTCTGTAACGCAGCGCCTCTGCCTGGAAGCGATCGATCTTGACTTGTTGCTCTTGGATTTCATCCAGATAGGCCTGTTCGGAATCCCTCAGTTTTTTCAACTCAATCTCTTTACGTGCCGCGGCAGTTTTGGTGGAGACCAACTCTTTCTGGGTCTGGAACAGCAGTTTCTGCTGGCGAGCCAGATCCGGGTTGAGTTGACTGATCTGCTGCTGACTGAGTTCCAACTGTTGTTGTGATTGAGTCAGCTTCGTTTTCAGTCCACTGATCTCTTGCTCTCTACTGGCGATATCCTGTTTCAGGGTTGAGCTTTCAGACAGCTTCGTCTGTTCCAGTGTCTGCAGGCGTTGCTGATACTGAAGTAACTCTTTGCGCAATTTTGTAACCGCAACCCCTTGCTCACCCATGGCACTCTCTTTGAGTTCGGTGTCTCGCTGAAGATCGGCCACCTGGTTCTCGAGGGTGATGGTCTTGTTGGTCGCTTCCAGCAGTGATTGCTGAGCCTGTTCCAGCTGATTGCGCTGTGCCGCCAGTTTGGGTTGATTTTTGGCGATCACCTGGTTGGCTTTTGCCAGCTCGGCCTGCGCTTGATCATATTTCTGTTTCAGTGCTGACGCCTGACTGGTCTGTTCGCTCAGTGCCTGTTCCAGGGCCTGCTTCTCC
>JAKSBX010000168.1 GCA_022360905.1 Chromatiales bacterium
GATCAGCTCCTGGATGGCCTGTTTGACCTGCTCGTAACTGAGATTGTCCTTGCGAATGAAGGGGGCCAGATAGGTATCGAAAGAGCTGAACGCCTGGGCTCCCGCCCACTCGTTCTGCAGGGTTCCCAGGAAGTTGACGATCTGACCGACAGCGCTGGAGAGATGCTTGGGTGGCGAGGCCTCGATCTTGCCCGGAATCCCGTTGAGTCCCTCGTGCAGCAGGGTTCTCAGTGACCAGCCCGCACAGTAGCCGGCCAGCATATCCAGGTCGTGAACATGCAGCGCACCGCTTCGGTGGGCCTCGCCGATCTCCGGTGGGTAGACATGATTCAGCCAGTAGTTGGCGATCATCTTACCGGAGGTGTTGAGGATCAGGCCGCCCAGGGAGTAGCCCTGGTTGGCATTGGCGCTGACCCGCCAGTCGCTGCGCTGCAGATACTCGTTCACCGAGCTGGAGACATCGAGCAGGGTGCGGCGATCCTGGCGCAGTTTTTTATGTTGTTCACGGTAGACGATATAGGCTCGGGCGGTCTGCAGATGGTTGGCGCTGATCAGCACCTGTTCCACCACATCCTGAATTCGTTCGATGCCCGGATTTTTCTCCCGATAGCCGGTGTGGATCAGGACTTTCACCACTTGGGCGGTGATCAAGGCCGCCTCTTCGTCACCGAATTCGCCACTGGCTTCGCCGGCCAGCAGTATGGCGTTATGGATCTTGGAGGGATCAAAATCCACCTCGCTGCCGTCTCTTTTGGTGATTTTGCTGGGTGTGCGGAGTCTCTCTCGCCCAATGGTGGCTTGCATGTCGGTTAGCCCTCCGGCGTATTTATAGCTATTTATCTATATGTGGTGAGTGATTAATAATTCAAACACAATATATTGTGTTTTCAAGGTCAGTAATTGACCGATGTCAAGTTTCTGATGAAATTGTCGGTCGGTAGCAGTGATTGGCAGGCGGGGGAGGCGGCAGCAGGTGCCTGCTGCCGGTTTATGTGACTGATTTTATAGGCCGTCTGCGACGAAGGGATTGGTCTGGCGCTCCTCGCCAAAGGTGGAGTCCGGGCCATGGCCCGGAATGAAGCGTACATCGTCACCCAGGGGCCAGAGTCTCTGTTTGATGGAGTTCAGTAGTGTCTGGTGATCACCCCGGGGAAAATCGGTTCTGCCGATAGAGCCTTTGAATAGAACGTCGCCAACCTGGGCAACCCGGCTCTCGCGATGAAAAAATATGATATGGCCCGGTGTATGGCCGGGGCAGTGGATCACCTCCAGACGCTCATCCCCCAGGGAGACCTGATCGCCATGCTCCAGCCATTGATCCGGGACACACTTTCTGCCGTCACCAAAGCCGAACATGTCTGCCTGCTGGTCCATGTTGTCCAGCCAGAAGGCATCCTCCTTGTGTGGTCCCTGTATCGGCACACCGAGTCGTTCCGCCAGTTCGACGGCACCTCCGGCATGATCCAGGTGGCCATGGGTCAGCAGAATCATCTGCGGTTTCAGCTCGAGCTCCTCAAGCGTGGCCATCAGTCGCTCACTCTCTCCGCCCGGATCGATGATCGCGGCGGCACGGGTGTTTTCACACCAGAACAGAGTGCAGTTTTGCTGGAAGGGGGTTACGGGTATGACTTTGTATTGCATCGGTGTTAACAGGTTCCTAGTGTCGAATGACACTTAACTTTAAGAGAATAAAACCGCCAATGAACGCGAATCACCGCGAATCAACGCAAAAAGAGACTGTATCGCTAAAGCCATTTGCGGCATTTTGCGGTGATTCGCGTTCATTGGCGGTTAATCTTGTTCAACAGGTTCTCGATCTGAGTGGCTTTTTTCGCGCCCAGCAGAATATCGTCGATCACCCCGCCTTTTACCAGAATCAGCGTTGGTGTGGCGCGGATTTTATACTGTTTGGCCGTTTCCGGGTCACGCTTGACATCGATTTTGCTGATCTTCTCATGGCGTGTCGCCAGATCGTCGATGATCGGGGTCATCTGTTTGCAGGGCGGGCAGCTTTCACTGTAGAAATAGATCAGTCTGTCCTCCGCATCCCCGCTTTCCGAGGCTACCTTAAGGCCGATCTGTCTTTTGGCCGAGAGGTAGGTGAGCAGAGGTACCAGAATCAGATAGCTGGCGATCAGCAGTAGTACGATCATCACCCAGGACATGGGGTTATCTCCAGTGGTAGTTAGGTTGGCTGTTAGCTTAGGCTGTTTTTTTCTACGTCAGTTCTTTGCTCATGACACACTCAAATGCAGGGCGTATTGGATTGGTTTTAACAGGCCCTTACAGGGCAAACATTTGTGAAACCACATCGGCCGGGTCTGCTGCAACTTCCCTTACCCTTGAAGTGAGATTGATTGCCTATTATTGTGCCTGAAGACCCATACACAGCAGGTAGAAAATCCATCGATGGAACAGACAACGCTCTTTTTCGTGGTCGGAGGGCTGTTGGTCCTCACCCTGGTGCTGGCAAGCATCATTCAGCGCTATAACGACTATATCGAAGAGCGTAACCAGAAGGTACAGCGAATTCTCAACCGGGTCACTGAAATCGAGGCGCTGATCGGGCGTATGCCCGGATTGCCCGTGCCGGCCGAGGCTGAAACCCTGTTGCGCCGGGACGTCCATGCCCGTTTAAAAGCCCTGCAGCGGATGCATCCCAAGTACCAGGGCATCAATCAGATGATTCAGGTGGCGGAGCAGGCGATCGGTCAGGTCAAGCCCGAGACGGAGGAGCGGTTGCTCGATACACCGCGTCTGGAGCAGTTCTCCCGGCTATCCAAAGAGATCAGCTGGCTGCTGAAAGAGAATCGGCTGTTGACGCCGGTAAGTGACACTGTGCGGGAACAGCTGACGACAAAACTGGAATTCAGGCGGGTGGAAACCACTTATCACCACCATATCCGTCAGGCTGAGCGTCTGATAAAAGCTGAGCAGCTGCATCAGGCTCAATGGTACTGCAGCCAGATGAAGACCCTGATTAAACCCTGGTCGCATACCAACAACCAGGCAGCAGTCTGGTATCAGGAGGTTCTCAGAGTCTGCAAAAAGGTCTCCAGCGGCTTAAAGGGAGAAACTCAGTCGAAGGGCTCCTCTTCGAGCTGACCGTTGAGCGGTTCTGAGATCCTGTGGTTCTCATCCAGCCAGTCTCCCAGGTCGATCAGCCGACAGCGCTCACTGCAAAAGGGTTTCCACTTTGAGGCTTTTTCCCAAAGGACCGATTTGCCGCAGTTCGGGCAGGGGACAGAGGTTGGAGCGGATTTTTCCATCAGAAGATACAGGTAGTGAGTTGAAAGGGGATATCCTGCTTGGATTGAGTCGGTTTTCCTGTGTCCATGGTCTCCAGAAAGCGGATGCTGAAGCGGTGCTTGTTGCCGCTGATTTCAGTGAAGACATTGGTGTGCCGTGGCAGGCCGACTCTTACCAGCTGTGCCGGTGACGAGGGTTCCAGACTTTTCTGGAAGAAGCCCTGTCGGGCGGTCTCCTCGCTGGGCAGGTTGCTACCGCGAACCAGATTGAGCAGCAGCACAACCGCTTCGCGGACCGGGTGCAGTTCATGCATCCATTCACTCATCTGATCCTGGCGTACCTCATGGGGTTGGTTGAGCCAGCGATGGTATTGGGGGAGATCGAAATTGCAGCCTCCTCCGGGGATGCTGCTGCGTTGCATGATGGCGGTCAGGAACTCATTGTTGCGCAGATTGCGGGCGATCTGCCCATCCATGCGGTAGACCTGATGAATCGCCTGCTCCAGATCGTCCAGCACCAACCCCAGAGCCTCCATATTGACGCCGGGTTGCTGACGGACTCTCTCAAGATTGCTGACATGGCGTTCCAGCTCTTTGAGGATCTCGGTTTTGAGGTCTGAGCGACCGAAAACACTCATGATACTCAGCAGGCCTTCAACGGCAGCCCGGTTGCTCCAGATGTCGGCCAGGGGACGAAAGTGGTCCACCTGCATGAACAGGTGCTCCAATCTAAGAAAGGTACGGATCCTTTCATTCAGAGGATGTTCGTAGTGAATCTGGTCTGTCACGAGATTTATGTCAACCCGTCAGGCGGAGTAAAGAGCGGCTTATTATGTCAGGGGTCGGGCCTGACTGCTAACACGATGGCTGTGGTAATGGGTGCAGCGGTTATCATTTTGTCAAAATCTCCCCAGCCCCTGAACTGCAACAAGGCCAAACAATATGGGACAGTACACTAGTATGAGGCAATCGATTAGCTTCGTACACCCGGACCGAAACTGAAGCTGTCCAGAATATGTACATAGTTGACCCGTTCGAACTCCGTCGGATCGGCGACACTGATTTGGCTGAGTCGGCCGCGAAAATCCTCGATGGTGTCAAAGCCTTTCTCTTCCATCCACTGTTCCACGCCAGCCACGATTTTAGCCAGTGCCGTCGGGCCCTGCTCGAGCAGCAGACTACAAAGATGAACGACGTCGGCACCCGCCAGCAACAGCTTAATGACATCTTCAGCGGTATGCACACCTCCGGTGGCGCCCAGTGAGAGCTTGGTGCGACCATGCAGGATCGCAATCCAGCGCATGGCCAGCAATACCTCCGAAGAGTTCGAGGTATGCAGGGTGCTGGTGAGCCGCAGGTTGTCGATGTTGATGTCCGGCTGGTAGAAGCGGTTGAACAGGGAGACTCCGTTCGCACCGGCGGTTTCGAGCTGCTTGACCATATTCGCCATGGCGCTGAAGGCGGGCGAGAGTTTCATGTTGATGGGCAGGTTGACCCGCTGTTCCAGCTGGGTGAGTAGCTCGACGTAGCGCTGCTCTATCTCACTGCCGCTGGTCTCGATGTCAGCCGCCACTTGATAGATGTTCAGCTCGATCGCATCGGCGCCGGCCTGCTCCATCTCGGTGGCGTGGGTAATCCAGCCACCGGGGGTGGTGCCGTTGAGGCTTGCGATAATCGGTATCTCTACGGCCTCTTTGAGCGCCCGGAGATTTTCCAGGTAGCGCTCCTGGCCATTGGAAAAGTCGTAGTGGTCGGGCAGAAAGCTGTCGGCTTCCGCAAAGCCGGTATCCTGATGATGCAGAAAACGCACCATCGTCTCCTCCTCGGCGGTGACCGACTCCTCGAACAGGGAGTACATGATGATCGCTGCAGCACCGGCATCCTCCATGCGGCGTACATCGTCAATGCTGCGGGAGAGCGGCGACGCGGAGGGGACCAACGGATTTTTGAGACGCATGCCAAGGTAGTCGGTTGTCAGGTCCATGTCATTCCCCATTCATGGTCGGGCCGGCGGAGTCGGCTTGTTCGGATGATACCGCGAAGCGATGCTCTGTCGGGCAGTCTGCTTACTGTTGCATAAGCCTGTTATCGGTACTGTTTTGATGGCTCTACTTTACAGATTCGATGCCCGCTTCACTATCTAGTTTTAGCTATTTTTCTCCCGATCGCCAGATCAATGTGGTCTCTTATTGGCCCGCTGGTCAATGGTCTGATTATTTTAGCATCGGTAAGGTTTTATGCATTCCGTTGTCGGTTGTTACACTGTGTTACAGTCAAATACCCAGCGTAACAGCCTTTCTGGTGTGGGCATGCTATTGTCAGGAGTGTCAATGGGAGAGGATTGATGAATGATGGGAACATGACTGCCGGACCTCCCAGGGTGTTGCTGGTGGAAGATGATGTGCAGCTTGCCGGACTGGTGCAGGAGTATCTGCAGCGCTATGAGTTCGAAGTGCATCTGGAGCATCGTGGCGATCGGGCAACCGAACGGGTGAGTTCACTCAAGCCGGATATCCTGGTGCTGGATCTGAATCTGCCCGGCAAGGATGGCTTGGAGATCTGTCGTGAGATCCGTTCCGATTTCAGCGGTCCGATCGCCATGTTCACCGCCCGTGATGAGGATGTGGATGAGGTCGTGGGTCTGGAGCTGGGCGCGGATGACTATCTTACCAAACCGGTGGAGCCCCGGGTTCTGTTGGCTCGTTTGAGATCCCTGCTGCGGCGCTATCGCACTATCGGTTCGAGGGCACCGGATGCTCTGGGTGATCAGCTCGCTTTCGGTAAATTGCAGATCGATGCCCGAGGCAGGACTCTGTCGCTGAATGGCGAGGCCATTGAACTCTCCACGGGTGAGTTCGATCTGCTGTGGCTACTGGCCACCACTGCGGGTCAGGTGGTGGATCGGGACAGTGCCCTGAAAACACTGCGTGGTTTTGCCTACGACGGCCTCGACCGGTCAGTGGATATCGGTATCTCCAGGCTGCGTAGAAAACTCAATGACAATGCTCACCGACCCTATCGCATCAAGACGGTACGTGGACGGGGCTATCTGTTTGTTCCGGATGCCTGGGACTGAGCATGGCGCGCCTCTTCATTACACTCTACGGCATTCTGTTCATTACCGGTGCGCTGTTTGTGCTGGGCCTCGTCTGGTTGCCGGAAATGGCATTGAAAGGCACCATTCGAGACTATTACGAGCGATCCATGTTCGGTGTCTTCGGCCTGGTCGAGGATCGCCTGTCGAGTCAACCGCAGAGTGAATGGCCGCAGACCGTCAAACAGCTGAAAGGCCATTTCAAAAGCGGTCTGGCGTTGCTGGATTATGATCAGTTACCCCTTGATGATGGGGACCTGGCGGCACTGGAACTGGGAAAGTTCGTTTTTACCGACGACGATGATCTGACCCGCTTCTACAAACGGATACCCGACTCGGATCGCTATCTGATGCTTGCCATGGGAAAGACCCGGGAGCAGCGGGAAGTTGAGGAGGTTGAAGGGATTGTCCAGCTGATCGGCGAACTGTTCATGCAGCGGGACAGGGAAGAGTGGCCACAGATTTTGCAGGCGCTGCGGAAGCGATTCCAAATGCCCTTGGAGCTGTTGCCCCTGGATGATCCATCACTGCCTGCGGATCGTCTTGCCGATATCGAGGCGGGCAAGGTTGTGGTGCTCGGTTTAAAGGAGAGCCGGGAAACCTATTATGCCAGAGTGCACGATTCTGAACTGGTGTTCCGCGCCGGACCCTATGAGGCGCCATTTGTGTTGCGCAACTTCAATACCATTCTACTGATACTGTTTGCCCTGTTGGTCGCCCTGGCGGTCTATCTCTGGGTTCGTCCCGTGTGGCGGGAGTTGAGTCGCTTCGATCAGGGTGTGACGCGCCTGGGGGCGGGTGATCTGAACACCCGCCTGATCGTGAGTAATGGAGCGGCACTAAAACCGCTGGCCGAGACCTTCAATGGGATGGCGCGACGGATTCAGAAGCTGATTCAATCCCATAGAGAGTTGACCGGTGCCGTGTCCCACGAGCTGCGAACCCCGATCGCCCGATTGCGCTTTCGTATCGATATGCTGGAAGATCCGCTGGGCGAGGAGGACAGAAAGCGTCACATTATCGCAATGCGCAAAGATATCCTGGAACTGGAAGAACTGGTCAGTGAATCCCTCAGTTATTCACGACTCGACCGGGAGCGCCCGGAACTGCTCATGGACACCGTCTACTTAAAGGATTGGTTGCAGGCGTTGCTGATCGAGACCGAGGATGATTATAACGGTGTCAAACCTGAACTGGTCACTGAGGGGTTCGACAGTCAGTTGCAGGTGAGTGTCGATTCAAAGCTGATGGGAAGGGCGGTCAAGAATCTACTGAGAAACGGACAGCGTCACGCGCGACAGCGCCTGATCGTTTCCGCTGACTGCCGGCAAGGGCAGGCGATCATTCTGGTTGAGGATGACGGCAGCGGCGTGCCTGAACAGGAGCGGCATCGGATCTTCGAACCCTTCGCCCGCCTGGATACCGCCCGTGACCGGGAATCGGGCGGTGTGGGGCTGGGGCTGGCCATCGTGCGGCAGGTTGCCCGTTGGCATGGTGGGCAGGCGTGGGTTGAAGAGGCGGCCAGCGGTGGTGCCCGGTTTATGATCAGCTGGCCGCTATCTCACGACTGAGCTTTGTTTGTGCTGATACGAATCGGGTATCCGGCTCGGTATCACAGGCCGGCGTGAGCCGGGCCTGTGGTGTGGTTGAAAGTGGCTTGGTCGGTCGCCGGTTTGATCCGCTTCCGGTTCAGTACTGTCCCAGTCCCATCTCGATGTAACCGGTGGGGCAGACCTCCTTGCAGATATGGCAGCCGACACACTTGGCATAGTCGGTCTCCACATAGCGTCCCATGACCCGTTGATCCTTTTTCACCCGCGTTACCGCATCCTGAGGGCAGTAGATGACACAGTTGTCGCACTCGAAGCAGAAGCCGCAACTCATGCAGCGTTTGGCTTCACTGACCGCTGACGCCTGGTTAAGACCGTTGAAGCGCTCGATCATGCTGCCCAGTACATTGGAGACATTGACATCCTTCTCATCCCGGGCATTGACCGTCTCGTAGTCAAAGTGGCCGGTGTAGAGGGCGTTGGTTTTGATCACGTCCGCCTCGGCCCGGTTCTCAAAATTGTGCACAGACCATTTGGCGCTGTTGGTGCCCCAGGTCGGCCCATGGTTGTACTCATCCGGTGAGAGCGCTTTATCGTCCAGCTCCTGCAGCAGATCGAAGTGGTGGCCTTCCACCTTGGGGCGGTCATCGAGGGACTGCCCGCTGATATATTTATCGATCCCCTGGACGGCCACCGAGGCCTGGCCGATCGCCGTGGTCAGCAGGTGGGGATTGATGGCATCACCGGCGACAAAGTGACCTGGCTTGCCTTTCACCCGCATGGTTCGATCGGCATCGATCTGGTTCCACTCGTTGGCGATGCCGTCGATGCCGTCGTAGTCACCGGTCTGACCGGTGGCGGCAACGATCAGGGCGCATTCGATCTCGAAGGGCTCCCCGTTGGATTCCATTTTGCCGCTCGACCAGTCCACCGGCTGGACCTTCAGAGCCGATGCGCGGCCCTGCTCATCCAGTATCACCTCAACGGGCGCCAGGCTGTCGTGGATCTCCACCCCTTCAGCGATGCAGGCCTCCAGCTCATGCTTGGTGCAGGGAGCCTTGTCGATCGGGCGACGATAGACCAGCCAGCAATCCGAATCGGTGCGCAATGCCGCCCGATCCTCCGCTTGAGAACCCGAACCGTCAAACACCGCCTCCGGGCGTTCGAGATCGTCGAGTTCGGCCACTTCACCGATGCGTTTGGCAACCGCCGCCACATCCATGGCGGTATCACCGCCGCCGATTACCAGGATACGGCCATCAAGGTATTTCAGGGAGCCATCGTTGAAGGATCTGAGAAAGGTCATGCCATCGACACAGTTGGGGGCTTCGCCACCTTCGATGCGTAACGGTTTGCCGACTACCGTGCCGACACTCCAGAAGATGGCATCGAACTCCTGCTCCAGGGTTTCGACTTTTACATCGTCTCCCACCCGGGTGCTGAGTTGCACCTCGATACCGCCCAGGTCGAGGATTCGCTGGATCTCATCGTCCAGCACATCACGTGGGATACGGTACCCGGGAATGCCGAACACCATCTGTCCACCCAGGGCATCATGGGCTTCAAAGATGGTCGAGCGGTGACCGAGACGGCGCAGGAACAGGGCGGCGGCTAACCCGGCCGGACCACCACCGATGATCGCCACCCGCTTGCCCGATTCTGTTTCAGGTTTGTCGAAGGCGAGACGGTTTTCTCTTGCCCAGTCACCAATGTACTGCTCGATGGAGTTGATGCCGACAAAGCCATCGAGGCTGTTGCGGTTACACCCCTCCTGACAGGGAGCGGGGCATACCCGGCCCATGATCGAGGGAAATGGGTTGGCCCGGGTCATGCGTTCAAAGGCGTATTGTTGCCAGGGCTTGTCGCCTTGAGGTTTATCCAGACCGCGTACGATCGACAGCCAGCCGCGAATGTCATGACCCGAGGGGCAGGCGTTCTGGCATGGCGGGGTGCGCTGGATATAGGTGGGGCAGAGGTAGGACTCGCCTTGGTTGATTACATCGCTATTCCAGTCGTAGTGTTCGTTATCGCCGTCGCTATAGCGTCGATAGGTTGGATCGGTATCACTCATTCGTTTATCACTCCATTACAAAGCCGTGTGACTCTCTGTTTGCACACTGAAGATCTGCAGACGTGTCACGGGTTGGTCATGCTCTGGTTCGGTGTTTTGATTATATGCAACAAATGTAACCGGTTTGTGCTGTTATGGGGTTGTGAACCTAATGCCTTCAATCAAGTAGATCAAATTTTTTTTAAGGGAGGCTTAAGGTCGATGTGGATTGGATCACTATTGAGCGAATACAATTTAAAAAATCGAACCCCATCACAGCTTCATCGGTCGTGGTGCGCTTGAAAATGTCTCGGGTAAAACTCATCGAATTTGATGTTAACAGCATTTAGGCGTTTTTTCCTGGCATTTTTATCTGAGATTGATGGTTTTTCCGCGCACTCGGATTGAGATGATAGCTTAACGATTAGGTTTATTTAAGCGGTTTGAGGAAACAGACGACTCTTTCGGTTTCAATGAAACCGAGCTTTTTATGCAGTGCGATACTTGTGTGATTGTGGGTCTCTGTATCGCTGGCTATCTCTTTGAACCCTTCCTGCACGGCCCAGGATTCCGCTTGTTGTATCAGCGCTTTACCATAGCCTCTGCCACGATACTCGGGTTTGACGAACCAGGCTTCAATATAAGGGACCCTGGACGACCGGCTGCCCTCGGCAAAGTTCCGGATATTGAGCTCGATAAACCCGGCCAGCTCCCGGTTGGCCACCTCAACCACAAAGGTTTCAACAATATCGATGGATTTGCCGGCAAAGTATTCCGCAAGTTCGATTGGGTGTTGGCTCCGATCCTTTGGCCAGAGTTCACTTCTCATACTGATCCAGTCTGTTAAATCAGCCGGTTCTACTGGTCGGATATTCAAAGTGTCACTTTGCAAAACAGCGTGTCCGTATTGAGCTCGATCGTGCCATTATCTGAGATTGCTGCAATGTCGGCGGTATGGTCTCTTTTAAACGCCTCCAGCTGTTCGGGTGTCAGTTGATCAAGCAGTGATTTGTAGGCTGCGCTGTTGAGCAGTCCCCACCAATCATCAACCGAAATCGGGTAGCGAATCGGCTGTTCAATGATCTCCAGGTCCGTGTAATCACAGGTTTCCACCAGTGCTTGCCACTTATGAGGGGTTTTCAGTCGATCTTTTATCTGTGCAGGTGGTGACAGGTCATACACTGATTTAAGACGATTCAAAAACAGCTCAGCGTAAGGATTGAAGGCCGCTTCAGTAAACGAGGAGCAGATCAATTGACCGCCCGGCTTGACGGTTTTGCAAATCGCCCGGTAGGTGGCCTCCATGTCGGGGTAGAAGAACATGGCGTAGCCACAGGTGACCACATCGAATCTCCCCGCTGGGTAGGCCAGGCTATCCGCATCGGATTGACTGAAACGGATATTGGGGATCTTCATCTGTTGAGCTTTTTTTGCCGCAATATCCAGCATCTCCTGGGATAGATCGATGGCTTCGATCCGTGCCTCCGGATAGTTGATTGCAACTTCGATGGCGACACTGCCGGTGCCTGTTGAGATGTCCAGAATATCTAACGAGTCGGTAGCGGGCAGCAGTTCAGCCATCCTTTTCGCGGACAGGCCAAAGAAACTGTTTTGATCATATCGGCTTGAGACTTTGTCAAAGGTGGTCTGTATGGTCTGTTTGTACTCTATGGTATCCATGAGTGTGCCTTTGCTGACAGGGAGGTTTGTTCCATTGTGGCTGTCAATCTATTCCTCGCGGGTTGATCTAACGCCGTTCATGTCTGAGTCTTGCAATCACTATGACACCTGTTCGACTCAAAGTTGTTGTGAGGATTGTTACAGAAAAATACATATCCAAACAATATCAACACAGACATTAACAAGCCTATTTCTTAACCTGATGATGTCAATAAAACAACAGGGAACATCATCATGCCAATCGCTAAGTCAGGTATTAGTGGACCTAAGCTGGTAGCGCCATGGTTTCTTGCCTTTGGCTTCGCACTGCTGCCCGGTCTCTCTGCGGCGGGTGAGTGGTTGGCGGGGATCAACCTGGGTGGTGGGCGAAATCCGATCATCGGTGAAGACAACTATCTTGCTGCGGTTTATCGTTTCTAGGCTCCCTATTCATGCAACTGAAATCCCTAACAGCAGGGTTGTTGATTCTGCTGCTTCCCCTAAGTCTGTTTCTATCCGGTTTCTGGGATCAACCCAGGCCGGTCGAAACTGTCAGAGTCGAACGGGGTGATCTGTCACTGGTGATCCGGGTAACCGGTGAGGTGATCAACGATCGCCGAGTCGAATTGACGGCGTTGGTGGATGGTCAGGTGATCGGTGTCGAAGCCGGGGTCGGGGATCGGGTCAGCGCCGGACAGATATTGGCGAAGATGGACAATCGCGCCGCTGCGGCCAATCGTCAAAGGGCCGAGGCCCATGTGCAGCAACAGGCGGTGTTGCGTAAAGAGGCAAAACTGCGTTATCAGCGTCTCGACAAGCTGGTTTCGAAAGGTGCAGTTACCCAGGAACAGCTGGAGGATGCGGAGCTGGCGTGGGAAGCCGCCACCGCGGTTTGGCAGGTGGCCAAGGCGGAGCTGTTACTGGCGGAGGTGGCCCAGGAGTGGCAGATGATCCGTGCACCGTTCGATGCCGTGGTGGTGAAAAAATCCACCGAGATGGGTCAGTGGGTTGAAGCTGGTACCCCGCTTTTCTCTCTGGTGGCACTGGATGAGTGGCAGATCGAGGCCCATGTGGATGCGGTGGACAGCGGTCGTATTGAGCTCGGTCAGCCGATCGAGTTGAGATCCGATGCCTTTCCCGGGCAGAGCTGGCGCTCGCAAGTGGGCTGGATCGGGCCCAACGTGGAACAGGAGCAGGAGCGCCGGCTCAACACCTTCAAGGTGCGTTTGCAGCTAGGTGAGGCGGCACCGGCCTTGTTGCTGGGGCAGCAGGTGGATCTGGAGATTCAGGTGGCACAGCGTCAGGGGGTGCTGAAACTCCCCTTTACGGCCCTGAAAGAGGATGCAGACAGCTTCCAGGTCGCCCTGATCGAGTCCGGCCTTTTACGCTA
>JAKSBX010000092.1 GCA_022360905.1 Chromatiales bacterium
ATCATTGGTTACGCAGCAGAGTGTTGACGGGGAACCTCTGCCTGTTTTGACTAGGCCAGGCGTTTGTCGCGCTTGAAGAACCTCATCACAACCAGCCCGGACAGCAACAACAACAGAGCGGGAGGTGCCGGTACCGAGGTGACGTTACCATCTCTTACCGCCCAGACACGCAGCTCGTCACCGTCTACGCTTGTTGCCCCTTGAATACCCAAATGAAAATGTAGGAAGTAGGCCATCTGATCGTTACCAGCCACGGTGGTTTCAGACCAGTAACCCCGGTATTGCAGATTTTGAAAGGGGTTGTAGTTGCTGGAAGTTGGATTGGGGATCTCTGCAGGATCCTGCCCAGCCTCGGCCAAGATCGCCGGATAACCCAGATTGACGTAATACATATAGGCCAACTCACTGCTCTGGCCGGATTCGTCATACCAGGTACCATCACTGGGCGTGAAGGTGGTGGGCAGGCGCCAATCATCATAAAAGACACCACGTACGGTATCTTCATAGACCAGGTTATCCACCCAGGCAGCAGCGTCATTGTAGTTCAGCTTTCCCGAGTCCTGTTCGCCGTTCTCGTAGGTAACTTTGTACGAGGAAGCGTCCTGCAGCCAGGTAATATCCAGCACTGTATCGTAGATCAACCCACCACCTTGATCGATCAGAACCGCTTGTGAATGTGTCGCAAACAGGCTCATACAGAGCAATGCAACAGAGAGATACCAGCTTCTATTACCCATCTAATCTAGACTCCGCCCAATAACTTTCCGTTAGCGTGAGCAAATAGTGTGCCTAAATCACTAAAAGCAGTGATTTCAGCATGTTAAACCAACAATCCTTTAGTTCTTGTAAGGTTTTGTAAAATAAATCGACACCCCCAAGGCTGGAGCCGGGCACGCGCAACCGGCACGGCAATCGATAATCAATCCATGATGCTGCGCACACTGTTGAAGCGTCCCCAGCCGCAAAGCAATCCCTACCCTGTTAGCGCAACGACAAATCGTTCATACTTCGCCGCAAGTTCCAAACCACTCCGGATTCCCCGGTATCAGAATCAGCGCTATTGCACCGCGGAATGATTGCAATAAACTAATCGGCAAAAAACAGATCACAAGGAAGACTGACCAATCAACTATTGGTCACTCAAATCCCACAACAATACCCAAGGGAGCATATACCCCAATGAAAGCGTTTCGATTAACGATCCTGACCCTGCTTTTTCTACCGATGCTTAGCCCGGCCCAGGAGAACAGCATGACTGAACCGCAAGCAAACCTGCTAATCACCGGCGCTTCATACGCCAAAGCCTGGCCGATCAGTCAGGTGGATTGTTTAAAAGTGATCAACACAGGGGTCAACGGTGCGGTTTCAACCGAAGTTCGTGATCGATTCGAACAGGATTTGTTAGCCGCCAAACCCAAAGCCGTAATCATCTGGGGTTACATCAACGATTTTTCGAATCACCCAAGAGAGGTCGCCGATCAGACCGGGGAGACCGCCTTTCAAAATGTCAAAGCGATGGCGGAAGCGGCACAACAGGCCGGTATCACACCGGTACTGGCAACAGAAATCACCATGGGGCTACCTGACTCAATCATGGATACGCTGGTGAGATGGATCAACAATATCCGTGGGAAGCAGAGCTTCCAGGAATATATCAGCATCAATGTCATGGCGGTGAATGATCGAGTCAGGGCGTATGCAAAACAGATGGGATTCCCCCTTCTGGACATCGAAAAGGTGATGACCAATGAGGAGGGGAACAGAAAGGTCGGTTACTACACCGAGGACTACTCCCATATCACCAAAACCGCCTACCAGGCACTGGATGCCCAAGCTCTGCCGGTCCTGCAGGAGAGCCTGATCAAATCCTTCAATTTATGCGGTAAGTAAGCCCACCTGACAGCACATCCGGCAGTCGACCGAAGCGGTCGACTGCCGGAAACGGGGCTCTGCCGCATATCCCTAGCCCGCGGCTGATCTGATCAGATGGACAGGTCGTTACAGTTGGTGGTGTAGATTGCGGTTATCCGGTCTTTGGTAACCCTGAGATTCTCTACCGCCAAACGATAGGTCTCGGGGATACCCACCTCAGAACGCTCGGCTGGATAGGGCAGACTGTTTTTCCCCATCACAAAGACCCGATCAGCCAGCACCGCCTGCAGGGAGTGAAAACTGCCTTTCGATTTAATCCCGCGGGCATTCAGGTCATGCACCACCTGATTGACATTGTCCAGCCGATAGACCCGCCCCTCCTCTTCCTGGTAGAGGGTATGGGACAGCCCATTGGCATCGATCGCGATCACTTTCTCAACCATAACCAGGGTATCGGGCGCCTGGGAAACACCCTCGGCCTGCTTGGCGTTCAGAGTCTCCGCATAGAGAAAAGAGACTTGGGACATTCCGAATACAAGAACCAGAATACTCTGAATCAAAATCATGTAATGCTTCATAAATACCTCCAGACCCCGAGTCAACGGGCTCAACTTTAAATTGCCGAAATGGCAATAGCGCACCAGGTCGATTTCATCTTCTGAACCTAAACTAGCCCCTGAAACTTAAACAAAACTTAATCCCAAGCACTCTTTTTTCAAAGTGTGAACAGTAACTTAAGTGTTAATTAAGATTTAAGGAACAAAGCTTGTGAACAAGGACGGACTGCCAATCAGGCGAGCATGCTATATACTCATCGCGGTGAATGACGGTTGCTGCGGCAAATTTGCAAGCTCAGCCGTTTAACGGACTGTCACGAATCATCATCAGAACAGACACAAAAAGGTCGATTGGATCTCCCTATGCCAAAGCAATTATTCATCCGTTTGGCAGCGCCGATACTGCTGATCACTCAACTCCCGGCCTGCACCGGCATTGGCGGGGTATCCGGAGAGATGCCGTTGCGCGTCGAAACCCAACCGAGTGGCGCAACGGTCTATGTGATGGGCGAAGCCGTGGGTGTCACCCCACTGGAAATCACCCAGAATCAACTCTATCCCGCCGCCTACGACGCGGGCAAAACCGAGCTTTACGGTAAAATCGTGATCCGCAAACCGGCCTGTGAGGCGTTCAGCCAGCGGATCAAGTATCAGGATTTCCCCAAGGGTTTGCAGGTCACACTGAAATGCGGTGATGGTGCTGAACAGAACAACGGATCAGCCGCAGCTGAGATCGCCCCGGTGCAACAACAAAGCAGACAACCCGTGACACCGCAACTGCCTGAGCAGCCGGACAAACCGATGGAATCCACAGCAGCTGAAACCCAACCAGCCAATCCCAGCATCAAAGCACGCCTGCAGAGACTGGAAAACCTGCGAACCGAAGCAGTGATCAGCGAAGAGGAGTATCGGGCGGCTAGAAAGAGGATACTCAACGACCTCTAAGCGAGGTTAATTTCAACCTCTAGCCGGTGGCCCTAAGAAGAGAAGGATAATAAACCGGCAACCTGCATACCGATGCAAGCTGCCGGTCAAGTTCGGATTAATACGGCTTACTTGGCCAGCAGACGGACATAGCTGAGCACACCGGCTATCTCCTCTTCCGAAAGTATGCCTTTCCATCCGGGCATCAGGGTGTCGCCTGGGGTGCCATGGGTAATCACATTCATCAGCTCACTGTTCGGATGCTTGTTCAGCTCAGCGGCATCGGTGAGATTCTGGGCATTCATGGTCAGCAGCTCGGTCAACGGACCATCCCCCTTTCCACCACGCCCGTGACAGGCGACACAGCGTGACATATAAACATCATGACCCAACCCAGGATCCCCGGGCAGGGTGTGCTTACTATTCTGCAGGAAGCGGATATAGGCCATCAGTGAACGGATCTGATTCTCCGGCATCGCCAGCCCCCACTTGGGCATTGCGCTGTTTTCACTACCGTGGGGGATGGTGCCTTTGATCAAACCGAACAACCGATCGTCATCGGTCTTTCCATCGCTGGTGAGATCCGACGGTGAGGTCTTCAGCTTTCCGGCCAGCGGGCCATCCCCTTTGCCATTGGTGCCGTGACAAAGGAAACAGGTTTGATTGAATAGGGTATATCCTTCATAGGCACTCCCTGCGTAAGCCGTTGACAGGGTCAGACAAAACAGGCTGAACACCACGGCAATCTTGACCACTCTGGTAACAATTCTACTCATGAGTCTTTCCTCAATTATTTCTCTCACGCCACCTTATACGGCGGCGCTATCTGGGTATGGATTCTGCGACCGATTCAGCGTCAGCCAGCCATTAATAACCGGCAAACAGCTGGAACAGCCACTTGCTGTCACGCTCATCGGGACGCGCATCGATACCGCTGCCACTCTCTTTGACATAGTAGAGTTCGAATCGGATGTTTTGCGAAAACATATAGTTGCCGCCAACGGTTGTGGCGTTGAACTTGTTGTCCTCATCCGACCCGTCATCCACCGTCCGATAGGCAAGAAACACATTCGCTTTGTTCGGTAGCAGCCCCACTTGCCCAAGGATGGCAAACGACTCTGCATCATCCGCACCATTACAAAAACCGCTGTCGGCGAAATGGGTCTGCCCGGTATTGGCAGCATCCGTACCTTCACATTGACCATAGCTGCCATAGAGACCCAGCGGTATCTCACCCAGATTGCCCTGCATCTGTGCATCGACTACCCAACCATCGGTCGGAATGACGGTATCCTCACCGTGATTCCTGGTTTCCGCATCACCGGTCCAGAGCTGAACCCCGAAACCGGTATCCCAGCTACCAATGAAAGGGGTATAGGCGGCCCGGATATAGTGGGCCAGACCGGAAGGTTTCACCGTAGTATTGTTCTCTTCCCAACCCGGTGTCCAGGGGGTGTAGTTGACGAAGTAGTTGTGTCCGGATGCGACCAGGGCGATACCGGTCGCTTCGCCGCTTCCCAGACCGAGAGCTTGAGCGGCGCTGAAGCCTTTGCGCTCCTCGATTGGACGCTGTGAACGCTGAGCGCCTGTATTGAGCAGCTCAAATCCGTAAGCCGAGCCCAGTCCGTCCGTGGAAAAAGGAATCACGCTCAACTGGGTTGCACCGGCCTTGGCTACATTGAAATGGACCTTGGTAGAGAGGAAGGAGTTGGCGTCGGTCAGCCCGAGTTCCATCAAAAAGCCTGCATCCTTGGCCAGCTTGCCGCCGACCAGCAGGGCCGCCTCATCCGGCCACTCGATCTGACCATGATCGGTTCCTTCATCCGTGTTGCCGTTGGTCTTCTGGTATCTGAGCTTGGTGATCACAGAGGCATTGAGCATCAAAGGCAGGGAGATATCGTCCCCTTCGATCATGCCTTGACCACCGGTAAGTGTATAACCGCCGGACCTGAATGAGCGGCCAAACGAGTTCAGTGCCGGAAATTGCTGAAAATGACAGGCGGTGCAAGGCATGCTGGTCTGACGGGCAAAGGCCGGTACCGCCTCAGCTTGATTGCTGACTGAAAATCCCCCTACCAGCAGCAACAGACACATCGCATAACGATGCAGATTTACAAGATTCTGACTCATCGAATTCTCCCGTAAGAAGGCTAAACGACCAGGCCTGATCTGTTGAGTACCATTGTAAAGCCCCCCCTCAGGGAACAATGATCAGCAACATGTCAAAAACAACCCGGCATTCACCGGCGACGAAATACCTGGTGCGGAGGTAATCGCTGCGGTCTCTATCAGATGGGGAGGAGAGCGTCTCTCGGCAAAGACAAACAGAGCACAAACGTGCCCTGTATTTAAGATTACAGCTTGGTCAATTTGGTCGGGTTCTATGAGGCTAAACCAAACTGCTCATGCTGCAGGAGATGCCAGGGGAATTATCCGTGATCGACATACATACTGCCTGAGAGTATGTCGATCACGCCAATCCCTTCTTATTGTTGTCTGTACGACACAGATCACCCCATCCATCCTCACTTGTCTCACCGCTTTCCCCCTGGGGCCATTGGTAGCTATTCACTACTTCGTCTAACCCCAAAGCGTATTTGTTACTTTTTGTGAAACAGTAATAAAACCCTATCAAGCCTCCTGTTATTTTATTATGGGGTGATACCCTACTTTTGGAGGGTAGCAATACCCCTACACCCAAGCTGAAATCGTCAAGCGACCGGTGATACTCGACATATCACGACAACCGAGAGAGTATTCAAGCTACAAGTCCAATCGACTGCCTTACATTCAATCACCTCCGCACAATTTCGGGTAACGCCTATGCACTCGGTACCAATCATCGCTGCGATTCTCAAGTTTGCGGACCGGTTGCGCTTCCGCCAGCTGTTCCTGCTTACCGGCAGTCTGTTTTTACTCGACCTGGTGATCCCCGACCTGATCCCTTTTGCCGATGAACTGATACTCGGCCTGCTCACCCTGCTGTTCGCCGCCTGGCGTAAACCGAAGCAGGAGCAACCATCCATAGAAGACAAAAGTAGCGACTGATTGCTGGGCTATACTTCCATGACATGGAGTAAGTTGTGTCTCAAACAGGTCCCAGCAAAATCCCGGAGATCACCCTGCAAGGTCAGGGGCTGACCAAGGTCTATCACACAGGCAGTGTTGATGTTCATGCCCTGCGTGGCGTCGATCTTGAATTGAGAGAGGGAGAACTGGTGGTGCTGCTGGGTCCGTCGGGCAGTGGTAAATCGACCCTGCTCAATATCCTCGGTGGTCTGGACCGTCCCAGTAGCGGAGAAGTGACGTTTCGCGAGATGCGAATCAGTGCCGATGACGAGTCCACCCTGACCCGTTATCGTCGTGACCATGTGGGCTTTGTATTTCAGTTCTATAACCTGATCCCCAGTCTCACAGCACGGGAAAACGTCTCTCTGGTTACCGAGATCGCCAAGCGCGCCATGGATCCAGCCGAAGCCCTCGCGCTGGTCGGCCTGGCGGAACGCCTCGACCACTTTCCCGCCCAACTCTCCGGTGGTGAGCAACAGAGGGTGGCCATCGCCAGAGCGATCGCCAAACGACCGGACATCCTGCTTTGCGACGAACCCACTGGCGCTCTCGACAGCCAGACCGGCATCCTGGTACTGGAGGCGATCGAGCGGGTCAATCAGGAGATGGGAACCACCACCGCGGTGATCACCCACAACAGTGTCATCGGCGAGATGGCCGACCGGGTGCTGCACTTTGCTGACGGACATGTTGCGGATTACCAAGAAAACAGCCAGCGAATACGGGCACGTGAATTGAGTTGGTGAAAGGATCATGCGCGCCCTGAATCTAAAACTGATACGCAACCTGTGGAAGCTGAGGGGACAGGTACTGGCGATTGCGGTGGTGATCGCTTCCGGTGTGGCGGTGCTGGTGATGTCCCTGTCAGCCCTGCAGGCACTTCAACAGACCGCCACCGCCTACTACGAGAGACAGCGTTTTGCCGATGTTTTTGCCACAGTAAAGCGCGCCCCCCGCCGGCTGGTCAATCAGATCAGCACACTACCCGGGGTCCGCTCGGTGGAGGACAGAATCAAGCAGATGGCTACCCTCTCCATCGAAGGATTCGAGGAGCCGGTGATCGGGCAACTGGTCTCCATTCCAGAACAGGGAGAACCGCTACTCAACAATCTGGTGCTGAGATCGGGCCGGCTGGTCAGCCTGGACCACCCGGATGAAGTGGTACTCAACGAACCGTTTGCCGAAGCCCACGAACTGCAGCCGGGTGATCAATTCAAAGCCCTGATGAACGGCCACCAGAGAACCCTCACCGTAGTGGGTATCGCCCTGTCGCCTGAGTTCATCTACAGCATGGGCCCCGGCGCCTTGATACCGGACGACAAGCGCTTCGGTGTGATGTGGATGGGCCGGGAAGCCCTGGCGGCCGCTTACGATCTGGACGGGGCCTTCAACGAAGTCAGCCTGGGGTTGCTGCATGACAGCAACCCGGAACAGATCATCGTCAAACTCGACCGACTCCTCGAGGCGTATGGCAGCCACGGTGCAATCGCACGCAAAAACCAGATTTCAAACTGGTTTCTGATGAATGAGATCGAACAGTTAAAAACCATGTCGACCATTCTCCCCACCATCTTCCTGGCGGTCGCTGCATTTCTCGGCAATATGGTCATGAGCCGGCTGATCGCCACGGACCGGAGCGAAATCGGTCTGATGAAGGCCTTCGGTTACAGCAACTGGCAGGTGGCCTGGCACTACACCAAGATGGTAGTGGCCATGTGCGGCGTGGGGATCGTTCTGGGTTGGCTGCTGGGTGCCTGGCTGGGTCGGGTCAACACGGAAATCTATGCCGACCTGTTTCGTTTTCCGTTGCTGATTTTCCGCCCCGACCCCGGGGTCTTTGCGGTTGGTGCGGCGGTCAGCCTGATTGCCGCCCTGGCCGGCTCACTTGGCGCCGTCCGGCATGCGGCAACCCTGCCCCCGGCAGAAGCGATGAGCCCACCGGCCCCGCCCATGTATCGCAGTAGCCGCTTCTCGCAAAGCCGATTGGGATTGTGGCTCGATCAACCGACTCGCATCATACTGCGGCAGATAGCACGCTCCCCACTGAGGTCACTGCTGACCAGTATCGGCATCGCCCTGTCGGTATCCGTGATGGTGATGGCACTGCAATGGATCGACGCCATCGAACAGATTGTCGAGGTTCAGTTTCACCAGACTCAACGCCAGGACATGAGCGTTGGGCTGGTCGAGAGCCAGTCGGATCAGACACTGCGGGAGATCCGCCGTCTGCCCGGGGTGTTGGCAGCCGAGCCGATGAGGAGCAAGAGTGCCGACCTGAAGGCAGGACACCTCAGCCACCGAGGCGGCATCGAGGGGGTCACCGACAATCCACAACTGCAGCGGGTCTACGATGCTCAGGGAGAAGTCGTCACCATACCGCCGGAAGGCTTGATTCTCTCTACCAGGCTGGCCGAGAAGCTGGGTGTGAGTATCGGCGATTCCGTCTGGGTTGAAGTGCTGGAAGGGAAACAGCCCAAGGCATTGATACCGGTGGTAAGTCTGTTCGAGACCTATATGGGGATGCCTGCCTACATGCATATCCGGGCGTTCAACAGACTGATGGGAGAGCGCGCCAGTCTGGAAGCGATCAACCTGCTGGTGGATGAGAGCCAGCTGACTCAACTCTACCGCAGTTTAAAGTCGCTGCCCAAAGTCTCCTCGGTGACCCTGAAGGATGCCGCCGTTGAGGAGTTCAACCGAACCATGGCTGAAATGCTGCTGGTCTACATCTCCTTTTTCGCCGCCTTTGCCTGCGCCCTGGGCTTCGGAGTAGTTTACAACAGCACCCGCATTGCCCTTTCGGAACGGGGCAGGGAGCTGGCCACACTGCGGGTATTGGGCTTCCACTCCGGCGAAATCTCCTACATTCTGTTGGGTGAGGCCGCATTGCTGATTCTGGTCGGACTGCCACTGGGCTGTCTGCTGGGGCATGGGCTCGGATGGTTGATGACCAATGCCATGAATACTGAACTGTTCCGAATTCCACTGGTCATCAAGGCCGCTACGGATGCAACGGCGGTACTGGTGACTCTTGGCGCAACCGCTTTCTCCGCTGCTGTGGTCAGAAGGCGACTCGACCATCTCGACCTGATTGCCGTACTGAAAACTCGTGAGTGATTGTAATGAGTGCACACTGGAAACGTATACTGATTTGGGGTGTGGTTAGCCTGGTTGTCCTGGCTTCCCTGATCTGGGCCTTCAGGCCGAAACCGATTGCGGTCGACCTGTTGACCCTGCAGCCGGGTGAACTCGTGGTGACCATCGATGAAGAGGGTGAAACCCGGGTCAGGGATGTGTTTACCCTCTCCGCACCGATCAGTGGCCGGGCGATGCGTATCGAGGCCGAAGTCGGCGATAAGGTGATTGCCAATGAAACCCTGCTGGCCGAGATTGAACCCATCGATCCGACGCTGCTCGATCCGCGCAGCGAAGCCCAGGCCAGGGCCGATATCCGAGCGGCCGAAGCAAACCGAATTCTCGCGGAAGCCGCTGTGAAGGAGGCTCGGGTTGAACTCGATTTCGCCCTCAGTGAACTCAACAGATCGCGTCGATTACACCAGGAGGCAGTAATCTCAGCCCGTGAACTGGAATCCGTACAAAGGACCTATCAAACCCGCCAGGCGTCACTGGAGACCGCGGTCGCCAATCGTCAGGCCAGACAGGCGGAGCTTGATCGTGCCAACGCTCAACTGATCTCTCCCACCCAACCCCGCACTAACACCGAGGCGTGCCAGTGCGTGCCGATTCGAGCCCCGGTGAATGGACGGATCCTCAAAATAGCGCATAAGAGTGAAGGTGTGGTAAGTGCCGGAGAAACCCTATTGGAGATCGGCGATCCAGGCAAACTGGAGATTGTCGCCGACCTGCTCTCTTCCGATGCGGTTAAGGTGGAGGCCGGCCAACAGGTCTATATCGAAAACTGGGGTGGCGATCAAACCCTTAACGGCGTGGTAAGGCGGGTGGAACCCTTCGGCTTCACAAAGGTATCGGCGCTTGGCATTGAAGAGCAGCGGGTCAATGTGATCATCGATTTCACCTCACCGCAAGCCGACTGGAATCGCATCGCTCACGGCTATCAGGTGGATGTACGAATCGTGCTATGGCGTGGCGAACAGGTAGTGAAATTACCACTCACCGCGCTGTTTCGGGATGGCAATCAGTGGTCTGTCTTTATCGAAAAACAGGGTATGGCAGAACAGCGAAGGGTCACCATCGGCTATCGTACAGGATTTGAAGCCGAGGTGACTGAGGGGCTAAACTCGGGGGAACGGATCGTTGTCCACCCGAGCGACAAAATCAAACAAGGTGTCTTGCTTGAAGGCAGAGAGTAGGCGGGAATGATTCAAGCAGTGGCTGCCTCAGCCTCAGCCTGATCCTTACCGGCCCAGAGCATGGCATTGCCATCGACACCGACGGATCTGGCCCGACCACTGGTCTTGGCAGTGTACATACGATGATCGGCCAGTTCGATCTGTGCCTTCCAGTCTTTCACCTCGTCTTCCTGAACCTCTGCCACACCAATACTGGCCGTCACCGGTCCGCCTTCCGGACGAACCCCGACACCGGCCGTCATGATTCGACTCACAACCTCATTCGCTTCCCGGGGGTCAGCGGTAGGCAATACCACAACAAACTCTTCACCACCCCAGCGAATCACGCTATCCCCTTTACGCACACACTTACAGATCTGCTCTGATGCGGTCTTAAGCACCTTATCCCCGACATCGTGTCCGTAGGTATCGTTGACCGCTTTGAAATTATCCAGGTCGAAGTAGAGAATCGACATCGACCCACCCCCCATGGAAGCCAGTCGAAACTGCAGATCGAGCACTTCTATGCCGGCGCGCCGGGTGAGCATACCGGTGAGCACGTCATAACTGGCCCGACTGACCTGTGAGAGCATATAGCGCAACTGAGTCAAGGAGGAGAACAGCGCCACCCCGAGTATCAGGATCAGCAGCCACATAGTGGAAACCGCCTGGGGTATTTCCGCTTCGCTGCCGGGAAATGCAGACACCAACGTGACCAGAAACATGGGCACGGCATAGACCAGGAACTCAACCAGGGTCAAAGGAAAGAGGGTTAATCCGGCCACCATCACAAAGGGCAGCAAGCCATACAGCCCGGCGATAATCTGCTCCTGGCTGGTGAGTGGATAGTCAGCAATCCAATAGCCTGAAGCGAGATAGAAAAGTGGTGTTACCGCCAACATACCCGCCAACAGCAGGCGTGCCCGTTTCATGGTCGGTTCCCGACGGGATAACCAGGCCAGGAGAGCGAAAACCACTCCGGATATGGCTCTGATTGTCAGCAGGCCGCCCCAAAGGGCACTGGGCAGAAAAAGCAGATCGATGACAGACCAGGCAGGTACCAGAATTGCGAACACAACGCAAAAGAAAAAGACCCGACTTTGAATAATCGTAGCCCGATGCCTGGAGATTGGTAAACCGTGTTCCTTGGTGGTGAACAACTCGTAAAGTTGATCCTTCGTATATATCCCTAATGATTCGCTGATCGTAATATACATTTTCTGAAAGATGGTCATTCCGTTTAGCCCCACAACATTGTGGACGTCACTATAGCGCCTTTGTTCTGGATTTCTTAATTGTTAACCAAGCAACCAATGATCCAGATCAACAGACCTATCCATAGCGTCCACACAAACACCACCGATCAATGTGCTCAACCGGCATGTCTAAACAATCGATTCCAGAAAGACAATAAAACCAACCCGTTATTCTACACGATTTTATTGATTCTTCCGCGAAGAAATCCGCATTTTGGTCTATATTTCACTTAAACTGGATTGCATGGATTGTGGTCATCGATTCTCTGTCAGGACAAGGACAAGCAGGCAATAACAGAATATTAGAAATATAGAATAATCGATAAAACGAAGATCAGGAAAGCTACGGAGAGACGCATGGATAGGCTGGCGCAAAACTTCTTTCAGTTTTTCAACCCCCGCTATGCCGCTTCCCGACACCAAAAGCGTTTCAGTTACAGTATTCGCTATAAGGTATACGCGGAGGAGTTGGGCTGGGAACCGTCAAACAGCAGCAGACTTGAGACAGATGGCTGCGATGAGTATTCCCACCACTGCCTGCTTGAACATATACGCAGTGGCGATGTTGCAGGCTGTGTCCGATTGGTGGTCCCGACCAAAGGCAGACGCGGCACCTACCTACCTTACCAGTTGCACGACATTCCCAATGTCGAAAGCGATCACCTGTCGCAATTCTCAGCCACGGATATGGGTGAAATATCCCGCCTGGCAGTACCGCTCCACTTTCGGCGCCGAGCCAACGAAGCGGGTAAACCTTTCATCCTGGAAGACCACAACACAAACAATATCTATACGGAAGAGGAGCGGCGAAATTTCCCCAACATCGCGATCGGCCTCTATTTGTCGTCGATCGCCATGGTCGAACTCTGCCGGCTTGAATTGGTACTGGTGGTGATGGAACCCAGGCTGCAACGCCACTTAATGCGCTACGGACTCCACTTTCACAAAATCAGTGATGAGTTTGAACTTCATGGGAAACGCGCACTGTTTGAACTGCCTCGCCGTGAGTTAACCTGTAATATGCCTGAAGATATCAAGCAACTCTACGATCTGATCAAACACAATCTGTCACAACAACCCTGGCAACTCCCGAGTAACAATTTGCGATTGCACTCCAATGAAAAAATTTGACTATCAGCTGGCGTTTTCAAGGAATATCGGTTGGGTCACTGAATCTGAGCAACAACGATTGAACAATGCCCGGGTCGCTATTGCCGGCCTGGGCGGTGTCGGCGGCAGCCACTTGCTGACCCTGACCCGGCTGGGGGTCGGCCAGTTCAATCTGGCGGACTTCGACAGTTTTGCGATCGAAAACTTCAATCGTCAGTCAGGAGCCAATCTCACGACAGTCGGCAAGCCTAAGCTCGACACCATGATCAAGGCCGCCCTGGCGATCAATCCGCAGCTGGATATCAAGCCTTTCCCCGATGGGGTGATCGCGGATCAGGCAGAAGATTTTTTACAGGGATGCGACCTCTACCTCGATGGCTTGGACTTCTTTGCCATGCCGGTAAGGCGAGCCGTGTTTACCGCCTGTTATGAGATGGGACTCCCTGCCGTCACGGCGGCACCTTTGGGAATGGGTTCCGCACTGCTCTGCTTCATGCCCGGTAAGATGAGTTTTGAATCCTATTTTCAACTGGAAGACGTCGATGAGTATCAACAATACCTGAGATTTCTGGTCGGCCTGGCGCCCGCAAGACTGCATCAGGGCTACCTGGTCGAGCCACAACGGATCGACCTGCTGGCAAAACGGGGACCGTCGACAGCGATGGGTTGTGAACTCTGCGCGGGTTTCGCTGCCAGTCAGGTATTGAAACTGCTGCTCGGACGAGGCAGCGTTCCAGCGGCACCTTGGGCATTGCAATTCGATGCCTATCAGAATCAGCTGTCTAAAACCTGGAGACCCGGCGGGAATCGCCACCCTCTGCAACGTTTGGCTATCTGGCTCGGCAGCCGTCAGTTGATCGCGACTCAGCGGGAGAACGCACCATTGCCGCAAGGCGGAGAATCCCAGCGCTCCTGAAAAAACACCCATCGTTGCACGAGAAGCAAGGTTCGGTAGCTCCAAATGAACGACGAGTAACGCCTCGTGGCACTTTTTCAGGGGCTACCCGATTCGCCGTAACACCACAACATCGGTCACTACAGGATTGGCCGAGTAACAGCCCGGAGGATTCATGCACCATACAGGCTATCACCGGAGTTTAGGCCGGTTCTTGATCATTATGCTTACCTCACTCACACCACTCTATGCCGACCAGGAGCCAACGCTCCACTATAACCTGGTACAGCTAAACGCCTACGCCACCATGGAGGTGGAGAACGATACCCAGATTGCCGTCATGTATGCGCAAAAGGAGGGTACCGACCTCAAGCAGCTCACCGATCAGATCAATAACCTGGTTACACAAGCCGTAGCGACGGCAAAACAGCGCAGCGAAATCAAGGTCAGCACCCTCGGCTACCAAACCTCCCCCCGTTACCATCAACAGCAGCTGATCGGCTGGAGGGTTAGACAATCGATCCGGCTGGAGAGTGAAGCTAGCGACGCAATGAGCAGCCTAATAGGCAGCCTGCAATCCAAGCTGGCCTTGGAATCCATTAGTTACACCATCTCTGCAAAAAAACGTCAGGCGACTGAAGAGTCCCTCACCGCCCAGGCGATCGATGCTTTTCGCCGGCGGGCTGAGCAAGTCACCGAACAGATGGGACACAGCAGTTATCAACTGGTTGAGCTGACCCTGCAGACCATCGATCACTCACCAAGACCCTACCCCATGCGTGCCAATATGATGGCCATCGAGGGGCGAGCTTCTGCTCCCACCCTTGAAGGGGGCAGCCAAACCTTGAGAGTGGAAGTGAACGCAAAGATTGAACTGCAGCTCGAATAGTCACCGAGTTAACAAATGATAGAACAAGCTTCAATCTGTCAGTAACGGATCTGCGCCAGAGCGTAATTCAGGATCCTAAAGCCGGAAACCTGTTGTGCAGATGGCTAAGCACCCGATCAACCCAGCGACCAAATAGGAACCACAATCACAGAGCACACCCTATCTGGTTAAAAATCTCTTAATAAAGACGATATATTATTCAGCAGCAAAACAAAGGGGCGCTTGGACGACCTTGTTGCCTGAGAGTTAGAAGGATCGACTCGCTTTGTTGTCATTGATTGAACGTTGCAGCCAAAATCGATCTCTCAATGAACCATTCGCTGCCAGCTAATCGATGGCAGACATAATTTTAGTGTATACAACCACTGCATAATGCTGTTTAAAATGTCTATGGGGCACTTATCCAAGGCACGGATGCTGTCATTACTGCTGATTGCGGTCTTTACCAGTCAATTCGCTGCTGCTGGGGTAGTGGCTGAGGGTCCAAACTATGCCATCGGTGTTTTGGCCAAGCGGGGGGAAGCCATCACCCTCAAACGCTGGTCGGCAACCGCAGACTACCTGACACAGCAGATAGCGGATGCCCAGTTCCACATCGTTCCCCTACCGTTCGAAGAGATTGAGCCGGCTATCCGTGCCAAGCGGATCGATTTTTTACTCGCCAATTCCGGAATCTACATCAAAACCGAGCACGCTTTCCGGGCCTTCCGTATCGCCACCTTAACCAACAAAGTCGGCGACCACGCGGTGAACCGTTTTGGCGGTGTCATTTTCACTCATCGCGACAATAACGCACTCCAGAGATTATCCGATCTGGAAGGAACTACATTCGGTGCGGTGAATCCCACCTCTCTCGGGGGATTTTTGATGGCCAAGAGAGAGCTGAAAACCCATGACATAGACGTAGACAACGATACAACTCTGCGCTTTTTCAACACCCATGATGCTGTGGTCGATGCTGTCATCAACGGCGAAGTTGACGTCGGAACGGTTCGCAGCGATACGCTGGAACAGATGTCAGCCAGCGGATTGGTTCAATTGAATAAGATCAAGGTACTCAACTTACAGACCAAACAGGGCTTTCCCTATCGGCTGAGTACCCAGCTCTATCCGGAGTGGCCATTAGCGGCACTACCCCATACCTCTAAGTCGATTGGTGAAAAGGTTTCGATCGCCCTGTTAAAAATGCCACATGATCATCCTGCAGCCGTTAGCGGCGGTATTTTCGGCTGGACGGTACCGGCGAACTATGAACCCGTCCATGAACTCTACCGAACCTTAAATATCCCACCGCACAAGCGCGTCCCACCCACATTGATCGAGTGGACCAGCCACCATCCGATTTCCGCGATCATGACACTGGCGTCTATCTTGTTGATCATAATTTCATCGGTGCTCCTTAGCGAGAACAATCGCCGGCTGCTTAACACTCAACGCAGGTTGTCCGAAACGATCGGCAAGCTAAAGTCCACTGAAGCGAAATTGAAAGACAATATCTCCCAGCTGCAAGAGAGTGAAAACAAGTTCATCCAGCTGGCCGAATCCGCGCTGGACGCGATCATCATGCTCGATCCACAGGGTAAAATCGAGTTCTGGAACCCTGCGGCGAGCAAGATTTTCGGCTACACATCGGAGCAGGCGAAAAACCTGGCCATTGAGCAATGGCTACCAAGCGACCAGCAGGCGAACCCGATTCTCGACTATGTCGGCAATAGCAACAGCCCACTCACCGGCACCCTGCTGGAGCTCAATGCAATACGTCAATCCGGTGAACGCTTTCCAGTCGAAGCCGCCATCTCTTCGGTCACCCTGGACCGGGGTTGGCATGTAATCTGTCTGATACGAGACATCACCCAAAGAAAGATCATCGAAGCGGAACGGGAACAGCTCGCACTGCAGCGCACTCAACACCACAAAATGACGGCTTTGGCCCAACTCGCCGACGGAATTGCGCACGAAATCAACACCCCAATACAGACTATTAACAACAATCTAACCTTTATTGAAGAGGCCCATCAGGACACCCATGATCTGATATCGACTTACCTGGCACTTACCGCGGCTATCGACAGTAAATCCGATCTGTCGACGAAGCTGGATGCCTGCAATGCGAAGCGGGAGGAGATCGACGTGGATTACCTCAACGAAGAGGTCACAACCACCATCCAGCAGTGCCGACAGGGTACCGAGCAGGTCTCCAGAATCGTTCGCTCAATGCGTATTTTCACTTCTGACAACTCAGCCCATGAGCCGACAGACCTGAATAAGCTGATCAGAGATATCGTGGACATCAGTCGCTATCAATGGGAACAGATTGCCGAGTTGCAGACGGACTTGGATGAAACCCTGCCACTGGTGACCTGTTCACCCAGCGAGATGCATCAAGCCCTGATCAATATCCTGATGAATGCTGTCCAGGCATTGGAGGAGAGTTCAAAACAGAATCGAGGAAAAATCACCGTCTCCAGCCAGCAGGACAGTGAGTATGTGCAAGTTGCGATCTCGGACAACGGCGATGGCATCCCTGAATCGGCACAGGAGCAGATCTTCAACCCGTTCTTCACCACGAGAGATGTGGGTAAAGGGACCGGACAGGGCCTCACACTCAGCCACGATATCGTGGTGCGAAAACACAATGGAAAACTCGACTTCAACACAGAAGCCGGTATCGGAACGACCTTCTGCCTTCAATTGCCATTGGATACTCATTCAAAAGACTCTCAAGCCACTGATGATCTTAAGTTAACTCAAGAGACTGCGTAGTAACCAAGCAATATGCTCTGAATAGAGCAATTCCGATATCCTCTGTACCAGCGAGCGGTAACAACCACACCGGCGATCGCTTTTCGGCAGAACCGGCTGGTCGAATATTAACCCGCTGGTGGCATTGGCCGGTGGGTTATTCCAAGCATCACTACTGACCATTCACCAGGGTTGTAGCACGTTCAACCATTTTATCGACTATGGCGTAGATCCCCACATGCCGGTTGGGACTGAGATGCTCTTCCAGTCGCAGACGCTTGAACAGACTGTCCACATCCATATTGCGGATTTCTTCCAGACTGCGATAGGAGAGCAGATCGATCAGCACCGCCAACACACCTTTGATGATTGCGGTATCACAGTCGCCCTGAAAAACAATCAAGCCTGACTGACGGTGATCCAACTGAGCCGCCACGTGCACGGTACTCATGCAGGGCTTGACCCAGTTCTCCTCTGTTTTAAGCACCTCCGGCATCGGCGGCAGGTTTTCACCCAATTCGATCAGATATTGATAACGGGCATCCCAATCATCAAGAAACTCGAAAGTTTCCACGATTCGATCAATGCTCTCGGCTTCAGCCACCATGGTCATATCCGTTCCTCTGCATGGTCAGTATTCAGTCGGCGCCCAGATGGTTCAGTACCGAATTTCAAGCAGGCTGCCGATCGAGGCGGGGCTGGTCGGGTTGAAAATTTTAAACGCTGAATGATTCGCCACAACCACAACTCTGTTTTACATTGGGATTGATAAACTCAAACCCTTCATTGAGCATATTCTCTCTCACAAAGTCGACGGTCATACCGTCCAACATTGGCAGGCTCTGGTGATTCACCACAATCTTCACCCCATGGCTTTCAAATACATGGTCGTCTTCGTCGACCTGCTCCGCATAATCCACCACATAAGCAAAACCGGAACAGCCACTTTTTTTCGTCGCCAGGCGCAGCCCGATACCCGAGCCGTGACCGGACAACATTTTGCTGACATGTTCTGCCGCTCTGTCAGTCAACTCTATGGACATCTCAACACCTCTTCTGTCCTGAAATGAGCCTCATCTAACACGCTTGATCCCATCCAGGATTAACAACACCAAAAACACTACAGCAGTCCTAACTGCAACTGCGCCTCTTCACTCATTCGCTCTTTGCTCCAGGCTGGAGTCCAGACCAGATGAACGACGGTATCCTCAACACCAGGCACCGCGTCGATCACCCGCCCCACCTCATGGGGCAGAGTTCCTGCCACCGGGCAGGCCGGCGCGGTCAGGGTCATATCGATCTCCACCCGGCCATGATCGTCGACCTCCAGCCGATAGATCAAACCCAGGTCATAAATGTTCACCGGAATCTCCGGGTCGTAAACCGTACGCAGGGCTTCGATCAATTGATCCCTGGTCGGGGCACGACCCTTCCCCGGATCGGGCAGTAGTGACTTTACAACTTCAACCAACCGACTCATGACTCGACTCAGTCTCTGTCGACACGACAAAGTTCATGTGATTGTTGAGCGATTCGATCAAGGCCTGGTGCTCAAACTTTTCCACAATCTCTGCCAGGAACCCCTGGCACAACAGCGCCCGGGCCTGCTGCTCATCGAGCCCCCGTGAGCGCAGATAGAAGATCGCCTGATCGTCCAACTGGCCAACCGAGGTGCCATGACTGCAAACCACATCATCGGCCAGGATCATCAGCTGGGGTTTGGTATCGACTTCGGCCTGTCTCGACAACATCAGATTGGCATTATGCAGATGGGCCTCACTCTTTTGCGCCCCCTTACCAACTTGTATCAGGCCATCGAAAACCGCTCTGCCGGAACCCCGTAAGATCCCTTTGAAAGTCTCCCCGCTGCTGCAATTGGGTACCTGGTGATCAACATCGAGATGAAAATCGGCCAGCTGCCCATCATCCACGAGATAGAGACCATCCAGCTCACAATGGGCATCGGGTTGTTTAAAACGATTGGTTATGAAAGTGCGCGACCAACAACCACCCATCGATGCCATCACCCCGGAATACTCGGCCTTGCTCTGCAGGGCGATATGCAGATCGCTCAGATGATAGGCCTGACGACTCTCCATCTGGATGCGTTTGTGACTCAGGCTAGCCTGCTCAGCCAGGCTGATCTCCACCACCTGGTGGTTGAAATAGCGACTCTGCCGATCCTCGGAGACGAAGCGCTCGATTAACTCAGCCTTACTGCCACGCCCCATCAGGATCAGCTGACGAGTAGGTAATTTACGCCCTTCAGCCCCGGCCGTGCTCAAGTGAAGCAACTCCATCGGAGCATCCAGTCGGATATCCGGATCGATTTGTATCACGGCACCATCGTAAAAACCGGCCAGATTCAGCGCGGCGAAACCGTCATCACCCAAACCGGACAGACTGCCCACCGCTTCCAATACCTGACGATCCCCGTTTGCCATAGCCGCTCTAAGGCTGGTTACCCTGACACCTTCCGAGGGATAAACAGAGAGTTCCGCCATGAACTGGCCGTCGATGAACACCAAGCGTCCCACCGCGGCAAGCTCGAGCAGATGGCGCTGAATCTCATGATCTCGATCCCTTTGCTGCGCTTTGGCCGGGGCAACAAAGCCCTGCTCAAGCAAGGCCTCCACGCTGGTGTAACGCCAGGCTTCCGAACGTCGATCGGGAAAACCCAGGGTTTCGAATCGTTGCAGAGCGGCCAGACGCCGGTCGATCATCCAATCCCCGGAACTCATCGGCAGAGTTTCGATACCCTGCAGTTCCTGTGTCTTGTAGTCACTCAGGGTAGGGTTCATGCCGCGGCCTCCTCAAGCAGCCAGCCATAGCCCCTGGCTTCAAGCTGCAACGCCAGATCCTTACCGCCACTGCGCACAATGCGCCCGTTGGCCAACACATGAACCTTATCCGGGTGTATATAGTCGAGCAGCCGTTGATAGTGAGTCACCACGATCATGCCCCGCTCCTTGGAGCGCAACCGATTGACACCGTCCGCCACGGTCCGCAAGGCATCGATATCGAGTCCCGAATCGGTCTCATCGAGGATCGCCAGTTTTGGCTCAAGCATCGCCATCTGAAGAATTTCGTTGCGCTTCTTTTCACCGCCGGAGAAACCGGCATTGACCGATCGTTTCAGCAGTTTCTCATCGAGTTTCACTTGCCGGGCCTTCTCTTTTACCTGCTTCATGAAACTGAGGGTATCGATCTCCGGCTCACCCCGGGCTTTGCGCATGGCATTCATCGCTTCGCGCAGAAAGCTCATGTTATTCACCCCGGGCAACTCCACCGGGTACTGCATGGCGAGAAACAGACCTTTCTGTGCCCGCTCCTCCACTTCCAGCTGCAGCAGATCCTCACCCAGATAGCGGACCTCTCCACTGCTGACCGTATAACCGTCACGACCGGCCAGAATGTGCGCCAAAGTACTCTTGCCTGAACCGTTCGGCCCCATGATGGCATGCACCTCTCCCGGCTCTACCTGAAGATCCACGCCTCTGAGGATCTCTTTTCCATCCACGCTGGCTGTTAAATTCTTAATGGCTAACATCGTTCTTACCTCGTAAATGCCGCAGTAACTCTCATCATCTGCCGCTCAATTGACGGCACCGCAAACCTAGCCGACCGCCCCTTCAAGACTCACTGCGAGCAGTTTCTGGGCCTCGACGGCAAACTCCATCGGCAGTTCCTGGAAAACCTCTTTACAAAATCCATTGATAATCATCGATACCGCATCCTCTTCCGTGAGCCCCCTCTGCCGACAATAGAAGAGCTGGTCTTCACTGACCTTCGACGTGGTGGCTTCATGTTCCACCTTGGCGGTTGGATTCTTCACCTCGATATAGGGAAAGGTATGGGCGGCACAACGATCACCGATCAACAGGGAGTCGCAGCGGGTGTGGTTACGCGCGTTCTCCGCCTTACCGGCAATCCTGACCAGACCTCGATAGGCGTTACTGCCCTGCATTGCAGAGATACCCTTGGAAACAATCGTGCTGCGACTGTTTTCGCCGATATGGATCATCTTAGTGCCGGTATCGGCCTGCTGATAACCCTTGGTTACGGCAACCGAGTAAAACTCGCCCACGCTGTCCCGGCCGCGCAGAATGCAGCTGGGATATTTCCAGGTAACGGCGGATCCTGTCTCCACCTGAGTCCATGAGATGTGGGAGCGATCCCCCCGACAGTCCCCCCGCTTGGTGACAAAATTGTAGATCCCACCCTTGCCCTCATGATCCCCCGGATACCAGTTCTGTACGGTTGAGTATTTGATCTTCGCGTCTTCCATCGCCACCAGCTCAACCACGGCGGCATGCAGCTGGTTTTCATCCCGCATCGGCGCGGTACAACCTTCCAGATAACTCACCTCACTGCCCGCTTCAGCGACGATCAGGGTACGTTCGAACTGACCGGTTTTCGCTTCATTGATGCGAAAATAGGTGGAGAGCTCCATCGGACATTTCACCCCTTTCGGTACATAGACAAAGGTTCCATCGCTGAACACGGCACTGTTGAGCGCGGCAAAAAAATTATCCTTATGGGGCACCACCGAGGACATGTATTGACGCACCAGTTCCGGATAGTCGCGCAACGCTTCGGAGATGGCACAGAAGATCACTCCGGCTTCGGCGAGACGCTCACGAAAGGTGGTAGCCACAGAGACACTGTCGAATACCGCATCCACCGCAACCCCGGCCAGCGCCTTTTGCTCCTCGATGGAGATACCGAGCTTTTCGTAGGTGGCGAGAATTTCCGGATCGACCTGATCCAGACTCTCAAGCTTCGGCGACTGTTTCGGCGAGGAGTAGTAGGAGATCTGCTGAAAATCGATTGGCGGATGTTTGATTTTAGCCCAATCGGGTTGATCCATTGTCAACCAGTGGCGATAGGCCTCGAGACGTTTTTGCAACATCCAGTCCGGCTCGCCTTTGTGTTCGGAGATGGCGCGCACCACCGCTTCGTCCAAACCGGGTGGAAAGGTATCCGAGTCGATCTGCGTGATGAATCCCTGGGCATATTCACCCGCAATCAAAGCTTCCATTTCACTGTTTGTCTGACTCATATCGCGACTCCGTTTAATGCTGACCGGGAAGTGAACGCTTGTTACACACAGCGCCACAACGACTACTGCCGAGATAGAGACAGGAGAGCAACGCAATGCTACCGGCCAGGATGAAAACCACAGCCAACTCTGTAGCGGAGAGCAACAGAAACAGCAGACCAAAACCGATACTGATCAGGGTTAAAAAAACCACGGGCCCACCACAACACCGGACCGAAAAAAGACGAAAAAGTGTAACCATCCCAACACATCCCAGCCTTTCAAAATCAAGGCGACCAAAGTAATAACTTAGTAATATAGTCAGGTATTATGGTTTGCAAGAGCTAAACACAATCCAATTTCAGGGGAATAGTGGGACCGGTAGCCCCAAAACCTATTTATTAACTTAATAATCAATAGGATAGAAAGATAGTAACCAACAGAAAGGGTGGCTATACCTTAGTAGCTTAAGGGTTACACAGAGATGCGGACGGGGACCCTGACCCTAATCTTCAAGGATCGATTTGACACCCTTTGATATCAGGCGCTCATAGAGAAATTTCTTTTTGCCGTCCACATCGACCCCCAAACCATCCAGCATGGTAAACAGATCGTCAATTATAATTTCGGAGATATGCTGACCGTCACGCAGAGACTCTTCAAGGTCATTGTTCATCGCCAGCATGCAGGCCAGTGCGCCAATCAGATTCAACTCATCCAGTGTGCTTTCAGACGAATCCAGCGGCTGACTGTCTGCGGATGGCGTCAGTGGTTGACTGTCGGGGGATAGATCGACAGGGGTACCTGGCTTGATGCCGATTCTGTTGCACATATCGTGCAGATCTTCATGATAAAAACTGATATCCGATGGGTAGTTGTAGGCACTCTCACCTTTATCGACAGAGAGGCCGATGAGCAATTCATCGTCGAACACCAAAAACTTCTGAAACAGCTCTTCTCTGACGACCCCATTGATACTCATGTGGTGATCGATCAGAGCGCTGTTACAGGTCACCGGCAGACCTCGTTTCAATTCGTTGACATCCGTTGGATAGAGTCTGAGGTAACCATCCACGTAGACCCGCTCGTAAGAGCGCTCCTGCACCTCGACTGAGGCAAATCCGGCAAAATGGAGATAGAGTTCATCGATCTCACGCAGAATCTTTTCATCGCCAACAAAACGGCAGGCATCGTCCCAAGATAGAAAACTCTCATCATCGTTGGCAATGGTCATGGTGCATCCTTCTCCTCTCCGTCTGCAGACCCGGCAGCAGAACCTCTGATTCTAATCGCTTATCAGAACCAAGCAAAATCAGATTTTGTTAACCCGGCAACGAATCCTGCAACACATAACGGCTGGATCTCGATCAGCACTCAACCAGGTTCACCGCCAAACCGCCCCTTGAGGTCTCTTTGTATTTGGTCTGCATATCGGCACCGGTCTCCTGCATGGTCTTGATCACCTTGTCGAGGGAGACAAAATGGGAACCGTCCCCTCTCAAGGCCATTCGGGCCGCATTGATCGCCTTCACCGCACCCATCGCATTGCGCTCGATACAAGGCACCTGCACCAAGCCACCTACCGGGTCGCAGGTCAGGCCCAGATTGTGCTCCATACCGATCTCGGCCGCATTCTCAACCTGCTGGGGAGTACCTCCAAGAACCTCGGTCAGGGCTCCGGCCGCCATAGAACAGGCCGAACCGACCTCCCCCTGACAACCCACCTCGGCACCGGATATGGAGGCGTTCTCCTTGTAGAGAATACCGATCGCACCGGCACACAACAGAAAACGCACCACCCCCTCTTCATTGGCCCCCGGGGAGTATCGCCAGTAGTAGTGGAGCACGGCTGGGATTATCCCGGCCGCCCCATTGGTCGGCGCTGTGACGACTCTACCACCGGCAGCATTCTCTTCATTCACCGCCAGGGCAAACAGGTTGACCCAGTCCATGGTGCCCAGGGGTACGGTATTCAGCTCGGCATCATTGCTCAGTTGCCGAAAAAGTCTTGGCGCCCTGCGTTTGACCTTAAGACCACCGGGCAACAGCCCTTCTGTTTCACAGCCCTTCTCGACACACTGCTGCATCACCTGCCAAATTCTCAACAGCTGCTGGTTGATCTCGGTTTTATCCCGCCAGGCCAACTCGTTTTCCAGCATCAGCTGACTGATCGAGAGGCCATTGGCCTCGCACTGATCAAGCAACTCCCGCCCACTGTGGAAAGGATACTTCAGTTCAGTCTGCTGCTCGACAATCTGCGGTTCACCCTGCTCATCGGTCTGCACTACAAATCCACCACCCACCGAGTAGAACTCGCCACGCTTCACAGGCTCACCCGCCTCATCCAGCGCCGTGAACAACATGCCGTTGGGATGCAGACCCAGCTGTTTGCGGCGATAGAAGACCAGATCGCGATCGGGATCCAACGCGATCACCCGCCCCCCATGGAGTTCGATCTGCCGCTCCACCCGTACCCGATCCATGCGCAGCGGGATCGCATCCACCTCAACCTCTTCCGGTGTCTCACCCTGCAGCCCGAGAATCACCGCTTTATCCGTTCCATGCCCCTTGCCGGTTGCCCCCAGGGAGCCGTAGAGTTCGATCTTCAGCCGGCTTGTGCCGGCCAACAGAGCGGCCTCATCGAGTTGCTCGATAAAACGTTTTGCGGCCAGCATCGGTCCTACCGTGTGGGAACTCGATGGTCCGATGCCGATTTTAAATAGATCGAACACACTGACCGACATGATAAATCTCCTTTCACCCCAAGCGTCGAGGGGTACTTACAGGTAATTCGTGTTTGTGGCTGTTAGGGCCTGTTAACGGGCCCTAACATCTCATAATCAACTCAGACAATATACCTACACTGTACGCAGTTTGACGACATTACCCGCTAACAATTTCATACCACCAGCTGCCCTGGGGCGATATTCAACCACCCCTCTCGTAGATAAATCTCACCCACCGATTTGATTAAAGCCACCACACTTCAATCCGTGTAACCATCATGGCATGAAGGTAAGATAGACCATCAGATGCACATACCTCTCTTACCTACGTGCTGAAAAATGAAACCTACCTATAAGACTATACTGTTCGACCTTTTCGGCACCCTGCTGAGTGTCTCCAAGGCGGCAAAGGGGCAAGGGCAGTATACAGCCGACATACTCGGGCTGGATCGCCAGGCCTGGAATCAGGCCTGTTTCGGTAAACACCATGACATTGTCAGCAGAACCGATCACCTGGAGAGTGTCAGGCGCATCGCCCACAGTCTCGATCCGACAATCCCGCTGGATAGAGTCCGTCAGGCCGCCGAGGCGCGACAGTTGCGTTTCGATAACGCATTGACCGACATCGAACCCGGCATTCTGGATATTCTGCAGCGCTTGAAACAACGGGGCTTCATCCTGGGGCTGATCTCAAACGCCTCCACCGGGGAGGTCAGAGCCTGGTCAGACTCCCCCCTGGCCCCCCTGTTCACAACTGTCTACTTCAGCTGGCAACATGGCGTGCAGAAACCGGATCCGGCCATCTATCGGATGGCACTGGCCGAACTGGCCATCGATCCCCAGGCGGCCCTGTTTGTCGGTGATGGCAGCAGCGAGGAACACCTGGGTGCCGAAGCGTGTAACATCGACAGCCTGCTGGTGACCTATTTTCTCGACAGTAGCAATGAGCAGGAGCTGAAGAGAAGAGGAGAGGGATCCAAAGGCCGCATTGGGCATATTCGGGAATTGTTGAAAATGGTATCCCCCGAAGTCTGATTGAAAAACACCTACTCCCAGGTCCAGGTCACACACAGCCACTTCGAACTGCTGCAGTAGATACTCTTCAAACCATACAATTTCATAACCTCGAGTGATTTCACCAGAGGGTTTTGCCGCCCGGTTTATCCATATTTAGGCTGTGGTATTTAACCACCT
The DNA here is from genome assembly GCA_022360905.1 of Chromatiales bacterium. Classification (GTDB taxonomy): domain Bacteria; phylum Pseudomonadota; class Gammaproteobacteria; order Chromatiales; family Chromatiaceae; genus Thiodiazotropha. Next base: position 26,586 of record JAKSBX010000092.1, read on the forward strand.
CAACAGTCAATACAACTTCTCCAGAGCTATACTAACTTAAAGATTCATTGACTTACTCGAGAGCAGTGAGGTGTAACAAAAAGGGTATTTCTTAATGAGGTAAATCGATCCACTCAGCTTGACCGTGGATATTGGCCTGCCGACAGATTCGGGAGCTCTCCTCATGACGAAAATCATCTTGTCAGCCGCACGCTATCCAGCCTGGGTGATCGGGGCACTTTTCTGTGTTACGGCACTAGCCGTCAGCCATCTACCTGAACTGCGTGTGGAAATCACCGCCGAAGGCATGATGATCAATAACCCCCCTGCACTCGCCGACTATCAACGTACCATGGATACCTTCGGTAGCGAGAACGTCACCATCGTCTACCTGGAAGATCCAAATCTGTTTGAAGCTGAAAACCTCAAAGCGATCCAGCAGGCTTTGGGGGTGATTGAGAAGATTCCACAGGTATCGCGTACGGTCAGCCTGTTCTCAGTACGCTATCTGCGTACCGTTGATGGTTATGTTCATACCAACCCCTATTTAAAACCCATACCGGAAAACCGCGAAACCCTACAACCCCTGATTGAGGCTGCACTCCTCAACCCGCTGATAGAAAGAAACCTGCTCTCCCAGAGCGGCACTGTCATGGCGATCAATCTCTTTTTCGATCTGGAGAACTACCACCGCGGTTTCGATGAGCAGGTTTCGCTGGCCCTGGATGAAGCCATTGAGCCACTACAGAAACGTTTTCGCAGAGTCTTTCACCTGGGAGACCCTTCGGTTCGTTCAGCCATCTCAGAGCAGATCCGCTCCGACCAGCTGCTGATTCTACCACTTGCCCTGGCGATGCTGATTTTTACCCTGGCGATCACTCTGGGTAACTGGAAAGCGCCTTTGATACCGCTGTTCACGGCAGGCATGAGTGTGATCTGGACCCTGGGCTTGATGGCCGCCATCGACATACCCGTGAACGTGATGACCTCAATTGTACCGGCCCTGCTGATCATCGTGGGTTCAACCGAGGATATTCATCTGCTCTCCGAGTATCAGGCGGCCATTCGCAAAGGCAAAAGCAACCAACTGGCACTCAGTCTAATGGCTAAATACATGGGCATGGCCATCCTTTTGACCTTCGCCACAACGGCACTGGGATTTCTTTCAATCTCGATCAATCGAATCGACCTGTTACAACAGTTCGGCCTGATCAGTGCCATGGGGCTGGCGATGAACTTTGTGATTACCACTACCCTGGTTCCCGCCTCCCTGCAGCTGGCCAGACATTACGGCCTCAACATTCTGTCAACCACCCAACGCCCATACGCGCAGTTCTCCACCCATCTCTATCAACAGCTCTCCCGCTATCCCAAAACCATCATCAGCTCGATTCTGCTGTTGATGTCGGTCTGTCTTATCTGGGCAAGCCAGATCAACATCAACAACAATGTCATGGACTACTTCGACCAATCGTCGGAGTTGCCCGAACAGGCCGACCTGTTACATCAAAATCTATCCGGCATGCAGGCCCTCTCAATTGTGTTGAGTGGCACCCAGGGTACCTTCCTCCAAGTACCCTATCTTGAGGAACTGCAGAGACTCCAGGACTACCTGCAAGAGACGGAGCGGTTCGACAAAAGCTTCTCCTTTGCCGACTTCATTGCTGTGGTTCACAGCGGTATCGACAATGAATGGCCCGGCACCATCTATCTGCCGGCGCGTAACGAAGTCGTCAAGGAGTACATGTCCCTGCTGGATCACGTCAACGCCGAAAGCTTTGTCTCTTCCGACTACAGCCAGGCGCGTATTCTGGTACGCCATGCCATCAGCTCTTCCCATGAACTGAATCGGGTGGTTGAAGAGATCAAGAGCTACGCAGAAACCTGGATGGACCCCACGCTGAAGATGATGATCACCGGAGGCAGTTACCTCAACAGCCAGGCCGTGGATTACATGGCGGATGGCCAGGCAAAATCCCTGTTGCTGATGCTGCTGGTAATCTTTCTGCTGATCACACTGCTGTTCATGAACTTGAAAGCCGGCTTGATCGCTGTGATCGCCAATGTATTTCCCATTGTGGTGTTGTTCGGCGTCATGGGCATGACCGGCATTGCCCTGGATACCGGTACCACCATGGTTGGTGCCATCGCCCTGGGTATCTGTGTCGATCACACCATGCATTTCATGGTGCGCTACCAACGTTTGGCGACCAACTTCCGCTCTGAATCGGATGCCCTGCTGCAAGTCATCCAACAGGAGTCGACACCGATCATAGCCACAGCACTCGCTCTGGCCGCAGGCTTTCTCACATTAACCTTTTCCAACTTCCCACCGGTATCTTTATTTGGAGTATTGAGTGGCTTGGTCATGTGCCTGGCCCTGGTTGGAACCTTCGTCCTGATTCCGCTGATGCTGCGCAACACGCGCCTGATTTCGGTGTGGAGCGTACTCTCCCTTCACTTAAGGCGAGATGTACTCGACAAGTGTCCGCTATTCAAAGGTATGCGACCCTGGCAGGTGAGACAACTGGTAGCCCTGAGCCGTATCAGAGAGTATCAGGCGGATGAAGCGATTCTGCTGCAAGGCATGAAATACGACACCATGCTGGTACTGCTCAAGGGGCAGGCTGAAGCCTGGCATACCCGCGCCGACGGCTCCACCTTTCAGCTCACCACTTATCAGCCCGGTGGCGTATTCGGGGTAACATCGCTGGTTTCCAACCGGGAGCGTCAGGCCGATGTGGTGGCCGTCGGTAAGGTGCAGGCCCTGTCATTCAGGTGGGACGGTATTCACCGGATTGCCCGACTGTTTCCCCGTATCGCTTCCCGCTTTCACGAAAACCTCTCCACAACCATTGCCCATCGGCTGCTGCATGAGCCTTACGATCTATCCTATCAGGATGATATGTCCGGCCTCTACAGCGCCACATTCATTGAAAAACTGTTGGCCTTTACGGCCGAGAAAGCACACCGATACGAAGAACCGCTCTGCCTGATCATCCTCAAAATCGAAGGCGAGGATTTCATCATTGAAAACCACGGCAGACAAGTGCTGAGATGGCTGCTTCATGAGTTCACTCAAGCGATCAATCAGGTATTACGGAAAGTCGATCTGCTCTCCCGTTGGGGAACAGGAGAGTTCATCATCATATTACCAAGAACAGATCACAGCACGCTGAATGAGATTGCCTGGCGCTTGAAGCAGAGTCTTAACGAGATGAATTTCGGGGTAACCAAAGGTGTGACCCTAGAGGCCCGCTGCGCTCACCTGAAGCGAGGTGATACAGCGGAATCACTGATCAAACGCGCAAAATCGAGTCAACCGATCTGGCAATTGACCCAACTGAAGAACAAGGAAAAGCGCGCTTAATGAGCCCAAGTGATATCGCGGCCGTTGCTGGCTACCTCGGCAGATTCAGTTCGACATCGCTGCAAAAAAAAAGGCAGCCCTCAGGCTGCCTATTCAAGTGTTTTTTCGATGCCTTACTTGGCTGCCACCAGGGCGGTCAACTTACCCCACTGCGCATCATCGAGAATTTCCATCATCCGATCACGACAACGGGTCTTACCGGCAATGATCTCCATGCGGGTTTTATGTACCGCCTCCGCCATGCTTTTGATCTCGTCCGCACTAACACCATCCATCGACGCCTGGGCCATCTTCTTTTCGCCTTCGATGACAGACATCACCATGCCGTGCATTTTGGACCGGTTTTGCTTATTCCAGTCCATGACCTGCGCCATCTGAGCATCACTGATTTTCAATTCCTGAGAGTTTCTCCTAATGAAAGCGACATAGTTCGGTACTGGGTTGACATGGGCCATATATTTCATGAATTGCCCTCTAGCCATGTTTTCGGCCTGTACTCCAGAAACGCTAAAAAGCAGGGCGGCGAGTAACAAAATGGTAATTTTTTTCATTGACATCCTCTCATAAAAAAAACAGAAACAGAGTTACCGCCTATCAACACTATCGTCTAAAAACCTCCAGAGCATTGTCATTTATCAATCATCCGGCAAACTGTCCCCCTACGGCAAAACCGAGCTTTGCCGAGTTGCAGCCATGAGTTACTACTCCGAATCGCGCCACATGCCCCCGCCCCGTTTTTTGTAGCCTAAAGTTATCCTTTACGATGGATTCTCAACTATCAGCGATCAGTCCGGCACTCCCTGCCACAACATCTCGTAGCCGACTTCATAGGTATCGTCGCTAAAATCGGCCAAGGCGGAAAACTTCTCCTTAAACAATCGATCCGCATGGGAACGCTCGTGCTGGTCGAAAGACTGCCAGAAGGTAACAATCACAATATCGCCCATGTTCTGATTGACCCGTTTGTTCTTATGGCTGTCATCCGAACCGACACTACCCTCTTCGGAGACAAAACCGGCATTGCGGTAGACCTGGCCACCAATGAATCCACCGTTATCATCGCCGTAGTTGTTCTTAACCACATTACACATCTCCCCAAGCAACAGCTCCACATCTTCAACGCTGACACCGGGCTTGAGATCAACCACATTGAACAACATGACACAACCGAACGGAATTTCTATTGGATGAAACATCTGTAATCCTCTCTCTGCATACGCTTAGGAACAAGCAGCATAAGCGACTCTCCGTCGATAATTAACACCGCTATGGGTAAGTTAACTAACTTTCACTTTGTCCTACTGAACAGATCACGCCTGATCAATCCCAAGATCATACTTTCAGATTCTGACTTGAAAGCACGGACTGCAAACAGACCAGGCCCCTTCTATACTTCTGAAATATCCCTATTTGTTGTCGCGGAGAAACAGATGGATGCCACCCTAAAAAGGCTGATCAAGTATGGCTCAAGAGGTGATGATGTCGTACAGGTTCAGCAGTGCCTGAATCGTGCTGTTTCAACAAAACCGGAATTGACTACCGATGGTATCTTTGGTGCCAAATCTACCGCCAGAGCCGAACAATTCCAACGTAGCAATCAGCTGGCGGCTGATGGGATCATCGGTCCAAAGACCTGGGAAAAGCTGATCGCTTTCCTGAAAAACATCATCGACACACCGCCAACCGATAAAGACAAGCATAAAGAGATTCGTCAACGAGTCCTGTTGGAAGCCGGAAAGCTGGTTGGCAGTGTGGATTTCACGCAGCTGATCGGTGGCAGACCGAAAGGTATCGATATTGTCAAAACCATCTTTAAGGAAGCCGCAAATGTAACCCTGCAGGATGAGAACTTCAAAGATCCATTCAGCAAAGCCTGGAGCCCCCAGCCTTTCATCAGCGGCCAGAAAAAGAGCTGGTGCGGGATATTCTGTGTCTACTGTTATCGCAAGGCGAGCATAACAACCGTCAGGTGGAACCTGAATATCGGCGCCCCGGTCGGCAACATCGGCTTGAACAGTTGGAGCACACAATTCGTCCAGGCGATCAAACTGGCGGACATCGGGGCTGTCGCCACTCGCCAGCACCATTTCCTTATCGAAAAGGTCGATCCGGGCAACCCATTCACACCGCGGCTCAACACCATTGACGGCAATCTATTGGGAGGCAAAATCCAGCGACGCAGCGGATATCACCAGGTGGAAAAAGACAATTTCAATTATTACTCATTGAAATAGGGCGACTATTGAACATCGAGCCTCAAAAATACCTGCACTAATCAACACTACAATCAATAAGTTACAGCCAAGCTAAAGAGGCCACCCGACAGCAATTCGTCAACCTACCCGCTAAAGACGGATAGCTTGAAAACAGCTCAAACAAGCCGAAATTCCAATTATTCAAAACAGTGTCGAAATAATTTACAGACAACCGGTAATTTTACCTTGCTTTCTCACACCAACATGGACAACTGATTGTAATTCTTAAAAAAATAAAATTTTGGCATCAATCATGCAATCAAGACCACCGTACAAGAAATGATCTTGTAACACTTTTTTCTAGCGCTTATTTAACAACTATCCATAAAGGATGTTCCGATGAAGAAATCACTCTTTTTTCTGGCCTGTTTAGTGATGCTTCTGCCCTTGAATAGTCAGGCAAATGTAATCAGGACCACGGGTTCCATTACGGATGGGGGACCTGGTTCGGTGTCTTATGTACTATTCGATCAAGATGCCGCTGCAAGAACCAGAATTGCCGTTAACTCGGATGATTTCGACACAGAGATCTTTCTGTTCGAAAACGACGGCACATTAAACAGAAATGACCGGATTGCGCACAATGACGACCGCAACTTTCCGATCAATCTGAATTCGTTGATCAACAGAGTATTACAGGCAGGGAGCTATATCGTAGCCATCTCGGCTTACGATCTGACCCGAGGTGAGGCCGTCAGGGGGGTAAACCGAGGCGGCGACCAGTCCGGCTATGGTGACTACAGCATCAGAATTGCATCTAATGCCAACGTCAGATTCAGCAACGTCCCGGAACCTGCCACGCTCTCTCTGCTTGGCCTCGGTTTAGTAGGCCTGGGTTTTGCGAGACGTGCCAAACAAAAAGCCTAAAAGCAAAGCCACTTGTTAAACACCAGGGGATTGAATATCTCCTGGTGTTTTTTTATTGCCGCCCCCAAAACGCTGACCTGTGACTGAACAATAATGGATCAGACAATCCTATAGCTGCTCATGTCTTAAGCCGGCACTCCAGACTCTCATTGTCAAAACCCGACCACAAACTATCTTGGGTATGAACCAGAGAGTGAGCCAACAGGATTCTCGGTACCCCTTCAGCTCACCCACCCATTATTTCCGATTAAAGATCGAGTTATACACAGCAGAACCACCTCTCAGAACACTCTTATATTAAAAAAGATCATTGCAAAAAAACTACCGTTAGTCTGCCAGAATAGATGGTTCGTTATTTTGCTCTTGCTCTACCTCATCTGAGGCGGTGTCAGTTTCAGTAAATGGCTCAAGGAGAGCAACCACAGTATCGCGATTGTTCTGTTTGGCACAATCCAAAGGCGTCTCCATCGCACCATTTTTGCCGATGAGATTTGCCCCATGATAAACCAGCTGTTCAGCAACCATTCTCCTGCCGTTGATAGCAGCAACATGCAGTGGACTGTTGTTTTCCTGGTTAACTTGATTTACATCTGGATTTTTCATCAACAGATAAGTGGCTACATCAATCCTCCCGTAAAGAGAAGCAAAATGGAGAGCGCTATTCCCGGATTCATCCCTTGCATTAATATCAGCTCCGTTGTTCAGCAAGACTTTTACAGCTTCCAAATTTCCATATTTAGTAGCATGTATCAATGGAGTACCAATTTTTGTACCCGTTCCACTATCTACATTAGCGCCTTTGGCAAGAAGAATCTTCAAAAGATCACCACTGTTGACTATTCCAAATGCAGCACTGTGAAGTGGAGTAGCTCCCTCTTCATTGCTCGCATTCACATAGGCTCCCCTTGAAATAAGCAGCTTTGCCACTTGCGGCATTCCATTATACGCAGCCAAATGCAAGGGAGTTCTTCCAAGCTTTCCCTTTTCATTTACGTTTGCTCCACCCTTGATGAGATAGAGTGCAACATCTTTATGACCATTGTTGATTGCCATATGAAGTGGAGTAAATCCTTCGTAGACACCAGCCGCACTGTTTTTTTCATTGATAGAACCACCTTTACGTGACAAATCACGAACCTCAGCCAGGTTCCCCTCAAGCGCAGCAACATGGATGGATCCCATAGAGTTACATCCAGCTTGCAAAAACGTACTAAGAAGCAAAACAATAGACGTAAAAACAGATAGTTTCATTTAATCTCTCCCTGATCTTCAGTAGGATTGAGCAACGATGCCAGTTGGATTGTTACCCGGACATGAAACGATCATTCTTGCCCGGTCTGTCATTTTGCAACTCTGGGAAAAAGTCTGTCCCGCATCAGGCAGACTTTGAATGGCCTTATTGTAAAAGGCGTCTACGAAACTATTATCGCTATTACTACCTATCATATCTGTATCAGCAAGAGACTGATTTTTTTCTTCGCCACCTACCTCATTAATGGATTTATGTTTTACACCACCTATTGGGTCTTCAAACGAAGTGTGAGTATTATGCCAGACAAGATGTTTTGTCTTCACATTGGAGCAGATAAGATTCATCGTTTTTTCTTCCTGAAGCCCTCCGGTTGGCGCTCCACCAAGCATGACAACCAGCACTTTCAAAGCCACATCCCCTGCTATCCTGCCTGCAGAGTAGCGCTTGCCCCATATCCTGGCAAAACAAACCGTATCTGCACCTGTAGTTTTCGCTATTGTGGAAACATTTTTAAATTCAGGAAAGTACACTAACAAACGATTCATACTTATATAGTCATTCAGCCTCTCAAACTCCTCTCTGACTGCAGCACTAACCTTAGCATTCGATTTAATAACAGGATATTCAAAAACAGGCGCCGTACTTTCAACACGCCATTTATCAGCACCGGGATCTTTTGCGTCAAAATCGTAGACCCAATAGTCATCCGGACCACGCCAGTAATAGCCTACCCCAGCTGGATCCGCATGCACGACCTCATAACCTTTGCTTTCAAAAGCGCTTTTAAGCTTCGGTAGCGCATCTTCCAACAGGAGTTTGCTTGATGAGAGGCTAAGAGCAGCGTCTTTACCCCCCATTCTAGGCCGCATAACTTTTGCTTCACCAACAATTGCGATCTTTTTGATTGGGTTTTTGTGTAGAAGCGTATCCGATGCTCTGTAATGCACTCGCGTATCTTGAGTGGCACAACCGATAAGATTGGATAGAAGAAAGGGAGTTAAAATGAGAAAGATAAAATGATTACACAGTTTTCCTGAATCCATAACAATCCTCCATATTCCTTGATGTTACGGTAAATCGATAATGACACACCACCTTTGAGAACTCAATAAGCTTAAAATCCTAATTATTGATTTTCTGGTTTTTAAGACTCCTTATTAATGGGCATACCCAAATTTTATTCATATTAAATCCACTTCGGCCAATCCTCTGCTGCTTTAACTAATCCATATCAGGTGATTGATTCGTAAACCCCAAAACCTCAGTGCATTAATGATACTGATGGAAATACAAGTCGGGTGTTTTACTAGTTCGCCAGATCCGTTCAACCAATTCGCTCCTTTTTACCACATCTCTTCCGTGCACTTGAAAGACTATATCGTCAGGCAGCAGAAAAAATTTATACTCAATCTTAAACAGATTTCGTAAGGGATTTGCCTCGACCGCGGATAAATGGACCTAGACATAACCCGCTGCATTTACTCAATAGAGGAATCCACACGCAGATCAAGGAAGCAACTTCACAAACTATCGATAACAATTCTTTCCATCCTACTGATGCCGACCGGTTTGAGACATACTCCCAACTACTGAAATGAAGGCCTGCTGATAACTCAACTGCCGGTCCTCCGACCGATAGGCCGCATAGAGTTTACGCTGCAACCCCTGACGCCCCAAACGTAAACTCTTCAAGGGCAACAAACCGCAAGCCCGATCGACCAACCAGTGCGGAATCACCGTTACCCCACGGGATAGAGCCACCAATTGCAGCATGATCTCTATCGATTCAATCTGTTTGTGCTGTTGCGGCCGGAACCCGGTAGGCCAGAGAAAGCCATTCAGCACATCCAGGCGCTCTTCCGCAACCGGGAAGGTGATCAAAACCTCCCTGGCCAGCTGTTCCGGGGTTACCCAACCCCTGTCAGCCAATGGGTGGGTCCGCGGCACCAGCAACATCAGCTCGTACTCAAACAGAGCTTCATAACTCAATCCCGGGTGGTCAGCACGATCCGGGGTTATCAGCATATCGATATGAAAGTTCAACACACCCTCAAAACCGCTGAATGGGAAACGCTGAAAGATATCTACATCCACATCCGGATTAGATTCCAGGTAAGCAGCCATTACCCCGGTCAGCCACTCATAGCAGGGATAACACTCCACCCCGAGGCGCAACACACCCCTCTGGCCATCCGCATAGGCTTTGAGGGTCCGTTCAGTTTGCTGCAAGCGGGGCAGAACCTTTGACCCAGTCTCCAGCAATAGCTTGCCTGCCCTGGTCAGACGCAATCTGCGCCCCTCTTTGACCCAGATATCAACACCCAGTTTCTGTTCCAGATAGCGTATCTGATGGGAGAGCGCCGACTGACTCAAACAGAGTGCATTGGCGGCTTTGGTCAGGGTACCGTGTTGTTGCAAGGCGGCAACGATCTTGAGATGGGTAAGCTCAATCATCTATGCATTTTTTTCATGAATTAAGAGATAACGATCATTATATCTTCATGATTTACAAGCCTACAATCCCGACCTCAGATTCACAACACAAAGGTCAGGGGTCATGGTAACCACTCACAATCTCGGCCTGCCGCGCATCGGCGGCAGACGCCAACTCAAATTCAGCCTGGAAGCCTATTGGCGGGGTGAAATCGATGCCCAGCAACTGACCACCACCGGGCAGCAGATCCGTGCACAGAACTCCGAGCACCAACAGGCTCTGGACTGGGCCTGCGTCGGGGACTTCTCCCTCTACGATCATGTGCTCGATACCAGCATCATGCTGGGAAACCTGCCGCGCCGATTTGCCCAGCAGCAGCTCACCCCCCTGGACCGCTACTTCCAGGTCGCCCGCGGACGCTCGACGGAAGCCAGCACACCGTTGGCCGCAGCCGAAATGACCAAGTGGTTCGATACCAACTACCACTATCTGGTACCTGAATTTGAGCGGGAGACCCAGTTCGAGCTGAATGCAGAGCAACTGTTGATGCAGATTGAAGAGAGCCAGTCGAAAAACCTCAAACCGGTGATCATCGGTCCGGTCACCTACCTATGGCTTGGCAAAAGCAAGGACGGCAGCAATCCCCTCGATCTACTGGAGCGCCTTCTACCGGTCTACCAGCAACTGCTGCAACAGCTGGCTGACGCGGGGATCGAATGGCTGCAGATTGATGAGCCCATTCTGGTCACTGAACTGGATCAGACCTGGCGCCATGCCCTGAGAAATGCCTATTTTCGACTGCAGACAAAAACCATCAAGCTACTGCTGACAACCTATTTCGGCAGCCTGAAAGAGAACCTGCAACTGGCGTGCGAACTGCCGGTGGCTGGTCTGCATATCGACGCCACCCGGGCCAGGGATGAAGTTGAGCGGATCATCGACTGGCTGCCACAGCACAAGATACTCTCGCTTGGGGTTATCGACGGACGGAATATCTGGAAATGCCACCTCAATAGCCTGCTGGATTGGTTGGAACCGATTCATCAGCGGCTTGGTGACAGACTCTGGCTGGCACCTTCCTGCTCCCTGCTCCATGTGCCGGTGGATCTCGAGAGCGAAACCGATCTCGATGACGAGATAAAATCCTGGCTCAGTTTCGCCCTGCAGAAGTTGTCGGAGCTCGAGACATTAGCCAGCGCACTCAACCACGGCCGGCAGGCGGTAGCCCGCCAATTGAGTGACAATGCCCAGGCCATCCAGCGGCGCTCCGAATCACCACAGATCCACATCCCGGCGGTTGTAGATCGGATCGCCAAAATCACCGAAGCGATGAGCCAGCGCCGACACCCATTCGCAACCCGCCGAACCATTCAGCAGCAGAGATTGAATCTACCGCTCTTTCCGACCACAACCATCGGCTCATTTCCGCAGACCAATGAGATTCGGCAGGCCAGAAAAGCCCATCGCGAAGGCAGACTCAGCAGCGCCGACTATCGCAACGCGATGGAGAAAGAGATCGCACAGGCGATCAGGTTGCAGGAGGATGTCGGCCTGGATGTACTGGTACACGGTGAGGCGGAGCGTAATGACATGGTCGAGTACTTCGCTGAATTTCTCTCAGGCTTTGCCTTCACCCGTTTCGGCTGGGTTCAGTCTTATGGATCCCGTTGTGTCAAACCGCCGATCATCTATGGTGACGTACAACGGCAAACTGATATCACCACCCAATGGACCAGCTATGCTCAGTCGCTCACCAATAAACCGGTAAAAGGCATGTTGACCGGGCCGGTCACCATGCTCAACTGGTCATTCGTAAGGGACGACCAACCCCTGGCCCTGACCTGCAATCAGCTGGCCCTCGCCCTGCGTGACGAGGTACTGGCACTGGAACAGGCGGGAACGGCGATTATCCAGATCGACGAGGCGGCGCTGCGCGAAGGCCTGCCGCTCCGGCGCAAACAGTGGCCCGACTACCTCGAGTGGGCTTTGAAGGCCTTCCGCCTGACCGCCAACGGGGTACAGGACGATACCCAGATTCACACCCACATGTGTTATTCGGAATTCAACGATATCATCGAATCGATCGCTGCCATGGATGCGGATGTCATCACCATCGAGACCTCCCGCTCTGACATGGAGCTGCTCGATGTATTCGAGTCGTACGAGTACCCCAACGAGATCGGCCCCGGCGTGTACGACATCCACTCCCCCAACATACCGAGCATGGCGAGTATGGTTAAACTGATTCAACTGGCCCAATTGCGCATACCTGCTGAGCGGCTGTGGATCAATCCGGATTGTGGTCTCAAGACCCGACAATGGCAGGAGGTCATTCCGGCACTGAAGAACATGCAACAGGCGGCACGAAGACTACGTGAGGAGGCGCGCCTCGACAGCCAACAGACCACGACGGCCTGATGCGAACAACCCGGTGAAGAAATCTTTCCCTTTCAGCTGGCAGGAGAGTCTCGCTTGCCAGCTGAATCGGCCATGGTGCGGCGCTTCGGCCCTATGGGAAAACTCATGCCAAATCGATAGGCTGAGTGAATTGTGGCAACGGATACCGTGAGATGACAAATACAAACTATAGATAAATTCATGCTTATTTATGCCAACCAACCATAGTTCACCCTGGAGCTATCCGCTAAAATTGAGGATTTAACCCGCCCACGAGGAATCCGACGTGTTTCGCAAAGAGCTCAAAGTCCTGGACTGCACCATTCGCGATGGTGGACTGATCAACAACTTCCATTTCACCGATGATTTCGTGAAGTCGGTCTACCGGGCGGCTTGCGATTCCGGTGTGGATGTCATCGAGCTGGGCAAGAAGCTGATGGTCAGCGAAGAGTATACCCGCGAGGCCTATGGCAAATGGAACTTCTGCGATGACGACGATCTGAAGATGGTCATCGACTCCCATGAGTGTGAGAATCGGCCGCTGGTGGCGGTGATGTTCGATATCGGCCGGGTGGACGTCAACAGTCTGCAGCCGCGGGATCAGAGCCCCTTCGATATGGCCCGGGTCGCCTGCTATGTGCCGGACATCGACAAGGGTCTGGATCTGGTGAAACGCTCCAAGGATCTGGGCTATGAAACCACCATCAACATCATGGCCTGCTCCGCCGCCATTCGTACCGATCTGATCGAGGCCCTCAATCAGGTTGAAGAGACCAAGGAGCTGGACTACCTCTATCTGGTGGACAGTTATGGCGCCTTCTACTCGGAACAGGTCACCGACTACCTTGAGCTCTATAAGAAGCATGCACCGAGCAAGGAGTTGGGTTTCCACGCCCACAACAATCAGCAGCTTGCTTTTGCCAATACCCAGCAGGCGATTATCGACGGGGTCAATCTGCTCGACGCCACCATCAACGGCATCGGCCGGGGTGCCGGCAACTGCAATCTGGAGCTGTTACTCAACTTCCTGAAGAACCCGAAGTTCGATGTGCGCCCCATCTACAAAGTAATCCAGGAGCAATTCGTACCACTGCGTGAAGAGATCGAGTGGGGCTTCAACGATATCTATGGCATCAGTGGCCATCTCAACCAACATCCCCGCGCCGCCATGAAGTGCCGTTCGGATAAAGAGGTTCGTGACCTCTGCTATGACTTCCTTATCGAACAGACCCAGATCAACGCTTAAAGCCTCTATGCCGACAGGGCCTGTTGCAGGCCCTATTGGCTGACGATCCAGCTCATGAATGACTGGCGGGTATCCTGATCCGCCTTGAGCCACCAGTAGCGCAACCGCTCCCCCGCATCCTTAGGCAGCTTGTCCGCTTGCGCTTCCGTTTTGACAGCCACCGGTTGCATCCGCGATGACGTTTTGACATCACCCGTCTCAACAAGCTTCGGCTTGGGCTCCAGTTCACTGCTGATGGTGACCTGAGGATTTTTTGCATAGGCCTGTTTATCCTCAAAGGCGGCAGGCTCCGGGGCCAGTCGATAGTGGACCCCGGGTTTGGCATCCAGGCTTACCACAAAGGGTTTCGAATTGATGACCGCCTCATAACCCAGATCCGGATCGATGATCACATCCTTATAGCGCAAGGTAATCTGGCGCTTACCTTCCGGCAGCTCAAGTTGCGCCTGATGAGAAAGCAGGGAACCGCTCACGGCCTGACCATCCAGGGCGAGAAACTCGAAACTGTCGGGAATGGTAATCCGCGCCGCCTGCACCGAGCAGCCAGTCAGGCTCAGCCAGATCAACAGCACACCAGAGACCACCATCTTCGCATAAAACGCCATCACATCTTCTCCTGTCAGAGCCGATTGAAAAACTCTTAGTCCGTTACACAAAAACAGGCCCTGCAGAGTAGACTGCAAGGCCTGTCAATGGATGGAAGGTTCTGATCAGAAGGCGTATTTAGCGGCAAATTGCAGCCGATCCAGCTCACCCTCGTCACCACTCTCTTTCTCCAACTGGCCATGCAGATACATGACCCCGAGGGTAACCGGTTTGATCGGGTTGTACATCAGGTTGACCTGGATGCTGTTGGCGCTCTCATTGAGACTGCCCGGAGCGAAGGAGGGGTTATCCACCTCAACCATACTCAGAATCACGTTCGAGCGCCACTTGCTGTTCCACATGTGCCGATAGGCGACAAAGCCGGCGAGGGATTCCACCGCCTCAAGACTGCCATCACCCGGATCGACCACCGCATCTCTGACCACACCCAGACTGGTGTAGCGGCCCATGCCGTCACCGTAGTTGACCGCGAAGCGGATATCATCCGTATCGAGGATTTTGATCTTGCCGCTGACGCCAAGTCCCCAGCCGGTGGTGGTCTCTTCCGAGCCGCCATCCTCGACCTTCAGTTGACGCAGCAGACCGTTGACCCGCACGTGTCCCCAGCCCATTTTCATGCTGTAGTTGGCCGCCAGATCAGGCAGTGCATTGTCGTCACTCAGGCCGGTATCGGCAAAAGTTTCCGGATTCTCCAAAGCCAGCTGGACATTACCCAGGCTATAGCGAATCATCGGCTGCCTGACAAACACCGTACCTTCCGGGGCACCCAGAAAGTCCAACGCATCGGGCAGTGCCCCGGTATCCATGAAGGTCGACCAGGTTTGGCCGAACAGCCAGTTGTCGAAGGTGAAGAGGTAGTGTCTCAGGCGTGGGGAGTAACTGTTACTCACCGCCTCGTTACCGAATCCGGTGGTCAAGAAATCCATCTCCATCACCACGCCAAGCGAGTGATCACCAGCTTTTGTCTTGGCCTTGAAATTGATGCGGGACTCACGGGCAGTCATGTCATACACCGCATCACCGTCATCACCACCCGTCGGGATGGACGAGGGCAGATAGAAAGTCCTGCCCGCACCACCGGCTCCGCCAGCGATGGTTCCGCTGTCGGTATCGGTCCACATGGCACTCAATTTTGCATAGCCACCGATGCTGACATCCACGTCACCACCGAAAACCTGACTGAAGTTGTAGGCGGATGCGGTGGCTGGCAGCATCATGCAGGCACCGATCAGAGCTATCCCTGGCAGCTTCTGTTTCATTTGACTCATCGTGCGATTCTCCACAGTATCAATTGAATTCAGCTTTTATGGTTTTTTAGAGCTGAGTTGTTTTATTGCCGATATGGCTACTGCCCTACGTGAAATCTTTTTAAATTAACCCCACTCACGACGGCTGAGGAGGGATCGCCAGACCTCATCGAGCCCCTCTGGTTCGATGACTGACCGGAATCTGAAAACCGGGATACAGATTTTTATTACATATTTATGAACGTATCCTCTGATTGCAGATACTACACCATTATCCGCAGAAAGAAACCGTTCACATGCAGCTTGGGTGAGCGAGCATTTCTTCCTACTGCCCCTGAGATAGATACCGATTGCCGACAATGGCTCATCTTTAGTCGAGAACCGCAACACCGAGCTGTGCCACGCTTGTAGCCCCTGACCTTTTGATCTTGAATAGCAGGCCGATGCTTGTCTGCGCAACATCCGGCTATCGCATCAGTTGCCGGCCAGGTTGCAGCGGTGGTCCGGTGTGACGCAGTCGCATGATTGGCGCGACTTCCGAATCGCACCATTCAGCAACAACAAAGACCCCATACCTCACTGAATTTATTGATGTTTTAAGTTACAAAGCACCAGCTTTAGCTCTGCGCAACACAGTAGTTATTTTTGCTTTCCCGCTTCACCTCATACATAGCCCTATCGGCAACCCGCACCAGGGTTTCCCTAGAATCGCCATGATCGGGGTAGAGCGCGACGCCCACACTGATGCTGACTTTCAGCGCATGACCTTCGTACATATAGGGGCGTCTCACTGACTCGACGATCTGTTCCGAAACACGTTTGATATCGGATAAGATCTTAATGGAATTCAATATAATCAGGAACTCATCTCCGCCCATGCGCGCAACGGTATCGACTTCTCTCACATTGCTATTCAGTCGAGCCGCCACTTCTTTTAGCAAGGCATCACCCGCATCGTGACCATACTCATCGTTAATCATCTTGAATCCGTCGAGATCGATAAACAGCACGGCCATTTTGCACTTCTCCCGTTTCGCCTCGGCAATCGCCATCTCGATACGGTCTTCCGCCAAACGCAGGCTGGCGAGACCGGTGAGAGCGTCATGGGAAGCCAGGCGCTGGATCTCCAAAGCGGCTGCTTTACGCTCGGTAATGTCATTCCACATACAGAATATGGCTGCGTGGCCGCGGTATGGAATACGCGTCAGGGAAACCTCGACAGGAAAGGTCGTACCATCGTATTTGATATGCTCCCACTCAAAACGGTTATAACCGTATTTCATCGCCTGATCTATCATTGCCCTGGCCTTCGCATCGGAGGAGATCCCATCGGGCTGGAATTGCGGCGACAACTCCCAAGGCGGCGTATTGATCAGTTGTTGCGGACTCGCGTAACCCAGCAGACGGGATGCCGCCTGGTTGGTCATGACGAACTGATTGTCCTCAATCAGCCACATTGGATCTTCCGAAGTTTCAAAGATCAAACGGTATTTCTCTTCACTCTCGCCCAACTGCTTGTTGGCCTCATTCAGCCGCTCATTGATCCTGGCCAGATCGACTGTCCGCTCTCTGACGCGACGCCGCAGGATCATATTCCAGGCCAGAATGGTAGCTATCGCAAACACCGCAGTCGCAGTCAGTAGAACGATCCACTGTTCACGTGACAGTTGCCACCATGCCCGACCCGCCATGTCGAAACGCACCCATCGATTCATGATGGCACGCCGCTCTTGCTCAGTGATCAACCTCAGCCCTTTATCGAGAATATGGCGCAGCATCGGCCAGTCTTTGCGCACCGCCAATGACCAGCGATAACGGTAACCGGACTCGCCGGCCACTTTCAGGTTGCTGATCCCCTCCCGTTCCATGAAATAGGTGGAGGTGGCCATGTTGCCGATCATGGCATCTACCTCACCGAAAGAGACCTTACGTAAGGCACTGCGTATATCGGGGGCCACGTCGAGCTGAATTTCCGGATAGTTCTCTAACAGAAAGTCATGCGCGGCATACCCCGAGACAACGGTTACCCGTTTTCCGATCAGGTCCGGCATGCCCTGCACTCCCGTCTCTTCACGCCGCGTCATGATGACGGCGGGCACATCGATCATGGGCTGGGTGAAAGCCATATAGGCCAGCCGCTGTTCCGTGGGGCTGGCCGCTGCCCACATGTCCACCTCGCGACTTTGTGCCTGGGCGACCGCCTGATCCCAGTTTTCCAGACGCACAATGTCAAAACGGAATCCGATCTTATTTTCCAGTTTTCGTATGTAGTCAGCAGCCAGCCCATGATAAGCGCCGCTTTCATCAAAATATTCGATCGGGGGAAAGTCGGGATCCGGGGCGATCCGTATCACGGGGTGCTGCTCCAGCCAGATTCTCTCCTGTTGTGTAAACAGGGCCCGGTTATGATTGACCTGGGAACTGCCCAAGGGGAGATGGGCGGGATCGATTCCAAAACGGTCCAACTGGATACTGTCGAACATCAACCGATTCACGACGGTCTTGATGACCGGCATCTCCAATACCGGCTTTTCATTGAGAATCTCCGCCACCAAACTCCCGGCGGTGCGCCCCTGGCGATAACCGCTGACGACATAGCCACCGACCACACCCTGACCGACACGAAACTCCTGCATGCTATAGACGGGTGCCCTGCTCGTGCTGGAGATCAAACGGGAACTCTCTTTGGGAGGGATGAAGAGGTCCAGACCGTCCCGGTAGTAGTTACCGAGAAGGACGATGCTGTCCGCCGGTAGCGCAGCCAATTGCGCCTCAAGCTCGGCAATCGGCATCTTTTCCGCATAACGGACTGGAACCTTGAGATCCAGGCCATTGAGCTGCTGACGTATATCCGCTTCGGTGGCCAGTCCGGTCGGTAAGTGATCATTGATCACCAATACCTGTTGGGTATTGGGATGCAGTTGCAGCGCCAGCGATAAGGTACCTTTGGCATCGTAGGTCCCTGTCACCCCGGTATAATTTGAATACCCCTCAAGTTGTTCGTCCTTGAAGAAATTAATACCGCAGAATACCACCGGCACACCGGGAAAAAGCACCTCGCCGTGACGGCGCATAAAGTCAAAGGCATTGTTATCCGTGACGACTATGGTTGCGAACCGGTTTCCTGCGTATTTGCCGCGTAGAAAGTCATGGATCTGCTGTTCATATTTCGACGTAAATGGAATGCGCTTGGTGTCCATGAACTCCGAAAAGATTTCGATCTCATCGGTTTCACCTCGCAGCATATCTCGCACACCCCGTTCAATATCAGCGACCCAAGCCATGCTTGAATGGTATGAGTTGAGAATCAATACCTGGCGGGACTGCTCCTGTTCCGCCGCAGAGAGTACAGGAAAAAGCAACATAAAACAGAGCAGCAGCCGGGGCATGAGTACCCAATTAAATAGACAGGCCCCATCAGAATAATCACTTTGCATATTCTTCTTGGTGGTGTTTTTCTGTAATCTGAAAAATCCTCAGGACGGCAACGCTCGCGCTTATTAACCTTGCTCAACATGAAGTATAGAGAGTGAACGGAAGATGACACAAGCACACCTGACGGACCCGTATCGACAATCAGCAGCCCGTCAGTACACCCTATATCCGCGATATTCCGTCTCGCCACACGCTCAACCCTGAAACAATCAAAGGCTGTTGAGGTTTTGCCTCTCAAAACTATTTTGAATCCAACCCATATTACCCTGCGTATAGGTAATTGAACGCAACAATTACTGCGAATTCAAACCAAAACACAGGAATAACACCATGAAAAAAATCGTACTCACAGCAGCCATGATCCTTTCAACCAATCTGTACGCCGGCGCATTTGACGTCACGGGCCAAAACCCCGATCTTTATGCTGGAACAGCAGATTCAACCCAACTCGCAACAGCCGTACAGCCGGGCATTGGCGACTCTTACGGCAGCTCTATCCTTCACTCTGGCGGATATGCCAAGACACGTCACACTGTACAAAATGGACTCGATGAAGGTTATGGCAGCATCCTGATCGATGTGGGTGCACCGCTTAACTGGTAAGTCATACTAAGCCTAGGTGGAGCTTGTCTCCACCTATCTGGCATTGCCACTCATCCCTAGTCTCGAAACCCTATCCAGCCCTTGTTACTATGAGAGCCTGTTTCCGGTGCTGCCCCTTAGCTCGGTGGGCCTTGTTTTCATCGACCAATCCGGTCTTCAACAGTTGATCCTGAAGTGTACTTTCCTCATCTATAGGTCCCGTGCCATCAGCGTGCAGTATGTTGGGAGAGACAATACCCAAATCGGGCGAAGATTTTCAACCAGCCAAGGAGAGACAGCGGAATCAGGATTCAGCATCGTTCATTTTGTCTGATTTAAAAGCTAAGCTGAATGTGAATGGATTGAGAATCGCCTCATGGGACGTGAAACTTTGACAATATCCGGAGTTACAAAGCTGAGCTGGTTTGAAAAACTCTGGCAGACCTTCTGTCGATGGGTGGTCAAGATCTTTTATCGCAGATTTGAGGTCTCGGGGCTGGAAAATCTGCCTGAGGATCAGGGCATTGTGCTCTGCGCCAACCATGTCAATGCCCTCGCCGATCCGCTGGTGTTACAGGCAGCGACCCCAAAGGCCATTCGCCCGCTGGCGCGCAGCGGCTTATTCGATAACCCCCTGCTAAGACCGGTTCTGCGACAGATGGGGGCCGTGCCGATCTATCGTCGAGCGGACCCGGGGGTCGATGTCAGTAAAAACAGGGACACTTTCGAGAAATGTTACGGACTGCTTGCAAAAGGTGAAACCCTGATCATCTTTCCCGAGGGACAGAGTCACGATGACTCTCAGTTAACCGAGTTGAAAACAGGCGCGGCACGTCTGGCTTTAGGCACGATTGAAGCGACCGGTGTCGAGCCTGCGGTCATTCCCGTAGGCCTGACATTTCCGCAAAAGGGGCAATTCAGAAGTGCCGTATTGGTGCAGTTTGGCAAGCCGATCGAGCTCTGCTTTCCTACAGGACATACCGATGAGCAGAAAGTGTATGAACTCACCGAAAGAATCAGACAGGGTCTGGCATCACTCACGTTGAATGCCGAGAGCTGGGAAGAGATTCATCTCGTCAACAGGGTCGAGCAATTTTTCGCCTTACGTCACGGAAGATATCATCGGCGAAATCTGCAACAAAGGTTTCGCGCTCAGCAACGCATCATCGATGCGCAAAAGCTGCTTAGAAACTATGAGCCTGACCGAGTGAGGGCGCTGATTATCCAGCTCAAGCATTTCGAACGGATCTGCCACTATTGCGGTGTCAAAGACTATCAACTTTCGATCGATTACAAGCCGACTCTGATCGTACTCTATCTTCTACGAACGATAGGGATGCTTTTAGTCGTATTCCCTATCGCGCTTTGGGGCTTTATCAACAGCTATATCCCGTATCAAATCACAAAACAACTAACACACCATTTCGCCAGGGGAACCAATCAGTACGATACCACCCAAATGGTATTGGGACTGGTCTCTTTTTCAGCCTTTTGGGGGCTGCAGATTTTCCTGGTATATCAATATTTCGGTTGGCAATGGATGTTTGCCTATATTGCCACACTGATTATCAGCAGTGCAGTCCTATTGATGGTGCGCGGAGAAAAGCAGAGGATTGTCGAAAATATCCGGGTATTTTTTCTGTTCCTGAAAAAACGTGACCTCAAGAGCTACCTGCAAAAAAAACGGCAGGCACTGGAAAAGGAGTTGGCCAAAATGGTGAGGATAGCCAATCGACTCTCAAACCACTGAACGATATCCGTGACGATCAGATGAAAAGAAAGACAGTTTTTGTTGCTGCACTACTTTTACTAATACCTACGCTCACACCGGCAGACCAGAACGAGGGTGATTGCGCTATTCTTCTGCACGGTATGGGCCGCACTGCCATGTCGATGAGTTTAATCGAGGATGCCTTGATAGCCCAGGGATATACGGTATGGAATGAAAGTTACCCGAGCTTGAGCCAGAGCCTGGAGGCGTTCACCGCGCCAATGATGGAGTCGGCCATAACATACTGTCGCGATAAGCGGGCTGCATCGATCCACTTCGTCACACACTCCCTCGGCGGTATTATCGTGCGCTATTACCTGCAGGATCATCAGATAGACAACCTGGGCCGCATTGTGATGTTGGCGCCACCCAACAAAGGCAGCGAAGTGGCAGACGGGATGAAAGACGATTTTTTCTATCAGACAATCATGGGGCCCAATGCCCAGATGCTGGGTACGGATGAGCACAGCCTGCCTAACCGTCTTAAGCCGATTGCCGGTGAAATCGGAATCATCGCAGGAGAGTCAGATGGAGAACCCTGGTTTCTACCGGAAATACCCGGCGCCGATGACGGCAAAGTCGCTGTTGAGCGTACCAAACTGCCGGAAATGAGGGATTTTCTCAGGGTAAAATCCGGGCATACATTTATTATGCGGGACGATGCAGTGATCTCTCAGATCGTCTATTTTCTAGAGAATGGACATTTTGACGATTAGCAACTGTGTCGGGTAAAGATGTAACAAGCCGCCCGAAAGACGGCTGTTGCATTGACCCTAGCGATAACAATTCAGTTCCGCAGCGATTTCTGCATCTGCTCGAGTGACGCCTTTGGCTTTCAGGATACCGCCATACCCCGGAATCGTGATCTGTCCATTGTTCTCAATAAAGTGCTGTGTAGAAGCCAATGCAAAGACATGATCCTGGGCTTGCGCAAAGAGTATGTGTCCACACCAGGCATGATATCCACTGGATGGATAAAATGTCGAAAATGTTTGTGCGGCCCGGTTGAAGCATGCAGCAGGGTCGGATACACCCTTGTTTAAATAGGAGCCGGTAACGCCACCATCGGTAGTTGTAAAGTAGTAACTGCAGTCACCCTTCAGGAGACCCGCATGTGCGAATGTAGCACCAAGTAATCCCATAGAAAGCAATATATATCTAATGTATTTCATAATCATCTCCAATCTTAAATCAACATTCCTGATAACAACGGACGCTAAATCCGTTACAGCTTTATACGGAGAATAACTACACAAAGATTCAACTTCAGACAGGGGACTGGAGATGAGCGAAAACACTTTTCATTACTGAAATCTCAACAACAGACAGAGTAACAACTTCGATCGTAAATCTTGTTAGCCGGATGCTCGATCCTGCCTCCGGTCAACTTGAATTCGATCGTACACCGGTGGTTATTAAGGCTTATCATCCAGCCGGTACGGTTTTCTGCTGCCCCGGGACCAGCAACTGGAAAGAACGGATACGATTGGCGGAAACCAATTGGGGTTCATGTGTCTCAAAATTATGTGCTTGATAAAGAAAAATCAGACAAAAATCACATTATAATCTTGCGCTATCAACAATATCGGATATCTGCCGATAGCTGCGTCTATCATCAGGATTAAAGGATCATAGGATCAAGATCGTGTCCATTCCCCATTCAGCAAGTTTCAAACGGATTCTGCTTTCAACCCTTCTCGTGACGCTCTTCGCCTGTGGCGGAGGGGGCGGTGGCGACGAAGATGAGACACTACCGCCCTCCGGCGACGCCGACGGCGATGGACTGACCAACCAGGAAGAGGCTACGGCAGGCACGGAACCACTGAACGCGGACAGCGACGGAGACCGGCTCTGGGATGGTGCGGAAATCGAGATGTACAACACCAATCCCCTGTTGCGTGATACAGACGGCGATAACCTTGTAGATGGCGCAGATCCACAACCCACCCAACCGAATCAAGACCCCACGGACCCGACGAGCGGTCTGTCAGTGGAATACGGCGTGTTTACCGATAACGCAACCGGCAGTAACAGGCAACAGATCTCATCAACTCGATACGAACAGAATCACGTTGTCTATGCGCCTGAAAGCGCTGCAAACGCCCCTTTTCTTATCTACCAGACCTATATCGAGGACGTTAACTCCGACACCCTCTATAACGAAGCAGACCTGAGCGGCAGTGCGATCGCGATCATGAATGCGGACGGCGAAAACCCGCGATTTCTCACCGACCTCGACCCCGTCACGGGGTTCGTCTCATCCAACAACGCCGTAGACGCAACACCCGAGCCATCGCCGGACGGACAACATATTATCTTTGTCAGCGATCGGCACAATCCAGGCAGTTTTCAACTCAGGCTCTACGTCATGGATATCGACGGAGGCAACCAAGTCCCGCTGAGCTACGATTCGAATCCACCCGATATCGCCAATGGGGAGATCGATGCGGATCCTTACTGGGGAACAGGTAACCTTATCACCTTCAAAAGACAGAGATTCAATAACGGCCAGGAGTTCAGCCGGGTCTATACGGCCACCATCGACCCCACAACCAAGACCCTGTCCAATCTTGTCGAACGGACTACCGGCTCAAACACGGTTCTGAGCACACCCAACGGTCCCGGTGATTTCGACCCCAAGCTCTCTCCGGACGGCACACTGATCGCCAGCTACAGACACCTTTCCGATAACGTTGCGCTGTTTGGCGATTACGACATTTGGATTGGTCCTCATACCGACCCCGAACAACCGACAGATGCATCGATTAGCTTCATCGACGCAGACCCCAATGTGGCGGGTCTCTTTCCCAGATGGAATCTGACCGGAGACAAGCTGGCCGCATGGCAGTTGGACGGAAACGCCGTGACGTCAGGAGAAGATCCCCTGGATATCGTGATCTACGACTTGACGATCGAAACAGCCCCATTCTCAGTGACTGCTACCAAGTTGAATATCACATCCGACAACGATGGCTGGTTTGAGACCATGCCGTCCTGGCATACAGATCCTACTCAAGCGGACGCCCTGGTCTACTCAGGATCTAAACTTTCTGAGCAGCCATGAAAGCGAGCGATTTGGCCGCCAGACACGGCAGCATCATCACCAGGGGATGCATCCAACTGGGGAGTGTCAATTCACACCAGGGCTCGAAAGCGTGCATAGGGGATTCGATATGTTAGGGCAGGTCTGCTCTCACCCCCCCTAAGTAAGGATGTCTTGGGAAAACCGGACTATCAAATCAAGAATAAAAATCCTATAGCTTACTGTAATTCCTTGATGTTTAAAGTTACTGAGCCCCTGCCCGATAACTTTATAATAAATATGGCTATTTACCATTTCACTGATTGTAATTGCTGGTCTTCGAGGTAGATGCTTTGCCGAGAGTTTTACTGATAGAGCACTCGCCAACCATCCGCCATATCCAGAGAAATCTCTTGATAAAGGCGGGTTACGAGGTTGAGGGCGATGCCGACCACAAATCCGCCATTACACGCATCCGAGCCAGCTCAGATGACGGCGTGGTTTTTGATGCGGTTATGGTGGGCTGGCCCGCCGATTCCTCCATCGATGCATCATCGCTCTGCTTAATGCTGGAGAGGCAAGCCCATGCCTCCCAGGTAATCATCGCCTTTGCCCATGAAGAGCATGAGCAGGTCGATGAGTGGGCGAAAAAAAGACCCAACTCGGCCTTCATGCTTTGGTCAGACTACAAGCACAGTGCCGATCGGCTCGCTAGCTTGCTGGCAGAAGCCAACAAGATGAAGACAAACCAGGCGGAGAGCCTGCCGGCGGTTCAGCCAATACGCGTGCTGTTTGTTGATGATTCCAGAACCGTCAGGGTCAAGTATAAGCGTCTCTTGAATGCCAATGGCTATGAGACTGAAATTGCCGGCAATGTCGGCGAAGGCTTCAAAAAGGCCCTGGCGTCTCCCTTCGATATCGCGATCATAGATTACTTCATGCCGGACGCCACAGGTGATGTGCTTTGTCAGAAACTCCGCGAAAACGAGACCACCGCATCCATCACTACCGCGATCATCACCGGCACCTATCTCGACAGGGCGATCAAGGACTCTCTTGAAGCCGGCGCCGTCGAGTGTATGTTCAAGAATGAGAGCGATGACCTGTTTCTTACCCGTATCGATGCGATGAGCCGCCATATTCGTGCGCATAAATCGATCGAGATGGAACGTAAAAGGCTTGGCGGTATTCTCAGGTCGGTAGGGGATGGGGTCTACGGGGTCGATCCCAACGGCCATATCTCATTCGTCAATCCCGCCTGCCGTCAGATATTGGGCTATGACTCTGAGGCGTTGTTAATCGGAAAATCGGCCTATGAACTGTTCCACTTCTCCGCTGACGAGGGCAGTCTCATCGCACCGGAGCACTGTTTTCTTCAGAAGAGCTATGCAGATGGTGACAAGGTTCAGGCTAGGGAGACCATCTTCTGGCACAAATCCGGGCAGCCTATCCCGGTGGAGTGTACCGTCTACCCACTCACCATTGAGGGTAAGCGTGAGGGTTCGGTTGTCGCGTTTCGAGACATCTCGGAACATAAACAGCTTGAAGAAGAGCTACGTTGGCAGGCCGGCCATGATGTGCTGACCAAGCTACACAACCGGCGCTATTTCGAAGAGCAATTGACTCAGGAGGTAGAGCGGCTCAAGCGCAGTAATGAGGTCAGTGCATTGCTCTATCTCGACCTGGATCGTTTTAAGTATATCAACGACACAGCGGGCCATACTGCAGGAGACCATCTGCTGGTGGAGATCGCTCAGCAGATGAACCAGCGTCTACGCAAATCGGACATGCTCGCCCGCTTGGGCGGTGACGAGTTCGCCGTCATCCTGAGGAACGTTTCGAAGAACAGTGTTGAAGTCGTCGCTGAAGACTATCGTGAAATGCTCGATCAATATATGTTTATCTACAACGGCAAACAGTACAAGATCAACGGCACCATCGGTATCGCCTTAATCGACAAGGATACAGCCTCTTCCAGTGAAGTATTGGCCAATGCGGATATTGCCTGTCATATCGCGAAGGGTGAGGGCCGAAATCGCACCCATCTGTTCATTCCCGAGAACGATAACAAACAGGCGATGGACAAAGATTTGGGCTGGTCGTCACGGCTGCACAATGCGTTGGAGTCAGACCACTTGGCACTACACTTCCAGCCGATTATTCCGGTTGAACATATCCCTACTGCACTGATGTCAGATGCTAATGGACCGATCTATGAACAGCTCCTTCCTGTGGTACCCGAGGCATCGATAATCAATGAGGTCTTACTGCGGTTGAACGATCCCTCCTGGGGTATGGTCTTCCCCGGTGCCTTTCTGCCGACCGCAGAACGCTTCAATATGATGGACAAGATCGATGGTTGGGTGGTGAATGCCGCCCTTAGGAAACTCGCACAGTTACAAGAGCAGGGATATCCCGGTACATTCACCATTAATCTATCGGGACAGACGATCACCAATATGGCGCTGATCGAGACGATCGAGGAGCTGGTCATTTCCCTTGCGATCGATTCCAGTAGGGTGATCTTTGAGATTACCGAGACTTCGGCGGTCTCCAATCTGGTCTCGGCCAATCAATTGATTTCGAGACTCAATACCCTGGGCTGTCGCTTTGCGCTGGACGATTTCGGCAGTGGCTTCTCCTCCTTCTCCCATCTGAAAAATCTGCCGGTGGATTACGTCAAGATCGATGGTCTGTTCGTCAGAGGCGTGGCTTCGGATGCCGGGGACAGAGCGATCGTCCAGTCGATCAACGATATCGCTCATTCACTGGGCAAGATGACGGTGGCGGAGTATGTGGAGAATGTTGAAATACTGAGTTTTCTGCACGAGATCGGCGTAGATTATGTGCAAGGACACCATCTGGCCCGTCCAATGGATATCTCTGAATTAAGCTCGAGTGCCGACTCCACTCGGCATCGCAATCCGTCACAGTCGCAAGCCTAGTGCACTGTCTCATACTAATGCGTCACGCTGATATCACGCATTAGTATGAGACAGTACACTAGCGGTCTAACCTGCCATGACGAAACCGGACTCAGGGAGCACGGTCGTTTGCCTGCGCCCGATCCGGCTGCAGCTGCATCTCTTGTTTCAGTTGTTGACCACGTTGCAGCGGTGAACCTGTATGACGAGCCAGCAGATGGTAGGCAACCGGTACGATATAGAGAGTAAACAGGGTTGCCGCGATCACACCCGCCAGGATCACGGTACCGATCACTGTCCTGGTTTCCGCACCAGCCCCTGAGGAGAGCAGCAGCGGAATGGACCCTGCAGCTGTGGTTATGCCGGTCATGATGATCGGGCGGAAACGTACATCTGCCGCCTCGATCAGTGCCTCATTGAAACCACGCCCCCGGTCTCTCAGCTGATTGGCAAACTCGACGATCAAGATGCCGTTCTTCGCCGCCAGGCCGACCAGCATGATCAGACCGATCTGACTGTAGATATTCAGGGTCTGATCAGTCAGATAGAGTCCGCACAACGCCCCGGCCATCGCCAGCGGAACCGTCAGCATGATCACCAGCGGATGCATCCAGCTCTCAAACTGCGCCGCCAGTACCAGATAGACCACCACCACGCCGAGAATCAATACGAATAATATCGACCCACCGGCACTTCGGTAGTCCCGGGACTGGCCTTTGTAATCGACCGCCGCATGAGCGGGCAGATGCTCCTTGACCAGATTTTCCAGATAGTCGAGCGCATCACCCAGTGCCAGACCATCCTGCAGATTGGCCTCGATGGTAATCGCCCGCAAGCGGTTGTAGCGATTGAGCTTGATGGAGTCGGCCATCTCCTGCAGCCTGACCAGATTGGAGAGCTGGATCAGCTCGCCGTTGTTGGCGGAACGCACATAGAGGTGACTCAGGTCGCTGGGGGTGCGTTGATCTTTTCGGTCTCCTTCCAGGATCACATCGTACTCCTCGCCCTCTTCGATATAGGTCGTCACCCGTCGCGATCCCAGCATGGTCTCCAGCGTGCGCCCGATACTCTCAACCGTCACCCCGAGCTGGGCCGCCCGGTCATAGTCGATAACCACCTTGAGCTGGGGTTTGGTCTCTTTGTAGTCCCAGTCGATACCCTGCAGTCCCGGATTCTGTTTATCGATCTCCTGCAACAGAATATCCCGCCAACGCGCCAGCTCTTCATAGGTACCGCCGCCGATGACAAACTGCACCGGTTTCTGAATTCGCCGACCAAAACCCTGCCGCATCACCGGAAAGGCCTTGACCCCCGGCAGGTCGGAGAGCTTTTTGCGCAGTTCGGCCATGATCTCCCAGGCCGAACGGCGGGCGTCCCAGTCATTCAGCACATTGATCACGATACCGCCGTTGAAAATGGCGAAGTTACTGAAGGTCCGCGGCGCCCTGACCAGCAGGCGGGTGATCTCTCCCGACTCCACATAGGGCATCATGCGCCGCTCGATCTCATCCATGTAGGTCTTCATATAGTCGTAGGAAGCACCCTCCGGACCATTCACCAGCAGATAGAAGGCACCCCGATCCTCTTTGGGGGCATATTCATCGGGTATCTGCTCAAACAACCAGTAGGCAACGCCGATGATGCCGGCAAACAGCAGCAACACGATCCAGCTATGCTGCATCACCCCCTTCAGGCTGCGGATATAGACGCTCCTGATGCGCTTGAACAGACCATCTACCCGTTGACTCAGACGATTTCTATCGTGCTGCCCTTGCGGCAGAATCTGCGAAGCGAGCATAGGGGAGAGCGAGAGCGCCACCAGGCTGGAGAAGAACACAGCGGCGGCCATGGTCAGGGCAAACTCGGCAAACAGTCGACCGATATCCCCGCCGAGAAAGGCGATCGGGGTGAACACCGCCACCAAGACGAGGGTGGTGGAGACCACCGCGAAGGCTACCTGCCGGGCACCACGAAAGGCCGCCACCAGCCGGCTCTCCTGATAACTCTCCATACGGCGGTGGATGTTCTCCAGCATGACGATCGCATCATCCACCACCAACCCAATCGCCAACACCAGCGCCAGCAGGGTGAGGATGTTGATGGTAAAGCCCAGCACCAGCAGGACCAGGAAAGTGGCAATCAGAGAGACCGGTACGGCAACCGCAGGAACGATCATCGCCCGCAGACTACCGAGAAACAGAAAGATCACCGTGACCACCAGACCGGTGGCGATGAACAGGGTTTTATAGACCTCGTCTATGGCCTCTTTGATGAACACCGAGCTATCGAAGCTCTGCTTGATCTCCATCCCCTCCGGCAGCGACCGGTTGATGATCAGCCGTTCCGCCTTGGCCGCTTCGGCAACGGTCAGGGTATTGGCGGTGGATTGCTTGATGATGCCGATACCGACCATCGGCACGCCGTTACCACGAAAAAAGGTACGGGTCTCCTCGGCGCCCTTCTCCACCCGGGCCACCTCACCCAATCGAACCAGGTAGCCGTCATCGCCACGAGCCAGTACCAGTTGGGAGAAATCCTCTTCGGTATAAAAACTGCGATCGACCCGTACCGTGAAGGCCCGATCGACCGAGTCGATACTGCCGGCAGGCAGCTCCAGGTTACCGCTGCGCAGGGCCTGTTCCACATCGGACACCGTCAGATTGCGAGCCGCCAGGGCTTGTCGGTCGATCCAGACGCGCATCGCAAAGGTCTGACCTCCCCCCACCCGCACCCGGGCCACCCCATCCAACACCGAGAACCTGTCCACCAGGTAACGCCGGGCATAGTCCGACAACTCCGGTACGGTCATCCGGTCACTCACCAGATTGAGCCACATGATCACCGTTTCATTGCTGTCCACCTTCTGGATCTCGGGCGGATCAGCCTCCAGGGGCAGATTGTCGAGTATCGCCGACACCCGATCACGGACATCGTTGGCGGCCGCATCGATATCCCGGGCGACATCGAACTCGATAGTCACCACGGAACGACCGTCTTCACTCACAGAGGAGATGAAGCGAATCCCCTCGATACCGGAGATCCTGTCCTCGATCAGCTGCGTAATACGGGTCTCGACCACGTTGGCCGCAGCCCCTGGATAGAGGGTCTCCACCGATACCACCGGTGAATCGATATTGGGGTACTCACGCAACGGTAACTGATTGAACGCCACCAGGCCGAATGCGATCAGCAACAGTGAGATAACCGCCGCGAAGACCGGCCTTTTAACCGAAATATCTGAGAGAATCATGTTCGACCGGCCGCTTTCTCAGGCTTGGCCTGCAGAATCCTATCCACCGACTGACTACCATCCTCCACGCCCTTAATGCGTACCGGAGCATCGACCCGCGCCTTATCCGTACCATGGGTAATGACCCGGTCACCAGCCTTCAGGCCATCCAGTACTTCTACCGTACCCGGCTGGCGAGAGCCGATTTTGATCTCCACCTTTTCCACCAGATTCTCTTCCCCATGCACACGCATCACGAACTGCTGCCGGCCTTTCGGCATCAATGCCGCCTCCGGTATCAACAAGGTTCGGCGGGGTTTATGCAGCAGCTCGACGGTCATCAGCATGCCCGGTTTCAGCCTCCCCTCCGAATTGGGCAGCATGGCGCGGACCAACACGGAACGGTTGACCGGATCCACCCGGCTATCGACCACCTTCACCCGTCCTTCGAAGACAACCTGCTGATAGGCCCGGGTGCGAGCAACTATCGTTAAACCGGGCTGCAGGTCCGCCAGGTAGGAGGAAGGTACGGCGAACTCCAGTTTCATCACCCGCACATCATCCAGGCTGGTGATCATATCCCCAGGCTCGACCAGGGCGCCGACACTGATATTGCGTAAGCCAACCACGCCGGGGAAAGGGGCTGTGATCAACCGGTCGGCCAGTCGGGACTCGATTGCCGCCAGCCTGGCCTTGGCGGTATCCAGCTCACGCTGTCGCTGATCGAGCAGGGACTGGGCTTCGATACCCCTCGATTCGAGACTTCTTACCCGCTTGAACTGTCGCTTGGCTTCATTCAGATTGGCGCGTGCCTCTTCCAGCAGGGCGTGCTCTTCGCGACTGGTCATCTCCACCAACACCTGCCCCTGGCTGACCCGTTGACCATCGTCGAAATGGATCGCCGTTACGCTCTCGGTCACATTCACCGTCAACACAACGGACTCATTGGCTTTCAGTGTCCCCAAGGCTTCGATCTTCTCGACAAAATCATCCTCCCTGACTTCAGCAAGAATCACCCAGGGCGGTGGCTTTCCGGCCGCCAGGGCATTGGCGGTGAAGAGCACTAGAAAAATCAAAAACAGGCAGCCTTTGGTACGCATCTTTTTGAATCCATTGTTTTGCATATTCAACCAACAACCGGAGCTATTCTCTGTCAGCCCTATCATGGCGCGGGATAGGTTAGCCTGCCACCATCATGCACCATTTTGGAGCGTCACCCCCCGGTGAGAATAATCAGCCCGACTTTGTGTGGCTGAAACCAACCCGCTGATTTCACGCATCAGCATGAGACAGTACACTAGTATGACCCGCTAATTGCGTTAAAGTCCTTCGACTCTGTAGATCCCGAGCCAATTGACCCTGGCAAACCGCACCAGAGGCCCTGTCCGCAGGGAACTTCAACCTAACCAACAACCCGGGTTTGGCACAGAACCTGCTCTTAGATTGCAACGTTAGCAGATCATGCCAGAACATCGGTGCAATGAAAAAACAGACCGTTTCAGGAAAGAGAGATCAAATCCCAAACATCGACAACCACAGTTGCCTGCGCCATGAGCGAAAATTCATCTTACAAAATCATGATTCGACCTGCCTCAGATCATTCTGTTTTGGCCACACAGCGCTATGCTGATCTATCAGATCAATATTGCTGGAACTTCTCGTGTCGATCATACCTATATCTGGACATAAAAGAGCGCAGAATCCACTCAACGGATGGCTGGTCTTCACCGATCTCGACGGTACCTTGCTGGACCACCACAGCTACGACTTCAGTCCGGCGTTGCCTGCACTGCAGTTACTCAGAAAAAAGCGTATCCCGGTGATCCCCGTCTCAAGCAAAACCCATGCGGAGCTGAACGTCCACAAAGCGCAACTTGAGCTGGATGGACCGATGGTGGCTGAGAACGGTGCCGTCATCATCTACCCGAATGAAGAACCTCAGGTTGCCCCACCCGGCTATCTGATGATGCGTGACTTTTTAGTGGAAAGCCGCACCAACCCTGAGTTTGACTTTATCGGTTTCGGAGACATGAGTAATGAGCAGGTGATGGAGGAGACCGGCCTGAATCGAGAGTCCGCGCAACTGGCACGACAGCGACTGGCATCGGAACCTCTGCTCTGGCACGGCGATCAGGAGAGCCTGAGACGGTTTCAACGTAAGGCTGAAACGGCCGGCATGAGACTTCTGCAGGGTGGACGTTTTCTTCACCTGTTGAGCGATACCGACAAAGGCCGGGCGGTCATCCATATCGTCAAACATCTGCGCAGCAGAGGTAAGCTGATCAACCGAACCATCGCCTTGGGTGACAGCGACAACGATCGAGCGATGTTACTGGCGGCAGACATCCCGATCATTGTACGCAAGCATGATGGCAGCCATATGACGCTGCCGGAACGACCCGATACCAAAGTAACCGAGGAACCGGGACCAGCCGGATGGAATCAGGCGCTTCTGGATCTGATACAACAATACGAGGAGCGATAATGGCCGACTTTTTCCAGCATGGGGATATCACAACGCTACACAAACTCACCGAGCGTCCCCTCGAAGCGATGGAGCAGGAGCTCTCCAACTTTGCCAGCAAGAAGCCGATCGGACTGATTCTTCCCAGTCTCTATTCAGAACTCACCGGCCCCGCTCTCAGCCATATCATCGATGAGCTGCAACATGCCAGCTACATCTCACACATCATCATTGGTCTTGATCGGGCCACTGAGAGTGAATTCAAACAGGCCCAGGATTTTTTTGCCCGCCTGCCCCAACGCACCCACCTGCTGTGGCAGGATGGAGCAAGATTGAGAGGCCTGGATGCGGAACTTCAGGAGCGGGAACTCTCCCCCCCTGAACCGGGCAAGGGACGCAATGTCTGGTTCTGTATGGGCTATGCCCTGGCGATCGAAGAGCTACAG
Organism: Chromatiales bacterium; assembly: GCA_022360905.1. Lineage (GTDB taxonomy): Bacteria > Pseudomonadota > Gammaproteobacteria > Chromatiales > Chromatiaceae > Thiodiazotropha. The sequence continues at coordinate 60,112 of JAKSBX010000092.1, forward strand.
GCGATCGGACTGCACGATTGCGATATCGTCACTTACTCAAGGGAACTGCCGGCCCGACTGCTCTATCCCCTGGCCCATCCCAACTTCAGTTTTGAATATGCCAAGGGCTACTACGCCCGGGTCAATGAGAACAAGCTCAGCGGACGGGTCACCCGTCTGTTTGTCACACCGCTGTTAAGAGCCCTGAGACTGATGGTCGGACCACTCGACTATCTGGAGTATATGGACAGCTTTCGTTATCCCCTCTCAGGTGAGTTTGCCATGAGCCGGGATCTCGCCTCCCAGGTACGCATCCCCAGCGACTGGGGGTTGGAAGTGGGCCTGTTATCGGAGGTCTACCGCAACATCTCCCACCATCAAATCTGCCAGGTCGATATCGCCGACCATTACGATCACAAACATCAGGACCTCTCCGCCGAAGACCGTACCAGCGGCTTGGCGAAGATGAGCCGGGATATCGCCAAATCCTTCTACCGCAAACTGGCCACCGAAGGCATTCAGATGAACCAGGCCTTCTTCCGCAGCCTGAAGGCCGCCTATCTGCGCAAGGCGCTCGACATGGTGGAGATGTACTATCACGACGCCAAACTCAACGCCTTAGCGTTCAACCGTCACGCCGAAGAGGAAGCTATCGAGGTTTTTCAGCAAAGCATCGTCGAGGCCGGGCAGGCGTTTCTAGACAATCCCCTGGAGGCGCCCTTTATCCCCAACTGGAAGCGGGTACTCTCTGCCATGCCCGATTTCACCGATCGGCTTTTTCAGGCTGTGGCGGAGGATAATCGTTGAACCTTCGGATTCTTTATAACAATCAGGCTCCCTGATAGGTAACACCCCCTAGACGAACCGATTTTATTTGAATAGATGGAGTCATATAGACGCTATACCTTACCACTATCACATGGATAAATATGCACGGGCACATATTTGTGATAAGGAGTTTTTGAGATTGGGTCACAATGATCTGAATCGGTAAGCATATTTATTTTCGGACCGTTTTGCTTGATATGGCTTGACGTCGATGAGTCGGTATACTCGAAGCCATAACCATGAGGAAGGGAGACAAACCCTGGTTGCATTGCACGATCAATTTGAATGATTACCTTAATTTCGCCATTGGCAGATTTACACAAAGCAGGATCATTACTCTCCACACCAATTTTCGCAGCATCATCAGGATGAATTCTGAGAGCACCATCAAGATCCTTTTTTCTCCAATCCGGTGTTCGATAGATTTGATTGGCGTTATAAGCTCTTCGCTCTCCGGCGGCCAAAATAAATGGGTAACCTTCATCAAGGTTGCTTTCATTAGCCAGACCCTGAAGGTCAGAATGCAATTCAGAAATATTTAAGATAATTTTCTTATTAGGCGTTCTCACCAAACCCCACACTTCTTCATATTTGTGTGCACTGATTTCCATCCCTGATCTTCTTTCTATGATCCGTTTGAATAGTCTTTCTCCCAGCATAAAGCGATTACCGGTTAATCCAGTACGTTTTATGGCGCTACGATACTTTTTTGCATACAGGTGCGCCACACCCCATAATGCAGCGGCATTTTGTGCTCCATCATGCATTGCTTTTCCAATGGTTGCGTACAGAACCATCAGTAAACTTTTCTTGTATTTTGGGAATAAAGCTAGATACCCAAACAAAAACAGAGGAAAGAGAAAAAGCTGGGGGTAACGTAGGTGAATTCCGGCTATGCGTTGTAGTATTGGAAATGATTTCGGAAACAGGCCCATAGCAACGAGAATGCGTCGGTATATTTCTGGCTCAGATAGAGTACTGCCCCCTTGCTCTACAATTGGCGCTCTCAATTGGAAATAGTTTGTAGGAAAATCCAGCGTAAAGAATGACGCTTCCCACTTTTCGAACTGCGATTGAGCTGGAAGTATGTAATGAGCCAGCTTGGCTGTCTCCGTATTGGCAACGTCTATCACTACCAGTAGTTCAAGCTTTTTAAAAGCGTTGATGTAGGCATTGCTGTCGGCTGCGGTCAGTATTGGATTTGCACTGTCAACAATCAGCGCACGTACTCTGTCCGGATGATCGGTATCAATTTCTGCAGGCAATATGTTGGGCGGGAAAAAGTGACTAATTGCGCTCATACCGGTTACTTTCGTGGTAATCCTGCTTTTATTCGAATCGTCGGAATGCCCAACAATCGGGACAAATTGTGTGTGCAGATTGTTGCCCCCTTTTATTGCAAAATTTCCGGTAACAAGAAAAAGTAGTTTTTCCAACCAGGAGTTAAGAGTACTGTGAATACTCTGCTGGATACCTAAATCGACCCTAACACAGGCTTTTTCGGCGCTGGCGAAATCTCGGGCTATTTTTTGCACCGTGTTTTGATCTAGGCCTGTTTTATCGATGTACTCTTTTATAGGAATCGTGTTAAACAGTGCCTTTATTTCATCAAACCCTTCTGTGTGCTCTTCTATAAATTCACGATCTTCCAAGCCTTCCTGAATAATCGTCCCCAACATCGCTGACATCAATAGTGCGTCAGTGCCGGGTTTGAGCTGCAAATGAATATCCGCTTTTTTGGCCGTTTCAGTTACTACCGGATCAATTACAACGATGGTTCTGTCGGGAGCTTTAACGATTTCATCAAGTACCCTACGCGCACGCGGGAAACCGTGAGACTGATAAGGGTTGGTTCCAATAAAAAGGATATAGTCGGCATGATCTATATCTTCAGTAACATGACAGGATTGCTTACCAAATAGTTTTCCATTTACCCAGAAGTCACCAGTTTTCTCCTGTGCCAGAGCGGTATAGAGATAGGGCGTGCCAAGGCTGGAACGTAAGGATGAGCTGTAGATTTGGCATAGATGGTTTCCTTGGCCACCACCGCCATAATAGGCAATAGAATGGGAACCGTAGCTGTTATGAATATGCGCTAACTTGTCTGCAACCTCGCTGATAGCATCATCCCAACTTATTTTCCGGAATCCACCATCTTCCTTTTTTGATAGGGGCTGGGCGAGACGCCCTGAATGACTTTGATAATAATTCAACCGGGCCGCTTTCTGACAGATATAACCTTTGGATTTGGGGTTTTCCCTATCACCCTTGATTTTTTTTAGTTGGCCACCATCAACTTCCACTCTAATGCCACAATTGATACTGCATAATATGCAGGCTGTTGGCCAGGACGGCGTTTCGTTATCTATTTTTGTCATTTCCTGTAAGGCACAACGACCAAGCTGTGTGAATGGAATTTTAGTAGTACCGCCTTGTTATACATTGATTTCATTCGCCTCTAATGACAGATCGAATGCAATACCATTTTTCGGGAAGTCCCCGAACAAATCACTCACGTTGCAATTGAGTAAAATACAAAGCCCCTCGATTCACTCCTTGGCCATCAGCCACACTGTCTGATAAGGGCGGAAACGCACACCATGCTCATCCATATCCGGCACCACCTGATGCAGGGCATCGAACCAACGGGTGTCAGACCCCCCGAGTGAGGAGACATCGACAGAGTTCAATTCGCCGGTCATATTATGGATGGCGAACACACGCTGTTCCCCATCCAAACTGACTCGCTCCAGGCCGAGCACCCCGTCAGGCATGTCGAGCACCCGTTGCGGCGCATCGGGATGAAACGCCTTGATCCCGCTACGGATGCGCAAACGGCGGATATACTCCGGAAACACCTGACCCGCA
>JAKSBX010000177.1 GCA_022360905.1 Chromatiales bacterium
GACTTCAATGGTGCGATTCGGCATCAGCTCACCCTGTACCACGATCTCCCGATCAATCAGCTCAGCTTTGATATCGAGCACCTGAACCTGCATCAGCGGCTTGGATTTGAGCGTTTCTGTCACAACAGGGTCTGACACCTTCGCCATGGCTCCACTCAACATCCATATCACAACCACCGTCAGGAGCCCGATTGATAGATAGGTAGAATTCTTCATTACATCCTCTTTATTGACTTTTAGTCAGTTTATGACTACCGGTCATTTTGCGCTAAATTTTTTTACCGATGACCGATTACGCCAGCCATCATAAAGGCCGTCACGGCCTCTAACATTTCAGTTTCATCGCCATGCAAACACCAGTCTCTGCCAGCCCATAACATCTCAATCGCACCATTGAAACAGGCATGCATACCCATATTGATGTGGCTTGTAGGCCGATTGGCGATTAGGCCTTGCTCCATGGCCGATAACAACAGCGGGTCTCCCCAGTCGCTGAATGCCCTGTCGAGTTCCAGAAATGAGGAACGCCAGGACTCCTCAGCCCGCTCCCTGAAATCGATTCTTTTGCAATATTCAACAACATAGCGATATTCCCGATGCTCCAAGTGGTACTTGAAGGCAAGTCTGAAAATACGCTCAAAACTAGTTAGTATCTGATTAGGGTCAAAAGTTTCTTGCTTGAGTTGAAATAACAGGCCTTCATAAAATCTCAACATCAGACGAAACAGCAGCTCATCTTTGCTGGCAAAGTGGTTATAGACCGTACCCTTGCCGATCTCAGCCAGTTTGGCGATTTGCTCGATCGATACAGACTCCCATCCCGGGCCGGAAAACAGTGTCAATGCGGCATCCAGGATATCCTCTTCCCGGCGCTCAAACTCTCTTTGTTTTCTAAGTGACTTCATGCTCGCTACTATCGACTGATTGTGACTATTGGTCATTTTATGACCGATAGTCACATTTTTCAAGTTTCAATTCTGGGTAGCCCCACAAAAGCTGGAATGAGTCGATCTATGGGAACAGCTTGCCGGCGTTTTTCGGAAAATAGCCGGACTCTGAAATTCGCCGCCAGAGCCGCATGACACGCTCAATCTGTAAGATCACTCATCGAGTAACACACCATCTGGAGAGACCACCGGCAACCCAAATATCCGCCAGAGTTGCATCCCCCCGCGATAGTAGAGCAATTTCTGTTTGGGGTAACCGACTCCAATTAAACCCCGTATCGCGGTAGGAGACTGACCACACCAGGGACCGTTACACCAAACAACAAGCTGCTTTGCCTGGCTGAAATCCCACTCCTCATTGACACGCCGAGCACCTAAACGTTGCAGTGATTCTTCAAGCGTTATCTCGTCAGCACCCTGGGCAGGATTAAGATGCGTGAATGGAATATTGATTGAGCCGGGTATGGTACCGCGTTCATGCCAATCTTCAGTTCTGGCATCGATCAGCAAACCTTTTTGCTCAGCAAGCTGTTTCTGTAAAAAGGCGATCAGCTCAATTTCACCAATGGTTTGGATCCCATCGGCAACCTCCATCGGCTGAGCACAGAATGGCGGACATGGCCGTGAGGTCCGGGCAAAATCAAACTCAAGCATTGCCTCGGTATCCTGGTTACGACGGATGGTGATCGTCTTATCCAGATGCTTGACCTCAAATTCCTCAATCTGCGGTGTTATATTCACCTCCAGCCCCTGAACTGTCGTTGCGAAAATCAGTGACCCTAAGAGAATTGAAGCAAACAGTTTGTAATTCATCCCGTATCTCATGATAAAAGCCATCGTTGGTGTTTCTTGCCGACCAAAAATATCGCCAGATATTTTCAGTCAATGTTTTATATATTAGTCAGGCCATTGTTACCAACCCTTGAAAGGTATGGATTTGGCAATTCAGGATAATCAGACCCCACTCTCTGGCAGCTCCATATAGTCCTGCCATTGACGATCCAATATGTCACACAAGGTTTCTGCTGATTGGCAGCTCAAAGGCTCTTTTTGCTGTTTGATGAGATTGTAATCACCGAGCTTTCTCAGACCATCCTCGATATCAAAATCGATTGCACAATCGAACTGTTCCATCAACCAGGCTTCACAAGCCGAATCAAGTTCCATGCTATTGTTGATCTTCTGCAGGTTGATCAGGCCGTAGGCCAGCAGTGTCTCTTTGATCTCTTCCTGCCGAGCCTGGTCGATCAGATAGGTGATCGCCCCCATGTTGTTATCGAGATTGTTGAAGTAGAGGTTTTGCGCCAAGGAGGCCATATACCGAGTTCGCTGTACGAATACTTTGTTGATTTGACGCCAGAGCAAAGCTGCAAATCCAGCCACAGCCATAATGATCGCCAGAGGCGATACAGCGGCAGTTAGTTTACCGATGGTCGCCACCAAACCACCGGCCGTACCGCCCCCGCCGGTAATGGCGAGTTTAATCTTATCGATGGTTTTCATCCTGATCTTACATTCAGGAAACAACATTTCGAGATCCGGTCTCAAGATATCTTTGAACAACTTGATATGGATACCTGACTTGTGGTGGGTTTCCGGATAGTGCAGCAACAGACAGATTCTCTGGTATGCAATCAAATTGACATTGCGCTTTTTAATAAACAGGGTCTTCCAGTCCCGAACCTTCACAGTGCGTTGACTTTTGGCCCGATAGAACAGACTGACACCGGCAAACTGATCAAAATCGATTTTGACATCCAAACCATAGGGCGAGGTTTGCTCCAGTGCGTATTCAATCTGTTGCCGAGTAAGTTCGGTATAATTCGCCTCATGCAACAGCTGCTTTATCTGCAGAATGGTATCTGCAGATTGGTTCGATTCAGCATCCTCAGTTAACAGTTCCCGGTCAGGGTTAAAGGGTTGATAGATCCGCTTCAATTTAATCAACCGTTCTGAATATTGCAGGGTAATCAGCCTTCTGATCTTATGCATCACCCGGATTTGTCCCGCAGATAGACCAGCCTTGATCAGGGCCGTCATCAAACTGGCTGTACTAATCGGTATGAAGTGATCGAATTGGGCAATATTTTTTTGTTCTACCATCAGGTCTGTAACCGTTAATGAGCAAATCGACTGACTAGTAAGCCACTAGGGCCTGTTAACCCGGCGACCGTGTATTTTACATATCAGGCCGTTTTCAACCGGGCGGCCCGATCGTTGTTTTCCGCTGACTCAATGACCGCCTGAGCCAATGTCTCCAACGCCTTCATCGGTACCCCCTGTTTATGCCGAATCATAACGGTTGGCACCATGGCTAAGTGTGGTGGAATCTGTTCTATAGTCAGTTCGTCGGCATAGCGACTTTGGGCAACCACCCAGGCAGGCATCAATGTGCAGCCCAGCCCCACAGAGACACATCCGAGTATGCCGTCCAGAGTTCCCAGCTCCATGACTTCGCTGACCTGTTGACCACACTCTCTGTGCCAGGCCAAAGCTCGAGCCCGATAGGCACAGCCTTCACGAAACAGAATAAGCTGGGATTGGCAGTCGCTTCCCCTGGCCTGAACCAAAACCAGTTCTTCCCGCCCGACGTCACAGACCAATAACGCCTCTTGATCCACCCTGCCGGCAACAAAAGCACAGTCCAGTTTATGATTCAACACCCGCTCAACCAGCGCGGATGAAGTGTCGGTCACAACTCTCAGCTCCACCCCTTTATGGGACGATTTCAATTTTTTCAGTGCCGGCGCCAGACGCAGGGAAGCAAAGGTCTCCATGGCACCGATGCGTAGTTCACCGGATTGCTCACCAACCTGTCGAACCGCCATACCGGCCTGAGATTCCAGTTGCAGGATCTGACAGGCATACTCATACAACACACGACCGGCAGGTGCCAGGGCCAGGCCACGCCCCTTGCGATAGAAAAGTTCTGAATTCAGCTCCTGTTCGAGCCTTTTGATCCTGCTGGTCACATTGGACTGAACTGTATTCAGTTTTCGGGAAGCGGAGAGTATCCCCCCCTCCTCCACGACCGCCTTGAATGTTAAGAGTGAACTCAACTCCATAACCATTCTCCAATACAGAACGAATTCTTCTGTAATATTCGCTTTATTTGATACTTGGAAGTATGTAAGTTTTGATCATCAAACTCAAGGGCAGCTGATGAACGAAAAAACAGAACGATTGAAGATACTGGTAGCCGGCATTCTCAGCCTGATCCTTACCCTGGGTATCGCCCGATTTGCCTACACGCCCCTATTGCCCATCATGCAGCAACAGGCCGGACTCGGCATCTCGGAAGCCGGCTGGCTGGCCTCGATCAACTACATCGGCTACCTGACCGGCGCCATTACAGCCGCCCTGATCAGCGACCTCATGCTAAAAGACCGGCTCTATCGGATTGGATTGATCGTTGCACTCGTGACGACAATCGGAATGGGTATGACGGAAAATTTCTGGATCTGGTCCATTTTACGGTTTTTTGCCGGTCTGAGCAGTGCAGCGGGTCTTTTGTTGGGGTCGGGTTTAATTCTCAATTGGCTGATACGCCATGACCATCGCAGTGAATTGGGCATCCATTTCAGCGGTCTTGGCGCAGGCATCGCGATCTGTGCGGCACTGGTTGAAGTGATGAAGACACACCTGGATTGGAGTCAGCAATGGCAATTGCTGACGCTGCTTGGAGTGATCCTGATCTTCCCCGCCTGGCGTTGGTTGCCTCGCCCTGAGACCAAGCAGGTAACCCAGAGTGGTCAGTCGATGGCTGACAATCCGCCCAGCGCTCTGTTTCTACGCCTATTTATGGTGGTCTATTTCTGTGCGGGTGTGGGATATGTTGTCAGCGCCACTTTCATTGTTGCCATTGTGGATCGACTGCCCGGCCTCCAGGGAGAAGGGGCTTGGACATTTCTGATACTCGGCCTGGCTGCAACGCCGGCCTGCATATTGTGGGATCTCATCGCCCGAAAAACCGGCTATCTGAATGCACTGATCATTGCTTCAATCCTACAAATCATCGGCATCCTGTTACCGGTTCTCAAAGCTGATTTGATACTGGCGATGTTGGGTGCGGGTTTATTCGGCGCCACCTTCATCGGCATAGTCAGTCTTGTACTCACCATGGCAGGCCGCTACTACCCAACCCGGCCAGCAAAAATGATGGGTAAAATGACCGTGGCCTACGGTATCGCGCAAATCCTGGCGCCAGCCGTAACTGGTGCTATTGCAGCTTATAGCGGCAACTACCATCATGGACTCTATATAGCGGCTGCGATGATGGTCATTGGCACAGCCATACTCTGGTATCTGAAACGCATTGAACAGCCC
>JAKSBX010000125.1 GCA_022360905.1 Chromatiales bacterium
GGCTGGGTTTTCACCCATTCCGTACAAGATTTTTACCATCACGGCAGGCGTTGTGGCGATGTCCTTCATCCCCTTTGTGATCGCTTCGCTGATCGGCCGGGGGGCGCGGTTTTTTCTGGTAGCGGCATTGATGGCCTGGGGCGGGGCTCGAATGGAAAGGGCATTGCATCGCTATGTGGACCGGCTGGGTTGGATTATGGTGGTGGCATTTGTGTTGTTGTTCCTATTTCTCAAATAACAGAAGGGTGCCGATTGTGAGTAGCGCAAAATGCTCCCTGGAATGCCTATGAGAGACAACCACAGCTCGATTGGCCTATCTCTAGCGCTTCCCGTGATGGTGCTCTGTCTGCTGATCGGCATCAGTGCCTGTTCCACCAAAGGCAGTGCGCCGGTTTACAATCGAGCTGTCAGTCCCGCCCAACAGGGTACGAGTACCACTTCATCCAATAAGCCCGGCAGCCCCACGACACACAGGTATAAATCCTCCAGGACATACTACCTTGTACAACCTGGAGATACCCTCTACGCGATTGCCTGGCGACACTATCTGGAGCATGAGCATCTGGCGGCCTGGAACGGTATCAGAGGCCCCAAGTATTCCATCTATCCGGGGCAGCGACTGCGTCTGAAACCGCCGGAAGTGCGTAAGCCCAGGCAGAGGTATCCGGCCGTTAACGCACCGGTGAAAAAGGTGGTAAAAAGAGCTCAACCTGCAACGCCTGTTGTCAAACCGGTCGCAAAGCCGCCGCCCCAACGAAAACCGACTCAAGCCGTCCCGGTCAAAAAGACTGTGGTCACAAATCAGAACAAGCGCGTCAAGTTAGCCTGGAGCTGGCCGACCAAAGGAAGAGTGGTGCAGACTTTTTCGTCCTCCGATCAGAATCGCAAAGGCGTCCGGATCGGTGGGCAGATCGGCCAGCCAATCAAGGCCGCTGAGGCCGGTCGTGTGGTCTATGCCGGTGGTGGATTGGTCGGCTACGGGAATCTGGTTATCATCAAGCACGACAAGAATTACCTGAGTGCCTATGGATACAATCGAAAACTGCTGGTAAAAGAGGGTGATAATCTCGCCAAAGGCGATATAGTGGCGCACATGGGTTCGCCACACAGCGGTGGTCAACCGGTACTGCATTTTGAGATCAGAAGACAGGGGAAGCCGATTAATCCTCTGCCGCTGTTGCCAAGAAAATAGATAATTACGATAGCTAGACTGGCTTGAGCGTTCGGATTTGGGAGTGACATGACAGATCGATAGCGCCTAGGCATGGTTCGACCAATGGAGATGAGTGATGAGTAACAATCCTGATGAATCGGCGGAGACAGATAGCGATGCCGTTCTCGAAGATCTGGACGATCAGGATCTGAGTCTGAATGAAGACCAGCCTGAGAACGAAGCGGTACTGGAAAAATCCGATGTCACAGAGGCCCTGAAACCCAAAGCGGCTGAGGCTGGGGATGCACAAATGGATGCAACCCGGCTCTATCTCAATGAGATTGGTATCTCCAAACTTCTGACGGCAGAGGAAGAGGTCCATTTTGCCCGCTTGGCACAGAAAGGCGACCAGTCAGCCAGGCAGCGGATGATCGAGAGTAATTTACGACTGGTGGTGAAAATCGCCAGGCGATATATGAATCGGGGTCTGGCGCTGCTCGATTTGATCGAAGAGGGGAATCTCGGTCTGATCAGGGCCGTGGAGAAATTCGATCCTGAACGTGGATTCCGCTTTTCAACCTACGCGACCTGGTGGATTCGGCAGACCATCGAACGGGCCATCATGAACCAGACCAGGACGATTCGTTTACCGATTCATGTGGTGAAGGAGATCAATGTCTATCTCAGAGCGGCCCGTAAGCTTGCCCAAACCCTGGACCACGAACCCAGTTCCGAAGAGATTGCCGATCTGCTCGATCGCCCGATCGACGAAGTCAAGCGCATGCTCGGTCTGAATGAGCGTGTCACCTCGGTGGATACGCCATTCGGCAAGGATGCCGACAAGCCACTGCTCGATACCATCGCGGATGAGAAGAACCTGGATCCGACCGTGGATATTCAAAATGACGGTTTGAATGCCAATCTGGATCGATGGCTGAGTAAATTGAATGACAAACAGCGTGAAGTGGTAGAGCGACGTTTTGGTCTGCACGGCTATGAGAACTCCACCTTGGAACAGGTAGCGAATGAGCTGGGTGTGACCAGGGAGCGGGTGAGACAGATACAGATGGATGCGCTACGCCGGCTGAGGGACATACTTGAGCGGGATGGATTCTCTGTGGAATCGATCTTCAAATAGAAGGCTTGAGATGCAAACCTGTTGTGTGCAAGCAGAGCTTTACGATCCTTCCCGGCAGGAGGTGGCCTGCAGTGATTGCGGTTTGGATCCGCTTTGTCAGATTGTTGATTATGGCGCGCGTGACCTGGCCGACTCAAAGGTGGTTCTGACGCGCCGTCAGCCGATGCAGCGCGGTCAACGGCTGTTTTCCGCAAAACAACCGTTTTCCGCTCTGTTTGCTGTCAAATCAGGATCGTTCAAAGCGATCAGCGTGGATCTATCCGGCAAAGAGCGGGTGGTGGGATTCTACCTGCCAGGGGATCTGATTGGTGCTGAAGGGATCGCCAACAGGGTCCACACCTTCACGGTCAGAGCGCTGGAGGAGAGTAGCATTTGTAGAATGGATCTCGACCAGCTGCCTCAATCCGGTCGGGGTAAAGAGATGTTGCAGGGAGCCTTGATCCACATGCTGGGTGAGGAGGTCAGCATCAACCATCTGGTGACCAGCTCACTGATACAGCAGAACGCAGATCAGCGTTTGGCCGCCTTCATTCTGAGTCTTTCAACCCGTTGCGGTATGCGTGGGTTGTCTCAGTACCAGCTCGGTCTCAGCATGTCCAGAAGTGATATTGCCAGCTATCTCGGTTTGGCGCGAGAGACGGTGAGCCGAACCCTGACCAGATTTCAGAATTATGGCCTGATCGGAATCAGTAAACATGTTCTAAAGGTCGTCAATCCGGAAGGCCTGAAAAAAGTCACTCTTGCCTAGTAATCATTTTATGGCCTGATTAGTTCAGGTTATTGAAAGGCGGGCTTCAGATCGATGCTTTTATAAACCGTTAAACATCGAATCTTAGTGAGAGTGATTATCAATCAATTTTCTGTTTTTTATCTTTTCCTATCCGTAAAAAAAAAAATTTTAAAGATGTTTGTCAGCAACAGTTTTAAAGAGTTCGTCTTTGAATTGCATAATTTTGTTTATTTATGATTTCTTTGATCTGTGTCAATTAATCAGTATTGCAAATAATAACTAATAAAAACAATAAGTTAGGTTATATCTGCATGGATGGCTTATAGGCTAATTCGTATTGACATCTGGGCCAATAAAGAGTGATATATGTCACGCCGCAATTGTGTCATTTCACACAGTTGTGTCTGTTGGGAAAATTCCAACAAAGATTCATTAAAGTTTTGTTCAATTATTTGTTTTAAGAGGGGGGTACATGGACGCCGCAGCCGAGCAAAAATACAACTTCGATGTTGTACGCTGGTTTACCGTCATGGCCGTCGTCTACTTAGTAGTAGGCGCATTAGTGGGTGTGTATATCGCCGCCGAGCTAGCCTGGCCGGTTCTGAATTTTGATTCACCATACATTACATTTGGACGGCTTCGTCCGCTCCATACCAACGCTGTTATCTTTGCGTTTGGTGGCTGTGCGTTGATGGCGACATCATATTACAGTGTCCAGCGAACTTGTGGCGTTAGGCTCTGGAGTGACAAACTGGCCTGGTTTGTTTTCATCGGTTGGAACCTGATCATCGTTTCTGCCGTTATTACCCTGCCTCTTGGTCTTACCTCTGGTAAAGAGTATGCAGAGCTGGAGTGGCCGATCGATCTGGCGATCGCGGTCGTTTGGCTGGCCTATTCGTTCAACTTCATCATGACCCTGGCAACCAGGAAGTCATCCCACATCTATGTATCCAACTGGTTCTTCCTGGGTATGATGGTGATGATTACCTACCTGCATGTGGTCAACAGCCTGGCAATTCCGGTTGATCTGTTCAGATCCTACTCTGTCTTCTCCGGTGTTCAGGATGCCATGGTTCAGTGGTGGTGGGGTCATAACGCGGTAGGTTTCTACCTGACTGCTGGCTTCCTCGGTATCATGTACTACTTCGTACCCAAGCAGGCCGGTCGTCCTGTCTACTCCTACCGTCTGTCGGTCATCCACTTCTGGGCGCTGATGTTCGGTTATGTCTGGCTGGGTGCTCACCATCTGCAGTACACCGCACTGCCTGATTGGACCGGCTCTCTCGGTGCCGCTGTCTCCCTGGCAATGATCATTCCTTCATGGGGTGGTGCTGTAAACGGTATGATGACCCTGTCCGGTGCCTGGGACAAACTGCGTACCGACTACATCCTGCGTTTCATGATCATGTCTCTGGCCTTCTACGCCATGTCCACCTTCGAAGGTCCGGTCATGTCACTGAAGACCGTTAACGCCCTCTCTCACTACACCGACTGGACCGTAGGTCACGTACACTCCGGTGCTCTGGGTTGGGTAGCGATGGTAGCTATCGGCGCGATCTACCACCTTATGATGCGTACCTTCCACACCGAAATGTGGTCAATGAAGCTGATCAATGCTCACTTCTGGACCGCCACCATCGGTGCGGTGATCTACGTCGTTGCGATGTGGGTCTCCGGTATCATGCAGGGCCTGATGTGGCGTGCCTATGATGAGTACGGCACTCTGGCTTACACCTTTGCGGAATCCGTTGAAGCCATGCATCCCTACTACGCCATGCGTGCGATTGGTGGTGCAATCTTCCTGCTTGGTGCCGTAATGATGCTGATCAACGTCCTTATGACTGTCGCTAAAGCATCAAGCGAAGGTAGTCTGCAACAAGCCCGCACCGCTGCGGCTACAGCTTAATCTTAAGGGGGTTTCGCAAAATGGCGAATGATAACCAATCTGTAAGCTTTCAGGAGAAGATGGAGAAAAACATCTGGCTGCTCCTGATCATTCTGGCTATATCCCTCTCTGTAGGTGGTCTGGTCGAAATCGTTCCGCTTTTCACCATGAAGAACACCATGGAGCACAATGCAGCGCCTGAGTTGCTCTGGCAGCGTCAGCCTGGACAGACTCTCCATGATCACAAGCCTGGTGATGGCATGCGTCCGTACACATCGCTCGAACTGGCTGGGCGTGATATCTACCTGAGAGAAGGCTGCTACACCTGCCATTCTCAGATGGTGCGTCCTTTCCGTGATGAGAAAGAGCGTTACGGTCACTACTCACTGGCTTCCGAGTCCATGTACGACCATCCCTTCCAGTGGGGCTCCAAGCGTACCGGTCCTGACTTTGCCCGTCTCGGCGGCAAATATTCAGACGACTGGCATCGCAAGCATCTGCGTGAGCCGCGCTCTGTGGTTCCAGAGTCCGTCATGCCTAACTACCCCTGGTTGAAAGACAACCTGATCGAGGGCAAGGATATGGCGCGTCGTTTTGAAGTCATGCGTATGATGGGTGTGCCATACACCGATGAAGACATCGCCAGCGCCAATGGCGAACTGGCAGGCAAGACTGAAGAAGATGCGATGGTGGCCTATCTGCAGGTTCTGGGCACCATGGCTACTCTGGATGAAAACAAAGTCTATCGTCAGTAATGAAAGAGTACTTTTCTACTAATTGGGAGGCGATGACCACCAACGATTGGATCGGCATGATCATGACGGTGGTCACCTTCTTCCTGATGATAGGCGTATATTTCTACGCGCTACGTCCAAAGAACAAGGATAAGCTTGAAAAGAATCGCTTTATCCCGATGGACGATGATGCAATTGATAGCGGAGATAAAAATGGCGGAAAATAATCCTTTTCCGGGTGAAAACAACACCGGACATATTTGGGACGATAACCTCCGGGAGCTGAGTAACCCACCTCCACGGTGGTGGATGATCGCCTTCTGGGCGTCAGTAATCTGGTGGATTGCCTATGGCATTCTCTATCCCATGTGGCCTGTAGGTCAGGAGCCTACACAGGGCATCATGGGCTGGAGTCAGATGGATGAGTACAAGAAGGGTGTCGACGAGGTTGAAGCTGTACGTGCCGAGTTCGAAACCCAGATCAAGGGCATGTCAGCCAAAGAGATTTTGGCCACACCGGCTCTGACTCAATACACCATCGCTTCTGCAAAGGTACTGTTTGGTGACAACTGTGCGGCCTGTCATGGCGGCGGTGGTCAGGGTGGTCCCGGCTATCCAGTACTGGCTGACGATGACTGGCTCTACGGCGGTACTGTCGAAAACATTCAACAGACTGTCACCATGGGTCGTAAGGGCATCATGACCGCTCACGGCAAGATCCTCTCTGATGCAGAGATCGATAGCATGTCTGAAGCCATCATGGCCGGTAACCCCACTTCTGATCCTAACTTCACTCAGAAGGGTTGTATCGCCTGTCATGGCATGGACGGTAAAGGTATGGCGGTACTCGGTTCAGCCAATCTGACCGATGGCATCTATCGTTTTATGCCAGCTGAAGGTGAGACCCTGCTCGATAGCATCAAATACACCATTAAGTACGGTGTAAATGATGCAACTGAGCCTAAGACTCGTGATGCTGTGATGCCGGCTTTTGGCGGTCGTCTGTCAGAAGATGACATCAAAAAGCTTGCTGTCTATGTCCACAGATTTGGTGGCGGACAATAAGGCTGGTAAAGCCGACAAGCATTTTTTTCACCATGGCCGTGTGAGCACGGAAACTCACACGGTTACAAGATTAAGGGGATTGCTATGAACGGAGATGCAGTTTTTTGGGGTTCAATAATCACCGTGGTGATTAGCGTGGTGATTATCATCTACTTGGGCTTCAAGGTAAGCAAACTCATCAAGAGTGATGCAGAAAAGCATAATAGCTGAGCTGGATTCAATCTGAGTTGAAAAGGGGGGTATTTATTACCCCCCTTTTTTTATGTAAGAAAAGTTACAGTCCCGCCGCTTCAGGTGAGGTGTAATAACACTTACTTTGTCTAAGGATTAGCGCTCCTGCAAAGCTATTTTATTAATGGTCTAATCACATAGGTTCAGTAGTTAAAACAGTGCGTTACTCGATCAAACTGTTCTAAGCTGCCTGAATATTCAAGCTGCTGAAATCGTTTTTAGTCGTAACAGAATTCTGTAAAATAGCCATGGAGTGTTGTTTAATTGCTTCTAACTTATTGATAAATCGCATGGCTTGATGATAAGCCTGTCTATATCATTTTTTTCTTATTAACCCCCCGCTGCTTCAGAGGAGTTGAGCCATTGAGCGCGAGTGATACGACTGCATCCAAACAACAGGTGGTGGATGACCTTTACGCTGAATCTGCACATTGGCATCTGAATACCGGTGAAGAGACGATTCATGCCAAGCGCATGGGTGGGCACTGGAGAAACCTGAAGTGGCTGGCGGCCTCTTTCTGGATCATCTATTTCATCGGCCCCTATTTTCAGTGGGGTGATCGTCAGGCGATACTGTTCGATATCCCTAACAGACAGTTTCACATTCTTGGTGCAACCATCCTGCCCCAGGACTTCTGGATGCTCTCTTTGACCCTGCTCTTTTTTGCCCTGCTGCTGGCTGTGGCAACCGCTCTGGCTGGTCGGGTCTATTGTGGTTTCTTCTGTTTCCAGACTGTATGGACAGATGTGTTCACCTGGCTGGAGGATAAGCTCGAAGGCAATCCGGTCAAAAGACGCAAACTTGAAAAAGAGTCTCTGAATGCCAGAAAAATCAGAATCAAGGTAACCAAACACCTGGTCTGGTTGCTGATCTCAGTTCTGACCGGCATCAGTTTTGTTGCCTGGTTTTATGATGCTTTTGATCTTTGGCGCGATATTGTTACCCTCCAGGCCGGTTCGGTAGCCTACGGCACCATTGCGCTGTTTACAGTCGGAACCTACGTGCTGGCTGGCTATATGCGTGAGCAGGCCTGCTTCTGGCTCTGCCCCTATGCCCGAATCCAAGGGGTAATGATCGATAAAACCACAGTCGTACCCTCTTATGATTTTCATCGTGGTGAGCCCAGAGGGCGCATCAAGAAGGGGCAATCGGAAGAAGAGCGGACCACGGGTGATTGCGTCGATTGCAAACAGTGCATCGCGGTCTGCCCGACTGGGGTGGATATCCGTCACGGCCAGCAGGAAGGCTGTATCATGTGTGCGCTCTGCATCGATGCCTGTGACGAGGTGATGGAGAAGATCGGCCGGCCCACCGGTCTGATTCGGTACGAGTCCTTCGAGTCTCTTGAGGCGAACAAGAAGCCGCTGCCGCTCTATAAGCGTCCCAGGGTCTGGGTCTATTCCGCCATTATGACCCTGGCATTGGCCGGTATCGCCTACGGGTTGACCTCGCTTGCACCACTGGAGATCAAGGTGATCCACGATCGCCAGCCACTCTATGTACTGCAGAGTGACGGCAGTATCCAGAATAAATATACCGTCAAAATCCTCAATAAAATGACCAATGACATACCGGTCACCATCAGTGCTGAAGGCCTGGATGGCCTGATTCTGGTCGATGCGGATCAGGTGACCACCGCTCGGCGTGGCAAGGTTACGCCACGCACCGTGTTTGTCCGGGTACCCCAAGACAAGCTGACGGCTGAAAGCCTGCCGATCATCTTCAAAGTGCGGGGTGAGCAGGGTGGGGAAGTCCTGGAAAACAGCCGAAAGAGCGTTTTTATTGGCCCAAAACGCTAGCGCTTGATAAAATAGCCGACAATCTCAGGGCGGGCAGCGATGTCCGCCCTTTTCATGTTTTTACGCGTAGTCGTTATAATTGGCAGCCATGACAGAGAAAAAATCAGCTTGGAGAAGTCCCTGGGTAATCGGCTGGGTGGCCATGGTGGTGGTTTTCTTCACCATGAACATGATCATGATCTACCTGGCAACCCAGAACAACCCGGGTTTGGTGGTGGATGACTTCTATGACCGTGGTCAGGATTATGAGAAAAACATGCTCAAACGCCAGGCCCGAGATCCCAAATGGGTTATGAAGATCAAACTGCCTTCGAAGATCGAGATCGGCCAGCCGGTTGTTTGCCAATACACAGTTAAAGACCGGGAAGGTACCCCCATCGACCGTGATGAAGTCACTTTTCATGCCTATCGCCCGTCTGATGCGGATCAGGACTTTTCTGTACCCATGCAGCGGGTCGGCCCGGGTCTCTACGAGGCTACGGTAAGTTTCCCCCTGAAGGGGGCATGGGACCTACTGGTCAGCATTCGCAACGGCGAGGATGAATACCAGGTTCCCAAACGTATCGGTGTGGGTATAGATTGGGTGCCTTAGCCGCTGATCTTATTGAGTTTTATTGAGCGATATCGAGCTGATTCAGGACCAAGCAGTGATAAGGAATTCTGTCATTACAGAGCGCTTAATCCCGGTTTGACCGGACAAAGATCATCATCTCTTCGCAGGAGAGTCCGTGTCACATGTAGAGGCCTCTGAAGGCTGCTTCCACTGCCAACTACCCATTCCCAGCGAGGATGAAGTGATCGGCCAGATCGAGGGTGAGAAGCAGCATTTCTGCTGTCTCGGCTGTAAAGCGGTCTGTGAAGCGATCTATGATGCCGGCCTGGAGGGTTTCTATCAGCGTACCCCTGACGGCACCAGTCTGGCGCCTCCGCCGGATATACCAACCGAACTGGCTCTGTACGATCTCGATGATGTGCAGGCTGAATTTGTCGGTGAACTGGGCGAAGAGCGGGATATCCATCTACTGATTGAGGGGATACACTGTGCCGCCTGTGTTTGGCTGATCGAACATACCCTGAATCCGGTTCCAGGCATTATCTCCGCTCAGGTCAATCTCTCTGGCAAGCGACTTCATGTCAGGTGGCACAACAGTGCAATCTCCCTCTCCCAGATCATTCAACGCTTAGGGCAGATCGGCTATGCAGCCGTTCCCTACGATCCCGAAGCGGCCGAGGGGGCGATAAAGAAGCAGAATCGCCATCTGCTCTATCGAATGGCCTTCGCCGCCTTCGGCATGATGAACCTGATGTGGATCTCCATCGCCCTCTATGCCGGGGCGAGTGAAGGGGAGTTTCGAAGCCTTTTTCATTGGATCGGCTTTGCCTTGGCCACTCCGGTGCTGCTCTATTCGGGCTATCCGTTCTATAAGGGCGCCTGGTCCGGATTGCGCAACATGCATCTGGGGATGGATCTGCCAATTGCGATCGGTGCCACCATTACCTACCTCTACTCTCTCTATATCACCCTGACTGGTAGCACTGTTGGGGAGGTCTACTACGATACGGTAGTGAATTTTCTGTTTGTCATCCTGGTGGGACGATACCTGGAGGCGATGTCGAAACGCCAGGCTGTGGCGGCTACCCAACGCCTCCTCGATCTGCAACCGAGGGTGGCCACCCGTCTATCCCCGGATGGGGTTGAGGAGGTTGTCCCGATTCGAGCCATTACTCTGGGCGAGCGGGTGTTGATCAAGCCGGGTGAACGGGTGCCGGTGGATGGCATTGTGATGTCGGGTGAAAGTTCGATCGATGAAGCGATGCTCACCGGCGAGTCCCAGGCTATCGATAAAAAGTCGGGTGATAAGGTCTCTGCCGGAACCATCAATGGTACTGGCGCCATCCAGGTGGAGGTTTCCGGCCTACTGAAGAATACCGCGCTTGGGCGGATCATCAGCCTGGTTGAGGATGCGCAGGGCTCGAAGGCGCCGATTCAATGTCTGGCCGATCAAATCGTGCCTTGGTTTGTCGCTGTGACGCTGACGCTGGCGACCCTGACCTTTCTCTACTGGGTCAATAACGATTTTGAAATAGCCCTGCTGGCGGCAACCTCCGTATTGATCATTACCTGTCCCTGCGCCTTTGGCCTGGCAACTCCCATGTCAATTGCCGTAGCCTCAGGTCTCGGTGCCAAATATGGCATTCTGGTTAAGAACGGGGAAGTGTTTGAAACCCTCTCCACCATTAACCATGTGATTTTCGATAAAACCGGTACCCTGACTGAGGGTGGTCTGTCTGTTGTCGGCATCTATACCGATACTGAACAGTGGCAAGAGGGCGATGATCGAGTCTCAGAATCGGTCGTGGAGTTAATGGCACTGCTGGCCGCCGTTGAACGGCAATCAGAGCATCCAACGGCTGAGTCCGTCGTGAACTGGGATGAGGCATTCAATAGCTTGCAAATCAGGTATCGGTGTAACGACTTCAAGGCGCTTCCCGGGCTTGGGGTGACTGGACAGGTCAATGATCGGCAACTGACGATCGGCAATCTCTCGCTGCTGGAGAGGGAAGATTGCCGGATGTCTGAAAAGCTGGAACAGCTTGCCCGGCAGCTCGATGAACAAGGTATCGGCTGGTTCCGAGTTGCCGTCAATAATAAAGAGACGGCGCTGGTCGCTGTCGAAGACCGGATCAGGCCGGATGCCAAGGCGCTGATTGGGTCATTGAAAGCCGAGGGCATCGCTGTGACGCTACTCAGTGGAGATCGGCGCCATGCCGCAGAAGCCATTGCTGAACGGCTCGGTGGCATGGAGGTGATTGCCGAGGTGCTGCCTGAAGAAAAAGATCAGGTAGTCAGTCAGTTACAGTCAGATGGCCATCGTGTGGCGATGGTAGGTGATGGGGTGAACGATGCCCCGGCACTGGTCCGGGCTGATGTGGGTATCGCCATGGGCTCAGGTACGGATGTATCCATAGCCAGTGCGGATATCGTGTTGATGAGTAGTGAACTGGAACGGGTGCGTCTGGCCATCGGCTTATCCCGCCGGGCGTTGCTCACGATACGTCAGAATATCGGTATCTCAATAACCTACAATATCATTATGGTGCCATTGGCGATGGCTGCCGTGGTGACGCCACTTGTAGCTGCCATTTCCATGCCATTGAGTTCGCTGGCGGTTATCGGTAATTCAGCCCGTATCCGTACCCTGTTCAAAGGTGTTAAAGTAAACTAATCATATTTGATGGAGTACATCTAATGGATGTCATTTATGGCTTGATTCCAGGCATGATCTTCTTGGGGCTGGCTGCCGTGGGAGTGTTGTTCTGGGCTGCCCGTAGTGGCCAGTTTGATGACCTGGAGGGTGAGGCGCATCGCATCCTGATGGATGACGATATCGCTCCCACGAAAAAGCCCAAAAAAGGCTTGCCAAAACAGATGATGCCCGATGCGGAAGATCAGGATTAGATCTGCTTTGGCGTGATTCAGCTGTTCTTCATTTTATCTGCGTATTGAGCATTACTGTTTTTGATCTGCTCCACTAACCCTTGGATACGTTCCAGGGGCATATACTGAATGAGCTCCTTTCCTTCAGGGTTAACACCGATGGTCATGCCTCGATCCGGATAGATCCAATGGGTAACGCCGGTTTCCGTTTCGACAATCTTGTCTGTCGGTTGGCCAAATCGGCTGCTGATCAGCTCCTCATCCAGATTGGCGGCGGGAATGTAATTGATCAACTCAATGGGCAGCTGTTCGGCGATCAGCAGGTCATCACTGCCGAGAACGATTTTATGGGTGGTGTCCGAGGTGCGGCTGATCCGGGAGCCCCGATCAACCAGTTGATTCAATAGGGATTCATCGGCTTTCAGGCCGAGAATGAAGTCAGCCCTTAGTCCACTGAGAAAAACCCGTTCGAAATAGGCCTCAAGTGCCGGCTGTCCATCCGCCCCGACAAACAGATTGACCTTGCCCTGGTTTTGGAAGATTTCCCTGGCCTCCGGCAACAGGCTTTTGTTGAGGGTCAGGTCAAACACTTGTATCTCATTATTGGCGGTCACCTGAATGTCCCAGGGCAGTTTCGGATCGCTGTCGACCTTGCGTCCGCCCGGGAGCAGTATGGCCAGGGCGACTGCCACCACCGAGAGGGAGATAACCCAAAAGATAATCTTCTTTTCCATTTAGTGCTTAACCTGCTGTCGTTACTTCTTGCGCTGCATCGGGCAGCTGATCTTCAGTTTTTGTCGCCAAGCCCGTTCTCTGGCATTATTGCCAGCTGGCAATTCAGAAAACTGCCAGGCAAAACCGGTGTAGTTCTGCATCTTACCTGCTTTATGCCAGTTTCATAGAGTCTAATCATGAAACTGAGGGATTGTCATGAGCAGTACGCTTGGCGTCTTGTCTGGATTTGGCCGGGATGCTGTGAGTTAAACATACCCAACACCTTATCCGGCAACTGAATCACCAGGGGAGGATTCTACAATGGGAAGTGGATTGTGGTTTATAACAATTCTCAAGGAGCAGCCATGGATCGGTTTGTTAATCGGCATCGTATTGTTTTTGTTGCTGTTTTGGGCAAAAAAATGGTTGGTAGCCAAACTTATGGGCAGTGAAGGTGAGAGCTGATTGGCTTATTTTGCCTACAGGTTTTAAACTTAAGCCCCAGATTTTATTGGCATTAATTGCTGTAACGCCCGATGGAGAGTTGAATTTCATCAAGGGATGATGCCACCACCCAGGTAACAGACCAGGTTTAAAGAAGCTCGATGAAATTTGAGATCCAAGATGAATTGGTACAAAAAGCCAAGATACCGCACGATATTTTTCTGACCAATCTGATTGGCAATCACATTTTATGGTTTGTCGCTGCACTGGGTCTGGTACGCTCTTTTTGGCAGCCCCTGGCGCTGGTGCCGGTTGTCTCTTTTGTCCTGCTTTTCTATACCCTCTGGAGAGCCAAAAAGTCGAAAGATCGTGACGAATGGTATGTCTTCACCCATTGGCAGATTGCCGCAGAGCGAAGCCGGCTGTTTATTTATATGCTGTTGGCTGTGCTGACCGTGTTTTTTCTGGGCTGGCTGGGATACACCTATATGGGCATGCAGAAAGTTGCTGTTATGGCCATGATTGGTGGTATCGGCATTCTGCCGATCATGGTTACTGTACTGATTCTGATCCTGATGGAGTCCGATGCCTTGCATCAGGCTGCTCAGGGAAAACTCAGCAAGCGGATGGCGGAAAAATACCCCTTTCCGGATCATGTTGTCGTCTTGGAGGATGATCGGGAAGAGGGCTCCGAGTCGAGTAGTACTCCTTAGAAGAATAAGCCGCCAATGAACGCCAATCACCGCAAAAATGCCGCGAATAATTTTCACATTGCGGCGTCGATTTGCGGTGATTGGCGTTCATTGGCGGTTAATCTTTTAGGGCGGCCCAGCTTCTTCAGCAAAAGTGGGGCGTAAAGGCCTTAAGATTAAGTGCCATTCGGCTCTGAGTCTGATAGTCCGGCCAACTGAATAGCCTGTCCGAATTGGCGTAGCCGGCTGCCTGATCTACGCCCCGATCATTATTAAAGCCGCCGCCACGCGTCGTCCTTCCGACATCAGAATGTTGTAAGTCCGGCAGGCTGCGTCCGTGGCCATCACTTCCAGACCAATTTGATGCTCCAACAGAGGGCGGATCATTTGCTGGTCAGGAAAGTGCTGTTTGGAACCGGTGCCCAGCACGACAATTTCCGGGGCCAGGGAGGCCAGATGGGCGAAATCCTCTTGCTTGAGCTCCTGGAAACATGTGGGACGCCATTGAGGGAAGATCCGATCGGGCATGATAATCAGGCTCTCCCGGTATACCTTACCACCGATGGTAATCTCAAATGTCCCATAGTTCTGGATGGCGTGACCGCTATTGTTGTCGTCAAGTATGAATTTCATATTCGGACCATACCTCAAACGGTGATTGCAAAAAAGTGATCCTTCTGAATGGTATGGAATCGCTGCTGAAGGCGAGCTTGGCTGGCGGATCAAACGGTTAGCTAAAGCATGCCTGTGGTCTGAATGGCAGAGAATTTCGAAAAATCGGATCTATCACCCGTTGATAGCCGTTTCGTCAATTGATCTTTTATTATGGGTCAGTTAACTTTGTACCTTTTCACCTAACAGAAAAGTCGAGGTATCTGTGTCCACGCAAGAGATGGAAGAGTTCCGCAGAATCAAGCGGTTGCCACCCTATGTGTTCGCTATTGTGAATGAACTCAAGGCGGCGGCGCGAGCGCGGGGCGAGGACATCATCGATTTTGGTATGGGGAATCCGGATCAACCCACGCCACAACATATCGTAGATAAGCTTTGCGAGGTTGCAAACCGTAAAGATACCCACCGTTACTCCATGTCGAAAGGCATACCCCGGCTGCGTCGGGCGATGAGTAACTGGTATAAAAGTCGCTACCAGGTCGATCTCGATCCCGAGACTCAGGTGATCGCCACCATCGGTTCCAAAGAGGGCCTGGCTCATCTGGCGCTGGCCTGCATGGGGCCGGGAGATTCAGTGCTGGTACCCAATCCGGCCTATCCCATACATCCTTACGGTTTCATCATATCCGGTGCCGATGTGCGTCATGTACCGATGGTGCCCGGAGTGGATTTCTTCGATGAGTTGGTCAGAGCGATTAAGGACTCCTGGCCACGCCCGAAAATGCTGGTACTGAATTTTCCAGGCAATCCGACTACCCAATGTGTCGAGCTGGACTTCTTCGAGAAGATTGTAGAGATCGCCAAGGAGTACAACATCTGGGTGGTGCACGATCTGGCCTATGCGGATATCGTCTTCGACGGTTATGTGGCGCCCTCGATTCTGCAGGTACCCGGGGCCGATGAAATCGCGGTGGAGTTCTTTTCCCTGTCGAAGAGTTACAATATGCCAGGCTGGCGGGTCGGTTTCATGTCAGGAAACAAGACCCTGGTGGCCGCGCTGGCCAGGATCAAATCCTATCTGGATTACGGTACCTTCACACCGATTCAGGTTGCTGCGATTGCAGCGCTGGAAGGTCCCCAGGATGTTGTGCGGGAGATCTGCGGCATGTATCAAAGCCGTCGTGACGTGTTGTGCGACGGTCTCAACAATATCGGTTGGCACGTTGAAAAACCTAAGGCGACCATGTTCGTCTGGGCGCCGATTCCTGAGCCCTATCGCGCCATGGGTTCCCTTGAATTTTCCAAGAAGCTGTTGAGTGAAGCCAAGGTCGCTGTTTCACCGGGTATCGGATTTGGTGAACATGGCGACGATCATGTCCGGTTTGGTTTGATTGAAAATGAACACAGAACCCGCCAGGCGGTGCGGGGTATTCGCGATATGTTCCGTAAAGACGGACTGATCGAATCTTGAGCATTCTACTGTAGGAGTATTTACTGTGAATCCAGTTAAAGTTGGTTTGTTGGGGCTTGGCACGGTTGGAGGCGGTACGCTGAATGTCCTGACCCGCAATGCCGATGAGATTGCCCGTCGTGCTGGTCGCGGTATTCAGATTACCCAGGCAGCGGCCAAGGCCTATGATCCCAGCAAATTGTCCGGTCTCGATCAGGTTGAGATCAGTGACGATGCCTTTGCGGTGGTGGACAACCCGGAAATCGAGATCATTATCGAATTGATCGGTGGCTATTCACCGGCCCGCGAACTGGTATTGAAAGCGATTGAAAACGGCAAACATGTGGTCACCGCCAATAAGGCGCTGATCGCCATGCATGGCAACGAAATATTTGAAGCGGCGCAGAAGCATGGGGTTATGGTGGCCTTCGAAGCTGCTGTGGCTGGTGGTATTCCGATTATCAAAGCGGTTCGCGAAGGTTTGGCCGCCAACCGCATCGAATGGATTGCCGGTATCATCAACGGTACAGGCAACTTCATTCTCACTGAAATGCGGGATAAGGGCCGCGAGTTCTCCGATGTGCTCAAAGAGGCGCAGGCATTGGGTTATGCGGAAGCGGACCCCACCTTCGATGTGGAAGGCATCGATGCCGCCCACAAACTGACGATTCTGGGCTCAATCGCATTTGGCATTCCCTTGCAGTTTGAAAAAACCTATACCGAAGGCATTACCAAGATCGAACCCCAGGATGTGGAATATGCCAACGATTTCGGCTACCGCATCAAGCATCTTGGCGTTACCCGCAAGACCGAGAAGGGTATTGAGATGCGGGTCCATCCCACCATGATTCCCCATCGGCGCTTGATCGCCAACGTGGATGGGGTGATGAATGCGGTGTTGGTCAATGGCGACGCCGTGGGGCCGACACTCTATTACGGCGCCGGGGCCGGTTCCGAACCGACAGCTTCCGCGGTGTTGGCCGATGTGGTGGATGTGGTGCGGGCACTGACCACTGATTCAGAAAACCGGGTACCCCACCTGGCGTTTCAACCCGGGGAGCTGGTCGATCTGCCGATCCTGCCGATCGAGGAGGTCGAATCGGCCTACTACCTGAGAATGCAGGTTGAGGACAAACCGGGCGTGGTGGCCAGAATTGCAACCATCCTGGCGGATTCCCAGATCAGTATTGAAGCGATTCATCAGAAAGAGCCCGCAGAAGGGGACAGTACCGTACCTTTGGTAATGATCACCCAGACCGTCGTGGAGAAGCGCCTGAATGACGCCCTGGCAGCCATTGAGCAGCTGGATAGCGTGTCGGGACAGATTATGCGGATCAGAATTGAGCGACTCGACGGTTAGTGAGTTGCCGATGGTTGCAGCGTTAAGTTTCTGACAGGGGGGCCTGCGAAAAATCAGGCTCCATGAGATAAAGAAAAAGTTTTTGAGGTTAAAATATCATGTCATTCCGCCCCCGATATACTGGATTGATCGACCGCTACCGTGACCGACTGCCTGTGCACGATGATACCCGGATCATCAGTCTGGGAGAGGGTAATACGCCACTGATACGTCTGCACAATGTTCCGGCACAGCTGGGCAAGGATGTGGACATCTACGTAAAGTATGAAGGTTTGAATCCCACCGGTTCATTCAAAGATCGAGGCATGACCATGGCCGTCACCAAAGCCGTGGAAGAGGGCAGTAAAGCGATCATCTGCGCCTCCACCGGGAATACCTCTGCGGCGGCAGCTGCCTATGCGGCAAGAGCCGGAATTACCGCCTTCGTGCTGATCCCCGATGGCAAGATCGCGATGGGAAAATTGGCTCAGGCGATGATGTACGGCGCCATAACCATCCAGATCAAGGGTAACTTCGATGATGGTATGCAACTGGTCAAGGATGTGGCGGAACACGCCCCGGTCACAATCGTTAACTCGATCAATCCCTACCGTCTGCAGGGGCAGAAGACCGCTGCTTTCGAGATCGTCGAGGAGTTGGGGCATGCGCCCGATTTCCACTGTCTGCCGGTGGGCAATGCGGGCAATATCACCGCTCACTGGATCGGCTATTGTGAGTACAGTTGCACCAGTGGTGAAAAAGTAACGGATGCCTGTGCCTACTGTGGCGGTCAGTGTAAATTTGCCGGCGGTGCAATCACCGGTAAACGACCGAAAATGGTTGGCTATCAGGCCTCCGGTTCCGCACCTTTCATGCGTGGTGGACCGGTAAAGGATCCTGAAACCGTCGCTACCGCAATCCGTATCGGTAATCCTCAGTCCTGGAATCAGGCTTGGAAGGTCCAGCAAGAGTCCGGCGGCTGGTTTGACGAGTGCAGTGATGAGGAGATTCTGGCGGCACAAAAACTGTTGGCAGAACATGAAGGGGTATTTTGTGAGCCCGCTTCGGCCACATCACTGGCTGGCGCGATGCGCGATATCAAATCCGGCAAGATCCCTGAAGGCTCGAGCATCGTCTGTACTCTGACCGGTAATGGCTTGAAAGACCCGGATACCGCGATTCAGCAGTCAACCTCTCCAGTAATCACCATCGATGCCGAGCTGGAAGCGGTAAAACTCTCGATCCTGGATAACATGGCCTGATTCAAGTAATCCTCCTTGTTGAGCGGATGCCGTGACTATGGGCAGACAGATCGACCTGTTACTGCCAGGCCTGTTCTGGGATACGGCACTCAAACAGCTCAATGAACAGGAGTATCGGCCGAAAAACCTGGAAAGGGTGCTTGGTAAGGCAAAGTTAAGTGCAGAACCTGGCACAGATTTGACGACAACTCTGTTCCATCGGTTTGGGGTTAGCGCGGCTGCCGATTGCGATCTTCCTGCAGGAGCCGTCACCGCTATTTCACCTGAACGTCAATCAGACGGGGGGTATTGGGCTTTGGCAACCCCTGTCCATCTGTTGGCGGATCGGGACAGGCTGATTTTGATCAGAATGGCTCCCCAGTCCATCGAAAAGGATTATGCCAAACGGCTAATCAGTCGATTCAATACCCACTTTGAAACAGAGGGGCTGTCACTGGTAGAGGTTGAGCAGGGGCAATGGTGCATGAAGCTGAGCACTCTGCCCGAGATGACAACTTCCGATATCGAGTCGGTTGCGGGACGGCATATTGAAGCCTTTATGCCGGCCGGTCGAGATGGCGCTTATTGGCGAGGGCTTCTGAATGAAATTCAGATGCTGTTTTACCAGGAGGAGATGAGCCAACTTAAGATGTCTCAGGGTGACCCTTATGTGAATGGGGTTTGGCTGTCCGGGTTTGGTGTTTGCCCTGAGATCGTTAACAGTTATAGCGCTTTATTCGGTTCGCACCCACTGCTGTCCGGGCTGGCCAGACTGAGCAAATTGCCGCTCAATGACCTACCTGACGATATTACGGAAGCGGCAGCGGAGGATGGCGATATAGCGATCCTTATCACGGCCCTGCTTGAGGCTGAACTCAATGTGGATCTTAGCGATTGGGAAAAGGCGTTAAGTGACACTGAGCAAAAGCTGTGCAACTTACTCGGCGCTATCGATACTGATAAGGATCAGCTCAGTATCTATACTTGCAAGGGGCATAGGTTTGATGTGCGGAACAGGTGGTCAATCCTGGACCTCTTTAAAGGTGATAAATCGCTCTATCGGATATTCGGCGAGGCGAGTGCTGACCGGGGTTGATGTTCTTTAATGCGCTGAGGGTTGTAAATCTCAAAGTGCACACAACCCGATCAGCCTCTATGGCAACC
>JAKSBX010000089.1 GCA_022360905.1 Chromatiales bacterium
ATCGTCAGTTTGGCCTCATCGCGATTGAACGCGATACCTGAAATCTTTGCCTGTTCCATGTTCTCTTCCTCAAAGGTGATCAATGTGCCTTCGCCCGCTTCAAAGCTGGACAGGACACGTAGGGGAACATTATATTTTCCGGCGAACTCAACCGCCCGAATCTGCAGTACTTTTGAACCGAGGCTGGCCATCTCCAGCATCTCCTCGAAGGTGATGCGCTCAAGCCGTCTGGCATTGGGGACAACCCTGGGGTCGGTAGTATAGACCCCATCCACATCAGTATAGATCTGACACTCGTCCGCTTTCAGCGCCGCCGCCATGGCAACCGCCGTGGTATCGGATCCACCCCGGCCCAGCGTAGTGATGCTGCCGTGCTCATCGACACCTTGGAAGCCGGCCACCACCACCACGCGCCCCTTATCCAGGTCCGATTTGACCCGGGCTGCGTCGATATCCCGGATGCGGGCTTTACTGTGGGCGCTGTCGGTCAGAATGTGTACCTGCCCGCCGGTGTAGGAGCGAGCATCACAGCCGATCTTCTGTAGAGCCATGGAGAGCAGCGCGATGGTCACCTGTTCACCGGTTGAGACCAGCACATCCATCTCACGGGGGGAGGGTCTGTCGTCGATCTCGCTGGCCAGTCCGATCAATCGGTTGGTCTCACCCGACATCGCTGAGACGACCACGACTACCTGCTCTCCCCTGTCGCGATATGCTTTGACCTTTTCGGCGACGGCTGAGATTCGCTCAACGCTGCCGACGGAGGTACCGCCATATTTTTGCACTATGAGTGCCATGTCTGTTCAAAGTCCTGTAAAAAATGTGTCAATAAAAAGTTGCTCATTTAACACCATTGGCAGATGAGTTGAAACACACAATGCATCACAACTCATCTGAAAGTGTCCTGAATCCGTAGGCTTAGGAAATATTAACGGATGCTCAACCGAGTTTCTCTCTGACCCAGGGCTCGACCAGCTCCAGTGCCTGAGGAATGGCATCGGGGTTGCTGCCACCCGCCTGTGCCATATCGGGACGACCGCCACCCTTGCCGCCCACTTGCTCAGCTGCCAGTTTGACCAGATCGCCCGCTTTCATGCTACCGGTGAGATCCTTGGTAACACCGGCCACCAGAGAGACCTTGCCACCCGCCACGGCGGTCAACAGAATCACCGCCGAACCCAGTTTGTTCTTCAGCTGATCCATGGTCTCGCGCAGGGATTTGGGATCCGCACCATCCAGGTTGGCGGCCAATACCTTGACCTCGCCAACAGCGACCGCTGAAGCGGCCAGATCGCTACCGGCTGCACTGGCCAGTTTGGCCTTCAGCTGTTCCAGCTCTTTTTCAAGCTTGCGGTTGCGATCCAGAATCTGAGTCAGCTTGTCTTCGATCTCGTCACGTCCTGACTTGATCATCTCGGCAACCCGCTGCACTCGCTCCTCATCCGCTTCCATCCATTCGATGGCCCGCTGACCGGTGACCGCCTCGATACGCCTGACACCGGCCGCGATTCCGGTCTCCGCAGTAATCTTGCACAGCCCGATATCCCCAACTGCATTGACGTGGGTGCCGCCACACAGTTCGGTGGAAAAATCCCCCATGCTCAGGACTCGTACCTGTTCATCATATTTCTCACCGAACAGGGCCATGGCGCCGGAATTTTTCGCCTCATCCAGAGACATGATGTCGGTGTTGACCAGATGGTTATAGCGAATCTGCTCATTCACCATCTGCTCGATAGTCTGCAGTTGCTCCCGGGTGATCGGCTCGAAATGGGAGAAGTCGAAACGCAACCGCTCGGCATCCACCAGTGAGCCTTTCTGCGCCACATGATCGCCCAGCACCTGACGCAAAGCGGCGTGTAGCAGATGGGTGGCAGAGTGATTGAGCGCCGTGGCCTGGCGGGTATAGGCGTTGACCTGGGCCGTCACCCGATCGCCAACCTTCAGTACCCCCTCTTCGAGCTTGCCGATATGAGCAAACAGCTCACCGGCCTGCTTGCGGGTATCCTCAACTTCGAACAACAGGCCGTTGCCTTCCAGGACACCCAGATCACCCACCTGACCGCCGGATTCGGCATAGAACGGAGTATGGTTGAGAAACACCATGCCCTGCTCGCCCGCTGACAGCTGATCGACGGGGGCACCATCCTTCAACAGCGCGACAACCTCTGCGGTCTCTTCAAGCCCTTCGTAACCGGTGAACCGGGTGGCCTCATCCAGCGTGATATCGACGGCATCGCCGGCCGCGAACTGACTGGCGGCCTGGGCCCGCTTACGCTGTTCGGCCATCGCCGCTTCGAAACCTTCCTGATCAATACTCAGTTCATGTTCACGGGCGATATCCGCGGTCAGATCCTTGGGGAAGCCATAGGTATCGTAAAGTTTGAAAACGGTCTCGCCGGGAATCACTTTGTCCTGCAGACTGCTGATTGTCTCTTCGAGGATCTTCATGCCCTGCTCCAGAGTCTGGGCAAAGCGCTCCTCTTCCAGTCGCAGAACCTTTTCCACTTGGGATTGCTGTTTGAGCAGCTCGGGATAGAACTCGCCCATCTCCTCACAGAGGGGTGCCACCAGCTTGTAAAAAAAGGCGTCTTTCACTCCCAGCATATAGCCATGGCGTATTGCACGGCGGATGATCCGGCGCAGCACATAGCCACGCCCCTCATTGGAGGGCAATACCCCGTCAACGATCAGGAAAGCGCAAGAGCGGATGTGATCCGCAATAACCCGCAGAGATTTCTCCTGCAGGTTCTCGCAACCGGTGGCTTTGGCCGCCGCGTCGATCAAATGGGCAAACAGATCGATCTCATAGTTGCTGTGGACGTGCTGCAGTACCGCCGCGAGCCGCTCCAGTCCCATGCCGGTATCGACAGAGGGTTTGGGCAGCGGGGTCATGACGCCATCCGCATCCCGGTTGTACTGCATGAACACCAGGTTCCAGATTTCGATATAGCGATCCCCCTCTTCCTCTGGGGTACCTGGAGGGCCACCCCAGATCGCTTCGCCATGATCGTAGAAAATCTCTGAACAGGGGCCACAGGGACCGGTATCCCCCATCGACCAGAAATTATCGCTCTCGTAGCGTTTGCCACCAGGTTTGTCCCCGATGCGGGTGAATCGAGCCGGGTCAACACCGATCTCGTTGAGCCAGATATCGGCGGCTTCCTCGTCATCCTGATAGACGGTAACCCACAGCTTTTCGGCCGGCAGGCCAATGGTTTCGGTGAGAAACTGCCAGGCATACTTGATGGCGTCCTGTTTGAAGTAGTCGCCGAAACTGAAATTGCCCAGCATTTCGAAGAAGGTGTGGTGACGGGCGGTATAACCCACATTCTCCAGATCGTTGTGTTTTCCGCCTGCCCTGACACAGCGCTGCGAACTGGTCGCTCTGCTGTAGTCCCGCTTCTCTCGACCGAGAAAAACATCCTTGAACTGCACCATGCCGGCATTGGTAAATAGCAGGGTTGGATCGTTTTGTGGAACCAATGGGCTACTGGCCACAACCTCATGCTGATGTTGGGCAAAATAGTCCAGGAAGGCTCTACGGATGTCAGCGCTGGTCTTCATGATTTAGGCGTAAAATTACTGATAAAAAACAAACGACAAAAGATAGCAGGAACCGAGAAAAAAAGCCCGTTTTGTTGCACTAAAATTTATCGTGTAACTGTTCATGCCGGAAGCTACAGTTTACCCGCCACCCCGGAATCAGGCGTGTAAGCCCCTCTCCCTTTATGGGAGAGGGGTTGGGGAGAGGGTGAAGGCAAGCTTAAGGTGTAGTTGAAGTATTATCTGTACTCACCCATCAATCCCTGTATTGCGGTTTTTTGATACAGTTGATTGAGTTGATTAATACTCCCCCTCTCCCCCGGCCCCTCTCCCACAAGGGGAGAGGGGAGCTTCTCTCCCATCCGGGTTTGGCGCTCTGATAATTTCTGTTTCTTCTGGCCTTCAGCCTCTGCTGTGGTATGCGCTTCATACCTCAAATCGCAATCGGCCGGAGAAAAGGACTCTAATGAACCCGCTAACACCATAGTGATTGAATTCATTGGGATAAGAGTGGCAGGGAGTAGCGTTGTGAATTGGGTGGCAAAACCCAAAGGGAAGTGATCAACAGCCTAATCCAGTAACAGACGGCGAATCAATTCACTGGGAAAACCACGGGATTCCAGGAAGCGGGCCCGTTTGGCCAGCTCTTTGTTCGACTCTGCCCTGATGGCGCCATACTTGGCATCATGGACCTCACTCAGCCGCTCTGGCCACTGATCTTCATAGGGCACCAATGCTTCGTCGATCAGCACCTGACTGATACCCCGCTCACGCAGCTCCATACCGATGCGCAGAGGTCCCTGGCCTTTTCTCACCCGGCTTTCGACGAAAGATTCCGCAAACCGCCCATCACTCTGCAGGGATGCGTTTGTCAGCCCCTCCAGAACCTGCTCGATCAGCAACTCATCAAAGTGGCGACTCAGCAGTTTCCGTCGCAGCTCTTCCTGGGAGTGTTCCCGCGCGGCCAGTAACTTGACCGCAGCGGTTTCGATTTCTGAATAGTCCGGCTGGTTCAGCTTTCCGCCTCTTCCAATGCCTCTTCCGCCTCGGGTGATGGCAGCAGCTCGGCCCGGATGCGGGTTTCAATCTCATCGGCGATATCGGGATTCTCTTTGAGGAAGTTGCGCACGTTCTCCTTGCCCTGGCCGATGCGATCACCGTTATAGCTGTACCAGGCGCCGGATTTATCGACGATGCCCTGCTGTACACCCAGCTCGATGATCTCACCCTGGTGGGAGATACCCTCACCATAGAGAATTTCAAACTGTACCTGCTTGAACGGCGGCGCCACCTTGTTTTTGACCACTTTAACCCGGGTGTCGTTACCCACCACCTCGTCGCCCTTTTTGATGGCACCGATGCGACGGATGTCGAGACGAACGGATGAGTAGAATTTAAGGGCGTTACCACCGGTGGTGGTCTCCGGATTGCCGAACATCACGCCGATCTTCATGCGGATCTGGTTGATGAAGATCACCAGGCAGTTGGTTCGTTTGATATTGGCAGTCAGCTTACGCAGCGCCTGGGACATCAGACGGGCCTGCAGCCCCACATGGGAGTCGCCCATGTCCCCTTCGATCTCCGCCTTGGGCGTGAGCGCCGCCACCGAGTCGACCACCACCACGTCCACCGCACCGGAGCGTACCAGCATGTCGGTGATCTCCAGTGCCTGCTCACCGGTATCCGGTTGAGAGACCAGCAGCTCGTCCACATTGACCCCCAGTTTTTCGGCATACTGAGGATCCAGGGCATGCTCGGCGTCGATAAACGCCGCGGTGCCACCCATCTTTTGCGCCTCGGCCACCACCTGCAGGGTGAGGGTTGTCTTACCGGAGGATTCAGGCCCGTAGATTTCGACCACCCGGCCCTTCGGCAGACCGCCGATGCCCAAGGCGATATCCAGTGTGAGCGAGCCGGTGGAGATGGCTTCGATGTTCCTCACGGCACTGGTGTCGCCCATACGCATCACAGAACCTTTGCCGAACTGCTTCTCAATCTGACCCAGAGCGGCGCTTAAAGCCTTTGCACGGTTATCATCCATTCGGTGGACCCTCATCTGTAAACTTTTATCGTCGAAATTGATGGCGGGATTATCACACGGCCACAAACTCATGTCATGAGTCTCAAAAACCGATACTTAAAATTATTTTGCTATGTTCACCCTAAGGTGTTGGTTTCCCAATAGAATCAATAATCAGTGACTTCCCACTATTCATAATAGAACATTTTGAGTACCTAAGGTTAGCGCAAAACCGGCCTATGAGGCAACCGAATCCGCCTGTTGAGTCGCCTCTGAAACCCATACGGAAGCGCGCGCCTTCTCGAACCTGGCCAGCCATAGAGACAACCCCAGGGTTAAGCCCAGGATCAAAAGGGATGCGGCAACCACACCGGACCACCCCAGCCAACGCCAAAAGGGTTCAAGATAGAAACCACCCAGGGTGGCTCCGGCATAATAGAACATCAAGTAGAGAGATGTGGCGCTGCCCCGGGCCCGCTTGGCATGCCCCGCCACCCAGCCTGCGGCCAGGGAGTGGGTAAAGAAAAAGCCGAGTGCATTGATGAACAGACCGCTAATGATCCAGAACAACTGCTGGTTGAGGGTCAACAGGGTACCGCACATGAACAGCACGATCCCCACGCCCATGGCGATGGGTTGGGAGCGATCTCTTACCAGGCGTCCCGAAAGCGCTGCCGCCAGGGTACCGGAAAGATAGGTCAGGAACAGCATACCCAACCAGGAGGATGAGAGCCCAAACGGCTCCGCCGCCAGCACAAAGGTGATATAGCTGTACTGATTTACAAAAATCATAAAATTCAGGCCGCCCACTACACAGGCCATCAGAATCAGCGGGTTGCGCAAATGAGTGGCCAAGCCATGAATCACCGGTGCCGGGCGAAAAGGTTTGGGCTGGAATCGACTGGAGGCCGGCAGCAGCCAAATTACCGCCACCACGCACAGCAGATCAAAACCCGCCAGCACGAGAAAACTGCTGGACCAGCCCCATTCGGTGGCCGCCAGACCACTGATCAGACGCCCGGAAACACCGCCCAGTGAATTGGCGCCGATATAGAGCCCCACCGCCAGCAACAGTCCCTGGGGTTCAAACTCCTCCCCCATGTAGGCCATAGCGGCGGCCGGCAGTCCGGCAATGAAGACGCCCTGCAGACCACGCAAAACCAGCAGCGTGTGGTAATCCGAGACAAAAGCTGTGGCAAAAGTTGTCAGGCACAACAGCAACAGACTGGTATGGATGACCACCCGGCGACCGAAAGCATCCGACAGGGGACCCAACAGTAACAGCGCCCCACCCAGCGAGAGTGTGGCAACCGAGAGACTCAGAGTGGCTTGCAGGGAGTCGATACCAAACACCTCCGTCAACTGAGGAAGTAGCGGCTGAGTGATATAGAGATTGCTGAACACCATCACCGAGCCGATGCAGAGGGCCAGGGTGGCGCGCCAGAAGTCTGTGGTGTGGGTCTGAATCATCTCGCAGGTCATGTAGTGAAGGTGTATTGAGATTAACCAGCCAGCAACTATAATGAAAATATATTATTTATATATTTTTAATATTTTTTGATTATGAACTTGAAACAGCTGAGTTATTTCAAGGCGGTGGTGGAGCAAGGTGGTTTCAGTGCGGCCGCACGCCATCTGCATATTGCCCAACCCGCCATCAGCATTGCGATCCGCAAACTGGAGAGTGAACTGGAGCTCACCCTGTTGCAGCGCAGTGAACGCCAGATCACCGCCACCACCGAAGGTGAAGTATTGCTGCAACATGCGAATCGATTGTTGGAACAGGCCAGTATCGCCAATCTGGAGATGAGCGAGCTCAGGGGATTGACCAAGGGTGAGGTACGGATCGGTATCCCGAGTATGTTGGGCTCTTACTATTTCCCACCCTTTCTAATGGGCTTCAAACACCGCTACCCGGAGTTGCGGCTCTCCGTGTTCGAACAGGGAACCCGACGCTTGCAGGAGATGATCCGCAGCGGTGAACTCGACTTGGGGGTGGTGGTGGCGGATGCCCCGCCCGCCGATCTTGAGACCCGTTTTCTGACCCGGGAAGAGATGGTCGCCTGCGTACCCAAAGAGCACCCTTTTGCCAGCAAACCCTCAATCACCATGGATGAGTTTTTCAGTCAGGAACTGGTGGTCTTCAAGCAGGGCTACTTTCTGCGGGAATTCATCGAACGCTTCAGCCAACAGCGGGGAGAGGCGCCGATCATCGCCTTCGAAACCAATCTGATTCCACTGACAAAAGCGATCGTCCGCCAGGGATTCGGCATCAGCACCTTCCTGCGCATGGTGATCGAACAGGACCCACAGCAGGACCTGGTAGCCGTGCCGTTCACCGACCCTGTCTATCTCGATCTCTCCCTTGCCTGGAAAAAAGAGGGATACCTCTCCCGGGCCGATCGGGCATTTGTGGACTACATACTGGAGAACAATCCGTCCGCAAACGAGTATGGGGCCGCAGAGTAGTGCTGCTTTTTTTAAGATTTTTAGTCCGCAAATGAACGCCAATAAACGCAAATGGGATTCGCAAATTATTTAGTGATTTATTTAGATAGCCTTGGAACTGACTGTTTTGTTCTTTCCCAGATCAAAAAAATATTTACGTTCATCCGCGTTCATTTGCGGACTAAAAAATCAAACAACCATTCCACCGAACCCATCTATGCCAACGGCCAACGTTGCAGAATTTTATAGCGGCTCTGATTCGGCGCTGGATTGTTCGACGACGCCAACACGAACTCTTTGACCGGCCATTGGCTGGGTTTTGCCAACTGCCAGGGTGTGATGCGCTGCGCCTTGCGGTAGAGGGTTACATGGGGTCGATAGGTTCGTCGCTCCGGTTCGAAGCCACATCCCGCAAGCTGCTGCTTCAAACCATCAACCAGTTGAATCAACGGCTCGGGTGTCGATTGGGGGGCTATCCAGACGATCTTCGGTCTGGGCCAATAGCCTGTGTGGTCGAGGCTCAGTTCGAACCTCTGGCCCGAGACTGACTCGGCCGCCTGTTCGATACAGGCAAGTTTTCGCCCCTGGAGTTGTCCGAGAAATACCAGGGTCATATGCAGATCGTTCGGGTTGTGCCGGCGCCCTTTCACCTGTGGACCAACCGACAGCTGTTGCAGCAGTGCCTCTCTTACCTCCGCCTCTGGCCAGAGGGCGAAAAACAGACGTTGGTCAGGCATTTTCAATTAACCTGATCATATGGCGCAGGACGTGATCCACAGATTGCAGCCTGACCTGATCCCGGTCACCGGCAAAGCAGCACTGCTCAAGCCGGGGCTCCCGGTTGGCCATCTGCCAACTGAAACAGACCGTACCCACCGGTTTATCCTGACTGCCGCCACCAGGGCCGGCAATGCCACTGATTGCCAAAGCCAGGTCCGCCCCACTCTGCTGCAGTGCCCCACGGGTCATCTCCCCCACGGTCTGCAGACTGACCGCCCCAAACTGGGCCAGAGTCTCACTGCTGACTCCCAACATAGACTGTTTGGCCTGATTGCTGTAACTGACATAACCCCGATCGAACCAATCGCTGCTGCCAGGCAGATCGGTCAAAACCTTGGCCACCCAGCCACCGGTGCAGGACTCGGCAACCACCAGGCGTTGACCTCGACTTCGCAACAGCTCTGCCAACTGTTGACACAATGCATGAATCTGTTCTGTTGAATCGATCATAAGCTTCACATCGGGCCTGTTAATGGATCGTGAATATGATGCCGCAAATGAACGCCAATCACCGCTAATAATCGCAAATACAATAACAATTCACTGTCCTTTTATAACCATATTTGTAATTCCATTAAAAAACACCAAGGTGATTCCGTTAACTCCCAATTTCCCAAGAGGTAAGCATGGAAGCCCCTCTCCCACAGTATTAATACTGATGGTAGCTCAGTAAGCGCCATGGTGGTTCATTGCGTTTAATCAAAGCGTATTTGGTGGGGCATGGCCCCACCCTACCATTGGTTTCAGGGTGTAGGGTGGGGCCATGCCCCACCAAATAGAGTTTGAGTAAGCACCATTCAGGTCTGTTTAATAACCAAAACGATTTGCGGCCTTTAAGCGGTATTTGGCGTCCATTCGCGGCCAAAAGCCCTTGGTAAAACAGCCAGTCAATCCGTTTTGACCTTGAGCTTTTTCTGTTTGATCCCTTCACTCTCGGCCGCCGTCCAGGTGATTCGCAGATTCAGCCGATGCTTTTCCGAGTCCTGCGAGGCGGTCACTTTAAGCTGCAGTAATCCATCGGGCTTCAGCTCCATCTCATCCTCATCATCACTGAGTACCAGACTGCCTTTGCCGATGCCCTGGGTGATCGATTTCAACAGGCGTTCTATGGAGGCACAGTCCTGCAGGGATTCATGTCGAAAATTCTTTTTGCCTTGCCTCATGAGCTTTTTCTCTTGACGATAATCGATTTTGGATCGAACACCTTGATCTGGGGATAGTCGGTGCTGATCCCCAACACCAGTCGATCGGGATGAAATATGGTCACGGCCGCACCCTCTCCTTTCAAGCCCTCTTTTTTCCGCGAGTGTTGGTCGATGGTTGTATCACACTCGAAGTTGAGCATGCCTTTGCGCAACATGATTCGCTGACCGTGATAGCGGTTGGCATGACCATGCACAATCGCATAGATACCCACTTCATTCATCAACCTGACCCCTTTACGGGTCAGCGGCATGTCCACATCCCGATATTTGGTTCTGATCAGATTGGCAAGCGGCCCATAATAGAATTCAAAGATCTCATCATCCACATCCTCCTTGAACTGTTTGTTGAGATATTTAACCCCTTTACGATTGATCAGTTTTGCCATCCGATCGTCGATGCCCGCATGGACAAACAGAAACGAGCCATGATGAACAGCCAGTTTCATCTCTTTGAAGAACCAGCTGAACTCACCGTCGGCTTTGAGAAACAGACTCTGCCATTTGAGTACCGCCGCATAGACCTGACGCAGCGTCAGACCGGCCTTTTCACAATCGGATTCGAATTGATCAATCTTCTCTCTCAGCCGTTTCAACTCTCTGGCCATGCGGTTGTCCGGCATGACCCAGCTCGCCATCTTCGGAAACTCTTTAAACCACCGCTTCGGCGGGTAGAGCAGACGTCGACAGTCACGGGTTGACGGTATCCCCTTCAAAGCGGATTTATCCTGCAGGTACTGGTCGGCGATTTCGCGCAACATCGGGATCGCCTTACTGCCCATACGAATGAAGAAGTGATCATGCCTCGGGTCAGGCTCCATACCGACCGAAGAGATGCCCAGCTTGATACGGATATCGTGATTGCCGGCCAGGAGGGTGATCTTCGCCCCCAACTTCTTTAACTGCCGGACAACCCGCAGCAGCCGCAGATTGCTTGGCCCCTTGTCAAAACAATCCCCGCCAATCACGAAGTAGGCTTCTCGGCCGCGACGGGTCAACTTGAGGTCATTGTCCTGTTCACCGGTTTTTCTTACGCCACCGGAGGCAACCAGTGAGGAGATAAAGGCATCTGCATCAGCATGTAGATCGGAAAAGAAAAACAGCTCCCGCTTTGGCCATCGCCACTTCTCCTTACCCAACACTTCGGTAAGCAGAAAATCTGTGGTATTGCGTTGCCCACGCTCCTTGACGATGGAACGATGCTTACCAAGTGGCCAGAGCTCACTGGAAGTTGGCAGATCGGGTTTGATCCACTTCAGCCCCCGGTATTTGGGGAGTCGTTTATGATGATACTTATCGGTTTTGTTGTCAGCGCTAATCGACAAATGCCTCTCCTCGTGAGCGGACCTTCCATTCCCCGGTTAGATGACGCCAGGACCCTGCGTAGCGGCGCTCAAGAAAAACTGGTCGGCAGTGATACATGCTCAGAGCCGCAATCTGATCGAATTCCATCACCCCCAGATGGTGTGCCGCATGGCGAAATGCCGCACCGTGACCGACAAAAAGCTTTACCGTATCGGTATCGACCTGATGTTGTAACTCGGCAAGCCGATGATCCAGATGACGGGCCACTCTGACACCGGCCTGCATCAACGATTCAGCACCTTGCAGAGGGAGTCGATAGTGGCTGTTCGACTTCCAGTCGGCTGGTGGCGTTTCAAAGCGCGGATCATCCTGCAGTAGGGATTCGATGGTCTGCCGGGTCAAGTTGGCCGCTGACCCCATACTCCGTTCGGCCAGTTCATCGAAGCCTTCAATCGATAGTGGTATCGAGGCTTTATCACTGAAACCCTGCCGGATCAATTCTGCGGTTTGCCATCCTCGCAATAGATTGGAACTGTCGATCACAGGACAGAGATCCCAATTAAACATCTGCAGCGCACCACTCAGCAACGTGACGGAGCGCCTGGCCTGTTGACGACCCTGTTCAGTCAAGGGAAAGGGCTGCCAGGCACTGGGGGTATCCTTCAGCTGATGATAATCTCCATGCCTTAATAGGGCTGCAATGACCCTAGGCATGGGCTATCAATCCGGATAACGTAGAACGGAACGGCATGCTCTTCATCACTTTTTGGCGTTCTTCTTTTCAACCATTTTTGCCAGTTTCCTGATCATCGGTTTGAGTTCAGCCTGCTTGATACGCTCAATCGCCTTGTCTGGTGAGAGCCACTCCCGACCCCGATGACGTTCTTCCCACTCATCTTCCGGGATCAGCTTTTTGACCCGCATGGGATAGACCTGAACCGAACACTCGGCGCCCCATTTTGCGTAGTTGTAACTGCCGAGGGATTCACTCCCCACTTCACCTTCGACACCCGCCTCTTCGAGTGCCTCTTTGGCTGCGGATGCCTGCAGGGTCAGCCAGGGTTCGCTGATCCCTTTCGGCACCACCCAGTGTTTCTGTTTACTCGACCTAACCAGCAGGATCTCCGGCTTGCCCCCCTTGATACGGTAGGGAATCACGGAAGACTGATTATAGTAGTAGGCGGGTCGATCACGCATCTCCTTGCTGGAGTGATCCGGAAAGGGGAATTTCTTATCCAGGCTGCTGGCGCGGGTTATGGAATCCAGCGTACCATCCCCCGGGCGCAGCTTTTTCCAATCGTTGGGCATGCTGATTCTGGCCAGGGTTGCCGTAGGGATCAACTTACCATCCTTGGGTAACGGGATTCGCTTACCCTCCAGATACTCGGTCAAGGCTTCGAGACCGGGATTATGGCCCACCATCAGTACCCGCTTGGCGCTCTTGGGTGCCTCGGCAAGCACCTGCAGCAGGTCTTCCACTCTTGCCGCATAGATACGTCGATCCTGGATGATGTTATCTGCATCCTGCCCCATCACCTTAACCGCCTTCTGTGCCGTGATGATGGCTCGCTCAGCGGGTGAACTGACCACATAATCGGGCTGAAGCTGATGTTGCAGCAACCAGACACCGATACGTTGCGCTCCCCGTTTGCCACGATCCTTGAGTGGACGCTTAAAGTCCTCCACCTGTTCACTCCAGTCAGACTTTCCGTGCCTGAGCAACAACAATTCACGTGCCATTGTCTCTACCTCTTAGATAATCCCGGCCATATTAACGACAGTCCAATCACTACTCTACAACTACTCAAAGGTGATGCCTTGTAAACCACGGTTAAAAACTGATCTGTCCATACAATCCATCCCAGCTAGCCCCACTCGGCAAAGCAGATCTCGGTCAATGCTTCAAAATCCAGTCTTCCACACACCTCGTAGACACAAATTCTATCCAATAACGCCAGGTAAGGGTCAGTGGGTAACGGCGCTTCATCCTGAAGAAAGCGACCCGATAGATCCTGGTAGAAGGGCCCCGAGGACTTCATCACCGCCTTCAACAACTCCGCTCTTCGGCTGATTGAAACCTGGCTCATGGTAACGGGTTGTTCAGAGTCCCTATGCCAGTTAAGGATAATCAGACCGGCCAATGCCACGGCAGTGCTGGTATCGATTCGTCCCTGGCCGTAGAAGTGTTCGACATCCACATCGAACTTCTCTTCCAGCTCCCACAACGCCTGTTTCGGCATCCGTAACAGCTCACTCCGGCGTGGCTCATCGATGAGTGTCTGCAGGCGCGGATTATTGACCACAGTGCCGGGATTGATGCGCGGCAGCTTGGGGATACCGACCGCCTCGACAACCTCATCGGACTCCCGCAAAAACAGTCTGTCATTGGTCAGGAAACGGCTCTGTGGGTGCTCCATCAGATGCAGCATCAAAGTCGACTTGCCACCGCCGGAAAAGCCGGCCACCGCCAAGGCACTGTCACCCAGCATGAGGCCCGCTGCATGACAGATCAGCCAATCCCGATTCTGCAGCCAGTTCATGATTTGCGAATTGATGAAATTGACCAGTTGATTGTCATAGGTCAGACAGGGTCCGGCCGCAACACAGTGGTCCCGGCTCTGCAGAAACAGCATGCCGGTACGGACTTTCAGAATCAGTCGACCGTCCGGGAGCTCCAGATAGGCATCCTTGCGGCCGGTTTTTCCCGGCTCCCGTTTCCAGTCGGTAAACTGGATACCAGTCTGCAGCACCTCGCTGTCAATGGCCACAATCGGCAACGCATCGTCGACGGCCTGTTGCGGCAGGTGGGAAAAGTAGCTAGCCAAACGGGTCAGCAGTCGCTGGCTGTTCGATTTGATGGCAACAGAGAACTCCCCAAGGTTCAGATAGAGGGGGGGTTCGCACAGGGTCTGCCCCTGAAGCAAGAGTTCAGCAG
This sequence comes from Chromatiales bacterium, assembly GCA_022360905.1. Taxonomy (GTDB): domain Bacteria; phylum Pseudomonadota; class Gammaproteobacteria; order Chromatiales; family Chromatiaceae; genus Thiodiazotropha. Next base: position 14,237 of record JAKSBX010000089.1, read on the forward strand.
CGGTTTTGCTCATCATCTGTCGATGATCATCGGCCGGTAGAGTCACGCTGATAACGCCTCCATAACATAGGCCACATAACGGGAAGGTATATCTATGCCCATCCCTTCGTGTGCACCGCGGAATCCGCCGAATGCGGAAACTTCGAAGACCACCGGTCCCCGGTCCGTCTCGGCCACATCCACCGTGGTGAAATCGAGCCCGAAGACCGCCTGTGCCCGGCTGGCCAGTTCGATCAGTTCATCGCTCGCCTGATAGCCTTCGTAGTGTCCACCACTCAGAATGGTGGTGTTCCAGACACCTTTTTTGCCCACCCGGGCATAGGCCCCCAGATATTCTCCGGCCAGAAATACCATCCCCAGATCCTTGCCCGGCAGTTCCCGCTTTTTCTGGATATACATCACCGGATTCAGGCTGCGAAATTCGGCAATCTCTCTCGCCACTTGCTCAGGACCGCTCTGGTGCTCGATCAGGGTCATGCCCCTCGCTTTGGTGGAATAGAGAGGTTTGAACACGGCCTCCTGAAACGCCTCGACCGCCTGGGCGGCTGCCTGGGGATCCGCGGTGACACGGGTCTCAGGCATGGGTATACGGGCATTGTAGAGGGACATGGTACAGCTGAGCCGGTCGATCAGGCGGATGATCCGCTCAACCCGGCTGAATACCCGCACCCCGGCCAGTTCCAGTTGTCGCAGCATCTCCAGCCTATCGAGGGTATGGGGGCTGTATCGCGCACTGATCTTCTTCACCAGCAGTGCATCGAGCTGTGTCAGATCCTCCCCCCGATAGAGCAATCTGCCACTGTCCAGCTCTGCGGTCACTTCGGCCATGTCGATGACCAATCGGTAGCCGGTAGCCTCAGCCACCGCATCGGCCAATACTTCCGTCGACCATTTACCGGGTATACCGACAACCCCGATTTTCGGTTTAACCAATGAATATCTCCTCTATGGGTACTTTGAAGCGACGTTTGGATTTAGCGTTTGCCGCCAGCAGCTGCTCCATCAGATAGAGTGCCCGGTAGAACATCGCTCTGGAGAGGGATTTATCGAGAATAAACCGGGTGGAACTGACAAAGGAGCGTATCAGGCCCAGTGCCAGCCTGACCTCGAAGCTCTCATCCTTGACCTTTTTCGAATAGCCACGGGCAAAGCGATAGATACCATGACTCATCATGGCAATACGCTGCCGCACCCTGGGATCGAACACCTGCAGGCGATAGTTCGAAACCATGAATACCGTGATGTCCTGCAGATAATCCATGTAACGTGATCGATGCAGATCGATAAAATTGATCCGTTGCTGCTGTTGATCGTAGATGATGTTATCGACGTTGAAATCCCCGTGGATATAGACTGAGAACGGCGCCTGGATATCAGCTTCAAGCTGCTGAACCTGTGTCAGCAGTTTGCCGAATGAGGGCAGCTTCTGGCTACCGATGGCTATGTTGTTCTGATTGAATTCCGGATGTATCGCATAGACATCATCCATACGTTTGGCGAGTTGATCCATATAGTTGGCTGAGACCGGTTTGGCCGTTCGGGTCTCATCCCAGACCTGTTTCAAGGTCTCGGTGAGATGGGTGAAGCTCTCCTGAAACAGCTTATCGGAACCACTCAGCAGAATCTGCTCGAAGGTCTGTCCGGCCAGATGTTCGATCAGCATCGCTGCTGAATCACCACTTTTTTTATAGGCCAGGATTTTCGGCGCCAGACCGGGAAATATCTCATGCCAGTCGTCAACCCGTTGCTTCTCCTCCTTGAGTTTACGCTTACCCCCATCCTTGAATACCCCGTGATAACCAGGCTCACCGGCACTGGCGACCGCATTGATGGCACTGCCGGATTTGGTCTGTGCGATGGTCTGCACCTGCAGACCTTCCATCTCATTCACCGCCTTAAGCTCAGTCAGGGAGGCATTCAGGGTGTGGTATCGATCGGTATTGAAATGTTGCCCCATGGCGGCCGAGATAATCGCCTCGCTGATGCGTAACAGAGCATTACCCATCTG
>JAKSBX010000264.1 GCA_022360905.1 Chromatiales bacterium
CAGTCGTTGAAAGCCCGCGGAAAAATAAAGCGATCAGTTTCGGACATTAGAGGCTAGATATATGGAGCGTACTTATACTAACCAGACCATAAACATTAATACACTTATTGATCTCTAAGATACATGCCTGATTTTAACTTTAAGCAATAACTTCCCCTTCTTTGTTAAAGAAGCGCAGGCGCGTCGGATCCAAACCGACCCGAAATGAATCACCCACTTTTTCCCTCGGCAAACCGGTCAAACGAGCGACAAGCGTTTCCTGACCTGATCCTTTACTGGTTAATGTTCACTGGCGATCAAGAATTCCAGCCTTTCCTCACAAAGCAGTAACCAGTCACTCAGAGGGGTGGTGCTTGTCCTATTCTCTTCTTTAATGAAAAGCGAGGGCCAGCGACGACGCGTCTCGTTCAGCAGTTCATGGATCCTGTATAGTGACTCAAAGGCCATCGAATGGAGTTCACTCGTCTCTTCAGTGGTTTCCATCAACTGTTTTACCGTTTCATCGATATTGTCCGGATTAATGCCGGCACTGGAGATTATTTGCCTTAAGGTCTGAGTGTGTTCTTCTATAAATGCTTGTGCCGCTTTCTCTTCTGGGGTTACTTCACTTTGAGTTAGTGGTATCCGGACCAGAAGGTGGGCCAATTTAGACCATAACTCTGCTGTTTGATCCTGTGGTTTGTTCTCTGGTTCAACTTTCGATGCTTCACTGTTTTTGAAAAGTGCGAGAACGTGCTGAAGGAGCGTTTTATCATATTTCCCAGTGTTCAGTTTCATGCTGGTTGCGAGATAGTCACGGTTGCTGGAGCGGGATAGCATGGCTACGATGAGGTCTGCTACCGCTAAAACTCTACCAAACAGGCTGATCTGCTCACCTTTCACACCGCGGGGGTAGCCGCTGCCGTCAAGCCGTTCATGATGTTCGAGCACTGCCTGGCTGACATCCGCTGGATATTCCGGACACTCTTTTATGATTAGATAGGCAATAACCGGGTGTGCATAGATCTGCCGGCGAAGTTCGGGGCTAAGAGCCGTACTACGATCCGATATCCGCGGATCGATATGCATCTCCCCCAGGTCATGGAACAGCCCCGCTGTCATCAACAGGGTCAACGCTTCTTCTTCGAGTTGTTCACAGTACCCGATATAGAGCGCTGCCAGCGCCACTTGCAGAGAGTGAATAAACTTTCTGGGTTCGCGCTCCTGTGTGACAGTGAGCTTTACCGAAAGCGGACCGCTGAGCCTGATATGCCTGATGGTGCGGGAGGGGAGTGTGTTGTCTCTGAATGCCTTCAGCAGGAAACCGATAATATCGTCATTGGCCGGGTTATCGAGGATCATGCATGAAATACCATCGACGGTTACTCCATGCTCGATACCCAAGCTAACATCTATGGGTTTAACCAGTTTGTGCCGGATTATTTTTTGATAATAACCATCGTCGATACGGGTGCCCGCACTAATCAGCTTTGTACCCTGTTCATTGAAGATATCTTCTTTTGCCTCAATGGCGTGGGTGTCTGCAGTTGCAACAAGCTGTTTGATATAGTGTGAATCTGTTTGTTGGTGCTGGTTCATCGAATATTCCAATCACCCCGCTGATAGAACAGATTGCAATCATACTCTATAGGACAATTATTAAGGAACCTATGATCATTTCCAAATTCCGTATGTGGCGGGATGAAGTGTTCCGGATCAAGCAAAAAACGCCCTTAATAACGTGCTATCGCGAAACTTTTCAACGCTGAACCGGGGCATTTCAGCCGTCTCAAACAGATTCATGAGCTGACCAGTAGCATCCAACCAAAGCAGACCGCTAAATTGAGCAATATCTTTTAAAACTATTCGTTTCCATGAGTTAAGTGTCAGACGGAGCAATTAGAGTCGTTTAGCGTACCGCTATCATTGGCTAGCTAATTGCTATATGATTCTTCGCGAAGACCCAATAGCGACTCTCAGCAAAGCTGAAAAAGTGGAAGTGGGGAGGGTTGGCAGAACTACTAAACGAAGTATACTTCGGCAGCCTAGTTTCTGACCGACCCTTTTGAGCTGACAGCTCGATCCTACAAGCCCTTTGAAATTGCTCTCGAAATGTTGTGCCGTATAGTAGGGCCGATTGGATTAGTGTTAACAGGCCCTAATCGGCTGCATGTTACTGTCGGCATAACCTCGCTTCGTCACATGTAAAACCATCCATTGATCTCTAAGATCCATGCCTGATTTTACCTTTAAGCTATAACTTCCCCTTCTTTGTTAAAGAAGCATAGGCGCGTCGGATCCAAACCGACCCGGAACGACTCTCCTACCCTTTCCCTAGGCAAACCGGTCAAACGTGCAACAAGCGTTTCCTGACCTGATCCAGACATCGTGTCCGATGGCGTAAAATAGACCAGACGTTCATGTCCCAGCGGCTCAACCGCTTCGACAACCACCTCGGCACTTGGCGTTATCTGGGTAGAAAAGGCTTCCGGACGTAACCCGGCCATAAGCGGACGATCTAAATACTGTTTCATCTGTGGCTTCTGCGCGAGCAGAGATTCCAATGGAATCTGCCAACCACCATCGGCAAGATCAACTATTGCCGCTTCACTGTTTAACCTTGCACTGAAGATGTTCATACCGGGATTACCCAAAAAACTCGCAACAAAAGTGTTATCCGGTTTATCGTAAAGTTCCTGAGGTCGCCCTACCTGTTGCAATCTACCACCATTCAACACCGCGATCCGATCACCCAGTGTCATCGCCTCCACCTGGTCGTGAGTGACATAGAGGGTAGTTACTCCCAGGCGCTTCTGCAGCGCGGCAATCTCAGCGCGAATCTGGATGCGCAGCTTGGCATCGAGGTTTGACAGTGGTTCATCCATAAGAAAAACCTTTGGTTTACGCACTAAGGCGCGCCCCATTGCCACCCTTTGGCACTGACCGCCGGAGAGCTCCTTGGGTCGCCGCTGCAACAGTTCTGACAGGCCTAACAGGTAAGCCGTCTCTTCAACCTGCTTTGTTCTCTCCATTCTCGAGAGTTTCATCATTCGTAACGGGAATTCGAGATTATCTCGCACCGTCATGTGCGGGTAGAGGGCATAGTTCTGGAACACCATGGCGATATCGCGATGTTGTGGCGGAGACTCATTCACGGGCTTGCCATCGATCAACACTTGTCCCTCGGTGACCGGATCCAGTCCGGCCAGCAGGCGCAACGCGGTCGATTTACCGCAGCCCGACGGACCCACCAGCACCATCATCTCCCCATCCTCAACCTGCAGATTTAAATCTTCAAGGGCCCTGGTGTCATCAGTATAAACTTTGCTGATGTGACGATATTCCACGGATGCCATAGTCTTTAACCTTTAATCCCGCTAGTGACAACACCACGAACGAACCAGGGTTGAAACAGCAGGAACAATACCAGTATCGGCGTCACCATCATTACGCCAAAGGCGAAAATATCACCCCATTGCAACGGCGGCAGGCTGTAGAAAGTAGCGATAGCCAGTGGCAAGGGGCGCACATCTTCACCGCTGGTTACCATCAACGGCCAGAGAAAAGCACCCCATTGAGTCAGGAAGGTCAATACGGCCACACTGGCAAAAACCGGTTTGGCGTTCGGCACAATGATGCAGTAAAAGGTACGCAACACACCGGCCCCGTCGATACGCGCCGCTTCCTCCATTTCACGGGGCATGCCTATGAAGAAGGTGTAGAAAAGGTAAATCGAGAAGGCATTCGCGATAAAGGGTAGGATCTGTACCCAGTAGGTATCGCGCCAACCGAATAGGGACACCATATAAAACAAGGGTACGGCAATCGCCTCCAAAGGAATGATCAAAACAGCCAGCACCAGCTTGAAGAGAAGATTGCGGCCGTACCATTGCAGACGGGCAAAGGCGTAACCAGCCAGCGAATTCACCAACAACCCCACACCCACAATCATCCCGTTGATGAATAACGAGTTGAATAGATACCCCATAAAATCGACACGGGCAAACACGTCGCGATAGTTATCAAGCGATACCCCGGCCGACCACAAGGCATCCCATCCCCCTGCTTGTGCAAACACCCCGGCATCCGGTGTTAAGCTGCCGGATATCATGAAAACGATGGGAGTGATGAACAGCAACCCGATCAGCAACAGAGAGAGATAGATTAGAAACGCTTTGACGTAACCCATCAGCTTAACTCCCGTTCCTGGCTGGCAACCCGGCGCTGCAACCAGGAAATCAGCAGTACCACCAGAAACAAAACCACGGTCATTGCCGCGCCTCGCGCAACCTGTTGACGGGTAAAGGCAGCCTCTACCGCCTCGTACATCACAGTAGTGGTCGCATCATGGGGCCCTCCCCTGGTCATGATCTGCACCTGATCAAACAGACGAAACGCAAGAATCGAGGTAACCAAAACAACAAATATGAGTGTGTTTCTTAGCTGCGGCAGAGTGACATGCCAAAACTGCCGCCAACGACCGGCACCATCGATGGATGCCGCTTCATAGAGTTCGGATGAGATACTCTGCAGGCCCGCAAGCAGGATAACCATCTGAAAGCCGGCCCCCTGCCAGATTGAAGTCAACATAATGGCCGGCAGCGCCAATTGCGGGTCGCGGAGAAAATCACGCGGCACCCAGTTGCCGAAACTGACCAGCTGCAAAAATTCATTCATCATGCCATTGGGGCCAGGGGCATAGATCAAAACCCACACCACAGCCACCAAAGAGAGGGGGAATACCACCGGCATAAAGAAGATGGTGCGGAACCAGGCGATACCGCGCAACCGTTGGTTAAGCAGCAAGGCGAGTGAAAGCGCCAATACAGTCTGCAGAGGCACCACCACGAGCGCAAACAGCAGATTATTAATCAGGGCTCGAGTGAAAGACGAGTCGGTAAGGATACGACGATACTGTTCAAATCCCAGCCATTCGAGTGGCAACGGTGAACCAAGACGGAGGTTGGTGAAACCAAGCGCCACAGCAAGGAAAAACGGTACAGCGACGAACAGAGTTAGGCCAAACAGCGCGGGAGCACTGATCAACAGGGCGGCCAGGCTGCGACGTTCCCGCATATGTGGTTTCTCGGCTGACATAGTCCCTGTTATTCAGTTGGCGGATAACCTCTATTATCGTCGATATCCTGATCAACAATGGCGACCGCTTTGTCCAACGCAGCCTGTACATCGCCACCATTGTGTATTTCATAGAACGCCTGCTGAAAGGCGGAGGTAATTACCGGATAGGCCGGTGTCTGAGGTCTCGGTACTGAAAAGCCGCCCGTCAACTGCCGGGCGAATAAGTTC
>JAKSBX010000273.1 GCA_022360905.1 Chromatiales bacterium
AGAAGAAAGTAACTTAACCCTGAGCAGCAGCCGGTTGGATATCTTCGGCTTCTTCATCAGCAGTGTGATTTTTGTGCTGTTCCTGGGTCGTATACTCGATTTTCATATTCGAAAGCAGAGCGTTGATATCCAATACTTCAGGTTGAGCGTCTGTTTTCCGTTGCTCTTGACGCCGGGAAATCAATTCTTCTATTTGTTCCATACTGTTCGTCACTTGCTCCAGGATCTGGCTGACACGATCCTGGAACTGCAATGAGACTAGGGTCTGTTCAACTTGCTTGGCAAGCCTTTGGTTCATCGTGAGCAGTACGGTGCTATCTTCTTCCAAGGTGGCGGCTCGGGATTCCAGGTTCGATATAATCTGTTCTATAAGCTGCTCTTCTTTTCCTATCGTTTTGGATTCGGTGTTCTTGTTCTCCTCCGCTGTTTTGTAATAATCGTTCATTTCCTTTATTAAATCGGCAATCTTGTTGGCAATCTTCTCGCCTGTTTCCCCTGACTGTGACGAGAGGTTGCGTACCTCGTCGGCGACAACGGCAAAACCGCGTCCGGATTCACCTGCGCGTGCGGCCTCAATGGCGGCATTGAGCGCCAGCATGTTTGTTTGTTCAGCTATTTTCTCGACTTCCATGGCCATCTCGTCGAGATCGGAAACAAAACCTGTCAGGTGGTTGATTCTGCTGAACATTGAATTGCTGGTATTCAATATCTCCTTCATGTCGGTAAACATCGAATACAAGCTTTTTTTGTCTGATTCGATGGCTTTGACCATCCCTCCCTCTCCCTGGTGGGTTCGGGATGTCTGCATCAATTCTTGAAGGTCATTTGCGATCTCAGAAAAGCGCGCGCTGAGGTTTTCCACGCTTTCTGCCGTTTGCGCGCGTGATGTTCCGATATGACGCTTCCATATCGGCGTCAATTGAATGAAGAGGTTTTCTGTATAGTGAAGCTGCTCGTTCAGGATATGGTTTTTATCGAGCGCGCTCTTTAATTCACTCTCTTGTTGAGCAAGTCGGTCTGTGGTGAGTGTGTGTCTGCGATATTGGATAATTTCCGCGATCACTACGACTATCATAAGGAGTATGGCGATCAGTCGTGCGTTACTCTCGTTCGGAAAGGCCAGTAAGACTCCAATACTAGTAAGGCATGCTACTGCTACAACTACAGTGGATCCTGGCTGATGCTTCTTGCTCAAGTGGTCCATTATTAGCTATTCCCTGAATTATTACTCTTGGTTAGCGTCGTTAGATTTGACTTCTTTAACACTATTGAGACGATAATCGGCTTTATATTTGACCTGGGTCAATAATCGGTCCGATGCTGTTGGATCGACATAAACGATATACTTTTTCAACTACCTGTATGCCTAAAAAATATGAATAATACTAAGGGAGTTTCTTGCTGGCCAAGGTCCATTACTTGATTTCTTTGGTAAGTCAATGGGCATAGAATTCCTGTTCAGTTCCGGTGCCGTTATCCGCTGGGTTTATAGGATCGCTATCTGATTCCTATAGGCGTTAAAAGCCTATTTCCATTGCATGATCATTACTGCCTTCCTGGGTGATTAAATCTTTTTTGAACTTGATTACACAAAGCCTTAGATAGTGATGTATTTTTATTGGCAAGAGTTAATTGATCCCTAATACAGTTAGGAAAATAGTTCACCCTGTATTGATTTGCCTGGCAGGAAGACTCTGTTTTCATCCGCGGATAAGGATACGAATGGCATTCAGCTTCTATTGGCGCAACTATGAAACTTGGGATGCCGAGCCACGCAGAGACCGGGGATCACTGTTAGCCGGTTTGCGTACCGACGAATCACTCAATCCGGTCGGTGATCCGCTGGTGGTCTACTGTAAGCCGAGTGGTGTAACGGCGCTTCCCGTTGGGATGGTATCGACTGGCCGAAAAACGACCGGGGTGTGACCTGTTTTTGTTTGGAGGAGTTGAGTGGTTTGAGTTCGGGTAGCCTGGTATCTAAAATTTACTCTGTCACCACTTTGCTGTCCCGATAGGCAAGGGTGTTGCGGTTATTCTTCCTGTACTTGTTTTTCGGTCATAAAATTCCAATCTGACCACATTATAAATATTTGACCGCTAACATCAGCATAGACCGCCTTATGCGTGGGTATTATTCACAGCGCATTCATTCAACTAATTTACCAATGATAATTAAAGACATAACTCAAAATATCGCTAAAAAGAACGCATATAAAAATGAGCTTTACTAGAAGCGCTGTTGTTTTGTCTTTTTAATAAAGGGTAGTAGTGATGTACAAATTATCTGTTAGCTGTTTTTTTCTGTTAATTACTATTAACGAATCCGTTGCAACAATTACTGACATGAATACCCATATCGCAACGGCGGCTGAAGAGCAATCAGTTGTTGCAGAAACGATCGGTATCAATGTAAATAATATTGTTGATTTATCTGTCGATGCTGAAGAGGTTACCCATAAAGTGACGGACTCAGTCTCTCGACTTACTCATCTTGGTGGAACGCTAAAAGAGCTTGTATATAGATTTCAGCTCTAAGTCTGGAATTACAACAGTTGCAAAGAGTGGTAATGATGGAGTTAGTATGGATTCGTTTGCTAATTCCAGCCTCATATTGAATTAACTAGATAATCTGGGTACCCATCCAAATATTGCAACATAAATTACAATCTAACTCCGCAATCCGCACTCATGATCCGATACCAAGGAATGATCTCAGGCCTACGCCAAGGAAGGGGCTGACTACCTTCAACTGCTCGACTGAACCAGCCGGGTGGTCCTGCAGAACAAGCGAGGCACTATCCCGTTCGCCATGGTGCCGACAAAAACCACGATACTCATAGTTCGGAAAAACCGTCGTTAAGTGACGCTAAATCCGAATCAACGATTACGAATTATCCCAAGACGAAAGAATCAGAGTTCCTAAGGGGATGTTCCTACATCTGAATCCATGTGAACAAATTTTAGGGGAAGCCAATGAAATCCTCATCAACCGATAGCAAGCCCGAGAGCTGGCACAGCGAAACCATTGAATCCTGCTTGGGCCGATTGAACACCAGCAAAAAGGGACTGCAGGCGAAAGATGCAACTGAGCGCTTGGAACGATATGGGCCAAACCGGCTGGAACCTCCCCAAAGACGCGGACCCTTGATGCGATTTATTCTGCAGTTCCACAATGTTCTGGTCTACGTACTCTTGTCCGCAGCGGTGATGACCGGCGTATTAGGTATGTGGGTCGATACCGGTGTCATTATCGGTGTGGTCGTGATCAACGCCATCGTCGGTTTTCTGCAGGAGGGCAAGGCCGAACGGGCACTTGAGGCAGTAGCCAATATGTTGTCCCCCACCGCGGCAGTAGTACGCAACAATCAACGGGACACAATCGCTGCTGAGGATCTGGTGCCAGGTGATATCGTATTGCTGGAAGCCGGCGATAAGGTTCCGGCCGATATTCGACTTATCGAATCCACGCGATTGCAAATCGATGAGGCAATGCTAACGGGCGAGTCTGTGCCGGCATCAAAAGTGACTACACCCGTTGATGCCAATGCTGTTCTGGCCGACCGTAAAAATATGGCTTACTCAGGCACATTCGTTACTGGTGGCCAAACTGTCGGTGTGGTTGTGGCAACTGGTCGTGATACAGAACTCGGGCGTATCAACGCAATGCTCACTGAAGTTCAGACACTCGTTACACCTTTGACTCGTCAGCTCGATCAGTTCGGCCGCTGGCTGACAGTTGCAATTCTGTTTCTTGCCGCATTCACTTTTGCTTTTGGTGCTTTGACCCCTGACGTACCGGGCCACAGTCTGGTTGAACTCTTCATGGCAACCGTTGGACTGGCTGTTGCAGCGATTCCAGAGGGATTACCGGCCATCGTTACGATCACCCTTGCAATTGGTGTGCAACGAATGGCACGACGTAATGCGATCATACGGCGCTTGCCTGCGGTCGAGACTTTGGGCGCAATCAGCACAATCTGTTCGGACAAGACCGGCACCTTGACGCGAAACGAAATGATGGTACAGGCAGTCGTCACCGCGCAGGGTACCATCACTGTGACTGGCACCGGCTATGAACCACAAGGTGAACTGCGCTGGGCGAATGGTAGTGAGACCGGCCACAACGAGATCACTGATCTAGCCCAAGCGGTACTGCTTTGCAGTGATGCCGAGATCAAGGAGACCGATGGCCTCTGGCGTACGGAAGGCGATCCGACCGAGGGTGCTCTGGTCACCTTAGCCGCCAGGGCGGGCCTGGAGAGTATCCCAACCCGCTCGGCTCATCCGCGCCAAAGCACGATTCCTTTCGATTCTGCCTATCGTTACATGGCCACGCGTCACAACCAAGGCAGCGAGGCGCTCGTTGCCATCAAAGGTGCCCCCGAAGCCCTGTTGCCCAGATGTGGTGATGTGCGTGATGGCACGTCCACCTGTTCTGTGGATGAGACGTTTTGGCAGGCTCAAGTAGACTCGCTGGCGTCGAAAGGCATGCGCACACTGGCCGTAGCCACAAAGAAGACGCCAGTCACTGATGTTTCACTGGAGCATGATGATGTTGCCGACGGATTGACCCTGTTGGGGGTAGTCGGCATCATCGACCCACCCCGCGACGAAGCGATCGAAGCGGTCGGTAATTGTCATTCTGCGGGGATACGGGTAAAGATGATCACGGGTGATCATGCCTTGACAGCGCGCGCCATTGCGGCACAAATCGGCATTGGCAACGGTCATGATGTTCTGACGGGCATGGAGCTCGACGCGTTGAAGGACGATGAGCTTGAGAAAGTTGTCGGTGATGTGGATGTCTACGCCCGCACCAGCCCCGAACAGAAGCTGAGGATTGTCACGGCACTGCAGTCCCGCGGTGAACTGGTGGCGATGACTGGCGATGGTGTCAACGATGCCCCGGCACTCAAGCGTGCGGATGTGGGTACAGCCATGGGCATCAAAGGCACAGAAGTCGCCAAACAGTCATCCGAGATGGTATTGGCGGACGATAATTTTGTCTCAATTGCCCACGCCGTCAGGGAGGGGCGCACGGTCTACCAGAATCTGCGCAAATCGATTCAGTTCATCTTACCCACCAACGGTGCCCAGGCTGGGGTAATTATTGCGGCAATCCTGTTCGGGCTTACACTACCGATCACCCCGGTTCAGATTCTCTGGATCAATATGGTGACAGCCGTCACCTTGGCGCTGACTCTGGCATTCGAGCCCGCGGAACGGGATATCATGAAGCGTCCGCCACGCAACGCCTCGTCACCAATACTCGATGGTTTTCTGTTGTGGCGTATCGCACTGGTATCCAGCGTACTGATTGTCGGCACGGTCGGCGTATTCCTTTGGGAACTGGCAAGAGGGGAAGCACTCGAGGCTTCACGCACAGCGGCAGTCAATGCGCTTGTCATGGGACAGATTTTCTACCTGCTTAGTGTTCGGCAAGACCTTCGGGCAGCCTGGTCGCGGGATGTCCTGGGCAGCAACCCCTGGATTTATGGTGCAATCGCCGCAGTGCTGGTACTACAGGTACTGTTCACCTACTGGGGGCCGATGACCACTCTGTTCGGCACCGCCCCAACCGACGGTCTGGCCTGGGCCTGGGCATTGATGGTTGGATTGCTGGTCTTCGGTGCTGTTGAAAGCGAAAAGTTGTGGCGGCGGCGTGGATCCGAACGCCGAGTCAAAGATGCGTCACGATTGACGAAAAAATCAACCAGCCCCTAGTCAATCAATCTCACGAAAACGCCCCTCATTTGGGGCGTTTTCACTGTAAACGAAGGATGAGACTGCTGGAATACCCCTGGTCTGTTGAATAGACATGGATTACTCGCCCCTGCGGGGTCAGCTGAAGCTGATCACCTACGCTTCGCTTCGGTGTCGAACCTCTGTCGGTTCAAATCCTCCATCCTGGCGGGTTTTAGCAAGAACTAAAAAAAGCCCACACAATGGTGGGCTTTTTTGAGCGTTGGCTGGGGATGGAGGATTCGAACCTCCACATACGGAGTCAGAGTCCGTTGTCCTGCCATTAGACGAATCCCCAGTTGCAGACTTGGTGCAGGACGAAATCGTCCGCAACACAAGCCAGACTTAACGTTTCGAGAATTGAGGACGCTTACGGGCTTTGTGCAGACCGACTTTCTTACGCTCTACCGCACGAGCATCGCGGGTCAGGAAGCCGGCTTTGCGCAGTACGCCGTGCAGTGACTCGTCATAGGCGTCCAGGGCACGGGAGATACCGTGACGGATGGCGCCGGCCTGACCGGTGGTGCCACCACCTCTGACCGTGACTTTGATGTCAACCTTGTCGAGGGTCTCGGTGGACTCCAGCGGTTGACGTACCACCATACGGGCGGTCTCGCGACCGAAGTATTCGTCGAGCGGACGGTTGTTGACGGTGATGTTGCCGCTGCCGGTGGTCAGAAAGACACGTGCAGTGGAACTCTTACGGCGTCCGGTTGTGATATGGGTGTCTGCCATGGTCTTAAACTCTTGCTTTAGATATCCAGGGGCTGAGGTTGCTGTGCCTGATGGCTGTGCTCAGGGCCGGCGAAGACGCGCAGCTTCTTGAACATGGCGCGCCCCAGTGGGTTTTTCGGCATCATGCCTTTGACTGCATGCTCGATCGCACGCTCAGGTGCTTTCTGCAGCAGCTTGTCGAGGCTGATGGATTTCATGTTGCCGACATAACCAGTGTGATGGTAGTACATCTTGTCGGACATTTTGTTGCCGGTTACCCGAATCTTCTCAGCGTTGACCACGACGATGTAATCGCCGGTATCCACGTGAGGTGTATATTCCGGTTTATGCTTGCCGCGCAGACGTCGTGCAATCTCAGTGGACAGACGACCCAGAGTCTTGTCTGTTGCATCCACAAGGTACCAATTGCGGCGGACCTCAGCCGGCTTTGCGCTTAAAGTAGTCATCCGATGTCGCTCCAATGGAGAACTATTGTGCTTCGAAAAAGACGGCGGATAATACATGATCCTATGGGTTGGCACAAGGACTATTTCATGATCCTGAGCGCCGGGGGCGCTCTGGGGCATTCAGTCCCCCCGCCGGCAAAAAAAAAGCGCAACAGAGGATGTTGCGCTTGAATGTATATACCACCAAAGGAGGATAACTGAAACATGATGTATCAGTATGTTTGAATTATCTAATATACCGATATATTTGTCAAGCATCTTGCTCTGGCTTTCTGCTATCATCTCAAACCTTTGATTATTTTCTGGTTGGCCGAGTCGGTCTTTCACCGGCATGCGATCTCGCTGGACGGGTAAATGCCGATGCAGTTTTCCAGTGTCACCCAGGCGACCCCATTCCGCTGACGCAGTTTGGTTAACGGATTAAAATTGCCAGGGCCAGTTGACACCAATCCAATGGGTCCTGTTGTGTCTGAAAAGCGTCATGAAAGGCGCGAGGAGAGAGAAGTTTGGTTAGGCCAAGTGAACGGCGAGCGACCCGGCGTGGTGCTCTTTCTGGCGGAACCCATTGGAATCGTGTTAACAGGCTCTGATTCATGTTGCTGTATAGTCTCTCTATTCTGCTGGGTCTGGTTGTATTGGTATGGAGTGCCGACCGGTTTATAAGTGGTGCGGCGGCTTTGGCCGACAATCTGGGGGTTTCCCCGATGCTGATCGGCCTCACCGTGGTCGGTTTCGGCACTTCGGCCCCGGAAGTGCTGGTCTCTGTGATGGCGGCCGTGAATGGTAATCCGGGATTGGCGATTGGTAATGCAATCGGTTCGAATATCGCCAATATCGGCCTGATTCTCGGGGTGACGGCCCTGGTGATACCCCTCTCTGTCCACTCCAGTGTGCTGAAGCGGGAGTATCCGATTCTGCTTGGGGTGACCGTGATCTGCATCCTGCTGATGCTGGATGGGGAGCTGGGCTTGCTGGATGGCGGGATACTGCTGGTCTTACTGGTCGGGGTGTTCGGTTGGATGATCTATACCGCTAAAACCGGTGAGGCCGACCCGATTGCCGGGGAGTACGATGCGGAGATTCCCCACGATGTACCAACCCGCAAAGCGCTACTGCTGTTGATCGGCGGGCTGATTCTGCTGTTGATCAGCTCCAGGGTGCTGGTCTGGGGCGCGACCAATGTGGCTGTGGCCCTCGGCGTAAGCGATGTGGTGATCGGTCTGACGATCGTGGCGATCGGTACCAGTTTGCCGGAACTTGCCGCCAGCATCACCAGTGCGATGAAGGGTGAGGATGATATCGCGATCGGTAATGTGATCGGTTCCAACCTATATAATATGTTGGCTGTACTGAGTATTCCCGGGCTGGTTGCGCCTGGTGTCTTCTCCC
Organism: Chromatiales bacterium; assembly: GCA_022360905.1. Taxonomy (GTDB): domain Bacteria; phylum Pseudomonadota; class Gammaproteobacteria; order Chromatiales; family Chromatiaceae; genus Thiodiazotropha. The sequence continues at coordinate 8,313 of JAKSBX010000273.1, forward strand.
CCAACGTGCTGATAAGGGATCTGCCGGTGATGTTCGGCCTGACCCTGTTCCTTTTCCTGATGGGCTACGGTTTCGGCAAACCGGGGCGAATCAATCGAATCGAGGGATTGGGGCTGCTGCTCTGCTTTGTCGGTTACCAGTCCTGGCTGTTCTACTCCGTGGTGGTGCCACTTTGAGATGTCAAATCAAACCGTACATACTGTTCAGATGAAAAGATCCCCGACGCCCACCGAACAAGAGATGGCCCAGATGGTTGAGTTGGGCCAGGCTGTCATTGAAACAGAGGCGGCTGCGGTTTCGGCATTGATCCCCCGTCTGGGGGCTGGGTTCGCTCAGGCCTGTCACTATCTGCTCCATTGTCGGGGGCGGATTGTGGTGATCGGTATGGGTAAATCGGGTCATATCGGCAACAAACTGGCGGCCACCCTGGCGAGTACCGGCAGCCCGGCCTTTTTTGTGCATCCCGGTGAGGCCAGTCATGGGGATCTGGGCATGATCACGCCGGATGACGTGGTGCTCGCCCTGTCAAACTCCGGAGAGACCGGCGAACTGCTGGTGATTCTGCCGCTGCTCAAACGGCTGGGTGTGCCACTTATCGCCATGACCGGTAAAGTCCAGTCGACCCTGGCCAGGGAGTCGGAAGTGCACATCGATGTCAGTGTCGATAAAGAGGCCTGTCCTTTGGGGCTGGCGCCCACCTCCAGTACCACGGCGGCGCTGGTGATGGGGGACGCGTTGGCGGTCGCCCTGCTGCAGGCCAGAGGGTTTACCGCCAAGGATTTTGCGCTGTCCCATCCTGGGGGTTCGCTTGGCCGACGTCTGTTGCTGCATGTGGGAGACATTATGCACAGTGGTGAGGCATTACCCTCAGTTAGCCAGGATGCCACTCTGCATGAGGCATTGGAGGTGATGTCTGTCAAAGGCCTGGGAATGACCGCGGTTGTCGATCATCAGGGGCAGTTGGTCGGGGTCTATACTGACGGGGACCTACGGCGCACCCTGAATCGGCCGATCGATATACATAAGGTGCGCGTGTCAGAGGTCATGACAAAGAATTGCAAGCAGGTTCCGCCGCAGATGCTGGCGGCTGAGGCCTTGCAGATGATGGATGAGAATAAAATCAACGGCCTGCTGGTTGTGGATGGGGAGCGGCGCTTGGTTGGCGCGTTCAATATGCACGACCTGCTGAGGGCTGGCGTTATGTAGTGATAGTAACCCGGCGACAATAGGGTTCGCTTTCAGTCGCCGCTTTATCGACAGCGCCACACAATAAAAATGAAACATTAGGGGGGGCGAAATGCAGGATATTCATGAGAAAGCCAGAGCGGTCAAGCTGGTGATCTTTGATGTTGACGGTGTACTGACCGATGGCGGACTTTTTCTGGGAGACGATGGTCAGGAGTATAAAGCCTTCCATTCCAGAGATGGTCATGGCATGAAAATGTTGCAGTACAGCGGCGTGGTGATCGGTATTATCACCGGTCGCACGTCGGAAGTGGTGAGATTGCGTATGGAGAGTCTGGGTGTCGAGTATGTCTATCAGGGTAAGTTGGAAAAACTGCCGGCCTACGAAGAGTTGAGAGACAAACTCGGGCTGACCGATGAACAGATTGCTTATGTGGGCGATGATGTGGTGGATCTGCCGATCATGCGACGGGTGGGGTTGGCCATCGCTGTTCAGGATGCCCATCCTTTCGTGGTGCAGCATGCCCACTGGCAGACCCCTCATGGCGGTGGTCGTGGTGCGGCCAGAGATGTGTGTGAAATGATCATGCAGGCCCAGGATACCTTGCAGTCCAGTCTGGAACACTATCTTTGAACAAGCGCCTGCTCGGTCTTCTGCTGATGTTTGCACTGGTACTGAGTTTGGCCTGGTGGGTGAACGAATTGAGACGGCCGGAGTTAAAGAGACCCGAGCTTGCTAGGGATACCCCTGATTCCTATGCCGTCAACCTGCTGGTAAAACAGTATGACGAAGGTGGACGTTTGTTACAGATTCTGCAAACCCCCAGAATGACCCATTATGAGAAGCGCGGTATTACAGAGCTGTCTCAGCCTGAGGTGCAGCGCTTCAGGCCTGATCAGCCTCCTTGGAGGATGCAGGGGGAAAATGGCATCGCCGATCATCGCCAGGAGACGCTGTTTCTTCCCGGCAGAGTGGTGATCGAGCGTGCTGGTGAAGGTGACTTTGCGCCATACCATATCGTCACGCAAGACCTGACTGTCCATGCGGCGGACTCCTATGCCGAGACCTCTGAGGCGGTTGAAGTCAATCGTGGAGCGGATCGGCTGTCGGCCATCGGTCTGCAGGTTTGGTTCAATGAGCCGTCACGCTTGAAACTGCTCGGTCAGGTACGAGGGCACTATGAGTTTGAATAAAGGCAGGGCCTTGGTCTGCGGTCTGCTGATGGTTGGTTTGATACCGGCCTGGGGGCTTGAGAGCGACCGCAAGCAACCGATGGCACTTGAGGCTGACAGTCTCTCCATCAATGAGTCCACCGGCGTCAGTCTCTATGAGGGGAATGTGACCATTGTGCAGGGCAGTATGAAGTTGTGGGCGGACCGTCTCTGGGTACATCGATCGGCTGGGAAAACTGAAAAGATCGTCAGCGAGGGTGAGCCGACAAGATTCAGCCAACTGCCTGAAGTCGATGGCGTTGAGGTTCATGGTCGGGCGCGGCGAATTGAGATTCATGTCGATCGCAATGAGATGCTACTGATCGACGATGCCCTGCTCGAGCAGGGGGGTAACAGTTTCCGCAATGACCGCATCGTCTACAACCGGGCCAATGCACAAGTCAGGGCTGGCAGCAGTGTTCAGGGTAAACAGCGGGTGCAAGTTGTGATCGAACCCCAGAGCGGGAAAACTGAACCGTGAGTCAATTGCAGGCTGTCGATCTGCAGAAGCAGTATTACAAACGCAAAGTGGTGGACGGCGTTTCGCTGAATCTGAACAGCGGAGAAGTGGTTGGATTGCTGGGGCCCAACGGTGCCGGCAAAACCACCAGCTTTTATATGATTGTCGGCCTGGTGCAGGCGGATCAAGGGCGGATCTATCTGGATGGGGAGGAGCTGACCGATCAGGCTATGCACAAGCGGGCCCGTCTGGGTATCGGTTACCTGGCGCAGGAGCCTTCCATCTTCAGGCGCTTGACGGTGGCGCAGAATATTCTGGCGATACTGGAGCATCGCAAAGAGCTGGATGGCCAGGCGCGTAAAGCCCGCTGTGACCAGCTGTTGTCGGAGTTCGGTATCGAGCACTTACGGGAGAGCATGGCGATGAGTCTCTCCGGCGGTGAGCGACGGCGACTGGAGATTGCCCGGGCCCTCTCGATGGAGCCGGCATTCATCTTGCTCGATGAGCCCTTTGCCGGGGTCGATCCGATCGCGGTGATCGATATAAAAAAGATCATCCAGCATCTGAAATCGCTCAAGATCGGGATCCTGATTACCGATCACAATGTTAGGGAGACACTGGACATATGCGACCGGGCCTACATTATCAACAGTGGTAAAGTGCTGGCGGAAGGGACCACAGAGGAGATCCTCACCAACCAGGAGGTGCGCAGTGTCTACCTGGGTGAAAATTTTACAATGTGAGTCTATAACACTGTTTTTTAATGATTTAAATAAAGATGCGGCCGTGGCTTGGACGTTGAGTCAATGGCTGCGGTTTAAAATGGAGTGTCGTGTGGATCCAAGAGAATCGACCCAGCGAAGAAGAATCTTTCCGTAGGCGGCTATTTTTAGCTAAAATGAGATTAGACATACAAATAACATACCAGGTTTAAAGATATCTCTGCAATGAAGCAGGCTCTACAGCTCCGACTCGGACAACATCTCACCATGACACCGCAATTGCAGCAGGCCATCCGCCTGTTGCAGCTCTCTGCGCTCGACCTGAGCCAGGAGGTACAGGAGGTGCTTGAGACCAACCCAATGCTCGAGGGAGAGGAGGAGTTTGGCACCCCACTGCAGAAGGAGGGGGATGCTCAGGAAGGTAGTGAGCAGAGCCGGGAGAGCAAGGATGTCGAGGCTTCGAACGATATCAATAACGAGCGGGAGATTCAGACCGACAGCAGTCAGCTGACTGAGGAGCTGCCGGTGGACAGTGAATGGACCGACGTCTACGACAGTTACCTGCCCCCGGCCAGTAGCGGCGGTGATGCCACCGACCATGACTATCTGGTGCAGCGGAGCGGAGCTGTGACCCTGCATGACCATCTGGTCTGGCAGATGACCCTGACCCCTTTTACCGAACAGGATACCCTGATTGCCACCGCATTGATCGACAGCATCGATGAGGACGGTTACTTCAAAGGGGATCTGCAGGAAATTCTGAGCTCGCTGGATGATGAGGAAGCGACGCTGGAAGATATCGAAGCAGTGCTACACCGGATTCAGGCCTTCGATCCCCCGGGTGTCGGCGCCCAGGGTGCCCAGGACTGTCTGCTGATTCAGCTGCGTCAATTGGCGGATGACACCCCCTATCGGGAGCAGGCGATAAAACTCTGTCGGGACCATTTCAACCTGCTCTCCGCCCAGGATCAGAATCAGATCATGCGGCGCATGAAGGTGGACCAGCAAGAGCTCGCCGCCATCATGCAGCTGATCAGGACCCTGAATCCCCACCCGGGTACGGCCATCGCAAACAGTGAGCCGGAATATGTGATACCGGATGTGTTTGTCAGTAAACGCAACAATCGCTGGGTGGTGGAGCTGAATGGGGAGGTTACCCCGAAGTTGCGGGTCAATAGTGACTATGCCAGCCTGATCAGAAGGGCGGACCAGAGCGATGACAACACCTTCCTGAAAAACCATCTGCAGGAGGCGCGCTGGTTCATCAAAAGCCTGATGAGTCGTAATGAGACTATTCTGCGTGTAGCGAGTAAGATTGTCGAATATCAGCGAGGATTTTTCGAGCATGGCGAAGAGGCCATGAAGCCGCTGGTACTCAGGGATATTGCCGAGGCGCTGGATATGCATGAATCAACCATTTCCCGGGTGACCACTCAGAAATACATGCATACCCCCCGGGGCACGCTGGAGTTCAAGTATTTCTTCTCCAGCCATGTCAACACCAGTGCCGGCGGGGAGTGCTCCTCTACCGCAATTAGAGCACTGATTAAAAAATTGATTGCCGCTGAGAATACAAGCAAACCGCTCAGTGACAATAAGATCGCCGCCATCCTGTCGGAACAGGGCATTAAAGTTGCCCGCCGAACAGTGGCAAAGTATCGCGAATCGATGAGCATTCCGCCATCGAATGAGCGTAAACGACTGATGTAGGTGGAGTGATCAGCCACGGTGGTTGTCTATGGATAAAGGGGTTGATGTCTCAGCCAAAACCGGATTCATGGTCGACCTGATGAATGGTTTTGAGCATTGATACACCGAGTCAGTCAGAGTGATGAGCCAACTCATCTAAGACAGGAGAAAATTATGCAAATAAGCGTTACCGGTCATCATGTGGAAGTAACCGATGCCTTGAAAAGCTATGTAGATAATAAATTCGAACGTCTTGAACGGCATTTTGATAATGTGATCAATGTGCACGTCATCTTGAGCGTTGAGAAGCTGAGGCAGAAGGCGGAAGCCACCATGCAAGTGAACGGTGCCAGCGTATTCGCTGATTCAGTACAGGAAGATATGTATGCTGCCATTGATGGTCTGACTGACAAGTTGGACAGGCAGGTGATAAAACACAAGGAAAAGATGCAGAGTCATCGCGCCGGTAGCGGTGCGAAGTATGCAGTTGAGTAATTTTCGATAGATTGAACTGGCGAGGTCTCCATGTTTCCCGACGGATTTCTGCTTGAGGAACGTCTCGGCTGCGGTGTGGAGGCAGCCAGTAAAAAACGCGCCCTTGAGCAGCTTGGCCTGAGATTGGCCGATGCTGCTCCCGGGCTGTCACAGGATATCGTGTTCGATGCTTTGCTTGAGCGGGAGCGGCTCGGCAGCACCGGACTGGGCAAAGGGATTGCACTACCCCATGCGCGCATGTCTCAGGTCACACAAGCCACGGCGGCGTTCATTCAGATGCCCAGCGGGGTCGATTTCGACGCCATAGACAGCCAGCCGGTCGATCTTGCCTTCGCCATGCTGGTACCCGAACAGGCCACCGATGAACATCTGCAGCTACTGGCCAAATTGGCCAGGATGTTTGACGATCCTCCCTTTTGCGCCGCGTTGCGGGAGGCGGAAACAACGCAACAACTGTTTCAGTTAATCCAGCAGCGAGAATCCGCAACCTCATCAGATTAATGTCATCCAACTACACCATTCGCGATCTTTTCGACGAATTCGCCAGTGAACTTGAGCTCAGCTGGAACGGTGAGGGTGGTGCAGAAAAAATCCTTCTGGACAGTGAAGCGCCAGATGGACAGCAACCGGTAGGGCCGCTTAACCTGATACGTCCCAACCAGATCCAGGTGGTTGGTCCACCAGAGCAGGAGCATCTGTTAAATGGGGGAGATGCAGGCTACCTGGAGTCCCTGAAAACCCTGTTCGACTCCTCCCCTTTGGCGTTAATCTTCACCGACGGTCTGCAACCCAAGCAGCCTTGCCTGGAATCGGCGATCACCAATCACACGGCACTGATGTTCACCCCCAAGGGGGATAATCATGTAATCCACAGGCTGTTGGAGAAGTTCAGCCTGCCGGTGGGGGAGACGCTCTTGTTACATGGGGTCTATATGGAGGTGCTGGGCAAAGGTGTGTTGCTGAGTGGCGATCCGGCAATCGGTAAAAGTGAGCTTGCTCTGGCACTCATCTCCCGGGGACATCGTCTGGTCGCCGATGACGCAACCGAGTTTTATAAAACCGGCACTAACACATTAAGCGGGCGTTGTCCGAAGGTTCTGCAGGATTTTCTCGAAGTCCGTGGACTGGGTCTGATTAATGTCAGAGCCATCTTCGGCAATAGTGCTATAAAACCCAATAAACAGTTACACTTGATCATAGATCTCCTCCATTTCGATGATAAAAAACTTGATAATATGGATCGTCTGGAGGGCTGCCATTCGCATCGAACTTTGTTGGGCGTTGATATTCCCCAGACAAGTCTGCCGGTTGCGGCCGGCAGAAATTTGGCGATTCTGGTCGAGACTGCGGTCAGGCAGCATCTGCTGAAGATGGACGGGTACAATGCGACCCAGGATTTTATCAAGCGTCAACAAAACTACATCGATCACGAATAGTCTTAAGGCCTGAGCGAGATGGCAAATGAGATAAAACTGCAGATCGTCACAGGGCTTTCCGGATCGGGAAAGACCATTGCTTTGCATACCCTCGAAGACTTGGGTTACTACTGTATCGATAATCTGCCGGTCTCTCTATTGGTCTCTGTTTCCGATTATCTGAACGATGAACCAGAGGAGACATTCAAAAAGACTGCGGTCGGTATCGATGCAAGAAGTCAGCCCAGCCAGATTTCCAACCTGCCGGATGTGGTAAACAGTATTCGGCAGCGTGGTCTCGACTGTAACATGTTGTTCCTCGATGCTCAGCTGGATACCCTGATCAAGCGCTTCAGTGAAACCCGACGCAAACATCCGTTGACCAATCAGCAACGCTCACTCAGCGAAGCGATTCAACATGAGCGGGATCTATTGCAGCCTTTGAATGAGGCGGCGGATCTGAGAATCGATACCACTCATACCAATGTGCATGAGCTGCGTGACCTGGTGCGCAATCGGATTGGTGGTGAAAGCGGTCAGGTTTCGATTCTGTTTGAGTCATTCGGTTTCAAGCATGGCCTGCCGAGGGATGTGGACTATCTGTTTGATGTGCGCTGTCTGCCTAATCCCTATTGGCAGATGGAGTTGCGGACCTTTACCGGTATGGATAAGCCGGTAGCGGACTTTCTGGGTGGGCAGGATGAGACCAAACAGATGGTGGCGGATCTGATCGATTTTCTGTCACGATGGATTCCGGCGTTTGAAGCGGATGGGCGCAGTTATCTGACGATTGCCATTGGCTGTACCGGTGGTCAGCATCGCTCAGTCTATGTGGTGGAGTGCCTGGTCAACCATTTTAAGGCGGCAGGACTGCAGGTGATGCGTCGTCATCGTGAATTATCATGAGCATAGGCTTGCTTTTGATTACCCACAGTCGTATCGGTGATGCGTTACTGGAGACCGTCAAAAAGATGTTCGTGGATGTGCCACTACCGATCGAAACCTTGACGGTGAGTACCGAGTGTAATCCCGATCAGATCAAAACAGAGGCGCACCAGTTGGTGGAGAATCTGAATGACGGTGATGGTGTGTTGGTGTTCACCGACATGTACGGCTCCACGCCGAGTAATATTGCTTACAGCCTTGCTGACAGAGGGCGTGTAAATGTGGTTTCAGGGCTCAATCTGCCAATGCTGATACGTACCCTGAATTATCTTGATCTTGACCTGAAAAGCTTGACTGAAAAAGCAGTCAGTGGCGGCCGGGAAGGGATCCACTGCTGCGAAAGACCAATGAGTGTTAACAGACCCTAAATAGATTCTGAATATCATGTTGCAACAAGAAGTAGAAATCATAAACAAACTCGGCTTGCATGCCCGCGCGGCTGCAAAATTGGTCAGTTGTGCGAACAGTTATGAAAGTGACGTTTTCCTGAATCGGAATGGTCAGAGAGTGAACGGCAAAAGCATCATGGGGGTGATGATGCTGGCGGCCAACAAGGGCTCGACGCTCAAACTTGAGATCGATGGTCGTGATGAAGATCAGGCGATGGAGGCACTGATTGTGCTCATCAATGATCGGTTCGGAGAGGAGCAATGACACTATCCTGTCAGGGTATAGGGATCAAAACCACGCGGGAAGTCGCGATTGGTGAAGCCTACCTGTTACAGCATGGTGTGCCTGAAATCAGCTATCGTGAAATCCCCGGGGAGCAGGTAAAAGCCGAGATCGATCGCTTCGAAACCGCGCTCTTGACGACCACCAACCATTTACGCTCTGTGCGAGATCAGATCCCTTCGGATACGGCACAAGACATCAGTGAGTTTATCGATACCCATCTGCTGATGCTTGAAGACAATGCCATCAGCCAGGCCACTGTCAGCCTGATTCGGGAAAAGCTCTACAGTGCGGAGTGGGCACTGCAGGTTCGACGGGATGAGTTGGTGCGGGTGTTCGACGAAATGGACGACCCCTATCTGCGTACCCGTAAGGATGATGTGAATCATGTGGTAGGCCATGTGCAATTCGTCCTGGCCGGCGGCAAGCCGGAACAGCGGGGCGACCTGAAAGGGCGAGTGGTTGTCGCACGGGACCTGACTCCGGCAGAGACCATCATGATGAAAAACCAGGGGGTTGCCGCCTTCATCACCGAGTTTGGCGGCCCTCTCTCTCATACTGCCATCCTGGCGCGGAGCCTGGGCATCCCGGCGGTGGTTGGTGTTCATCAGGCAACGGTGCTGTTTCGTCAAGGTGAGCCGCTGGTGGTCGATGGGGCGCAGGGTGTTGTGCTGGCTGACCCCACTGAACGGATACTCGACTACTACCGGCAACGCATCGAGACCCGGCGAATCCGCGAGGTGGAGCTGAGACAACAGGTCGACCTGCCGGCATTGACCACCGATGGTGAGCGGATCTCGCTCTATTCCAATATCGAACTGCCCGATGATATCCCTGTGACGATGGAGAACCGGGCCGATGGGGTAGGGCTGTTCCGTACCGAGTTTCTCTACATGAACCGCACTGCACCGCCGACTGAAGAGGAGCAGTATGACGTCTATGTTGATGCGGTTAAGGGGCTGAAAGGTATTCCTCTGACGATTCGTACCCTCGACCTGGGGGTGGACAAAACCACAGATACGATGGCGGATTCAGGTTGTATGCCGGCGATCAACCCGGCGCTGGGTTTGCGGGCGATCCGTCTCTGCCTGAAGGAGCCTGAACTCTTCATTCCCCAGCTCAGGGCGATATTGCGCGCTTCGGCGGAAGGGCCTGTGCGGTTGATGATTCCCATGCTCTCCGGGGTTCAGGAGCTGAAGCAGGTGCTGGCCATTATCGACAAGACCAAGCAGGAGTTGATCGACGAGGGGGTGGTGTTCGATCGGGAGATTCCGATCGGTGGCATGATCGAAGTACCGGCAGCGGCCCTGGCGGCCAAACGCTTTGCCCACTATCTCGATTTCCTCTCCATCGGGACCAACGACCTAATTCAATACACACTGGCGGTGGACCGAATGGATGAAGAGGTGAACTTTCTCTTCGATCCGCTCCACCCGGCTGTGCTGATGCTGATCCGTCACACCATTGAAGCGGCCCAGGATGCGGATATTCCGGTCAGTATGTGTGGTGAGATGGCGGGCGATCCCCGCTATGTCCGGTTATTGTTGGGTTTGGGTTTGCGGGAGCTCAGTATGCAGCCCAGCGCATTGCTGGAAACCCGCGAGCTGATCCGCAAAAGCAATCTGTTCGATCTACAGCAGAAGACCAGGATTTTCATGGAAGAGCTGGAGGATAACGATGATGAGCAGCTTTTCGATAAGGTCTTTCTCGAGGTTTAGAGGTCTTCTTCTGGGTTTGATTCAAAGCCACACGACCGGCAAGTTTCTCACCGGATGACCCGTTAGAAATTCCTAGGATTACAGCTTTTTCATCGCCCTGGAGAGTGGTGCGGAATCCTTGGCAAGCAGTGCTTCTGTGATCCGTTCTCTCTCCTGTGCCGATCGATTCTGGCTGAGTTTGTATTTACACTGAAGTTCTTCGATCTCGATTTCAATGCCGACAATGGCATTCAACAGCTGCGGCTTGAATTCACTTTGC
>JAKSBX010000268.1 GCA_022360905.1 Chromatiales bacterium
CCGGCATAAATGCCGGCTTGAGATCGTACTGAGCCGAAGCCCAGTTAACTTTTTTAGTTTTTATTGATATTCACCAAAAACGAATCTCGGTTTCAACCAGGCCACCAGCATCGGCAGAATGGTCAAGGCGGTCACCACATCGATCAGCAGAGCCTGGCTGATGTAGATACCCAGCCCCCAGGTGTTGGCCAGATCGGTGTTCAGCAATGGGATGAAACAGCCCAGCAGAACCACAACCGAAATGATCACCGCAGAACCGGTGGTATTGAGGGTGTTGACCAGCGCCTGGTGCCAGTTACCGGCGGTCGCCTGCATCTCTTCCTTGAGCCTCGACATCATGTAGATACCGTAGTCGATACCCAATCCCATGGCGATACTCAAGGCTACCTGCAGGTGGAAGGCCAGATTGCCCGACCAGTTCTGGATACTGGTCATGTATCCCCCCAGACCATATTGGGCAAACAGGGTGATGAACAACAGCACCATCAGGATCACCGAGACGACCAGCGAACGGAAGATCAGCGCCGCAATCACGAACACCGCCGCGGCCGTGAGCAGGGGCCCTGAGAGCCAATTATCCACGGCAACCTCCCGGGTCGCCTCCGTGGCACCGAGAAAACCACCCAGCCCAGGCCTGACATAACCGGGACCTTCCACAGAGAGCTCATTGGTATCACCGGATAGATCGGATACCGGTCCTGATCGCAGTCCGAAGTTGACCTTACTGAAACCGGGATCGTTCTTATGGTCTTCAATGTACTGCTGGATATCCATGGTGACCTCGTGGGTCTCCACAGGATCCATGGTATTGATGAAGCCCATCACCACCCCTTCGTTCCAGTTTTTCATGACGAAGGAGTCCATGTCTCCCTCTTCGGTCATGGTCTCCAAAAGACCATTGTAGAGCTGCACGATATCGTCACCGCCACGATCGTCATCCGGATCGATCTCACGCAGCTTTTTCGAGGTTGGGATATAGAGATCCTTGATGTCAGGCTGTTCTCCCGGCTCTGCGGTCAGCAACATGTTCACCAGGCGGATATATTGGGCGTAGGAACCGGTGAAGCCGATATGTTCATGGGAACGCATCCACTCCTCAAGGGCTTCAATGTCAGCCAACACATCGGCTTCGTTGAAGATTCCCTGGGCACCGCATGGATCGGGATCCCAGCAACCCAACTCTTGTTTGGCCTTTTCACACTGGGCGACCTTCTCCTGGGGATCCTCTATGTCATAGATCTCTTCCGGAAAATAGGTCTCCACACAGAGTTCCGAGGTCGGCTCCTTACCTCGTATGGGTATAGATACCGAGATAACCCCCGGCATGATCTCATTCAGCCGCTCAATGTGCTGTATGGTGATCGACTTTTCTTTGAAGGCAGCCCGCGAGTAGTTGATGCCCTTCTCCACACCAGGCATTAGATCCTCACTGGTGCCATTCAGGATATCGGTCTCATAGACGGACCAACCCATGATCGCCACCACGATACCGATGGGGATCAGCTTACCCGGACCGGTCAACAGGCCGGAGATAAAGCCGCCCACCTTGGTCTCCCACTCGTGCTCATGCCCCTCTTTCGCCTCGCGATGACTGCAGGGAAAGGTCATCATCAGCAGCGGGATCAGGGTGGTGGTGGTAAACAGCAGGGTCAACATGCCGAACATGCCGAAATAGGCATAGGCCTTGTAGAACGAGATATCCACGGTTGCCAGGGTAGCGAAACCGACCATGTCGGTGACAATCGACAGGGTTGCCGGAACGATCGTATGGGAGATGGCGGACCGGGCGGCCGACTCGCAATCACCCGATTTCGCCTGCTCCTGCATGAAACGCCGGGTTACCTGCACCGAGTGTCCAATACCGATGGCCAGCAGCAGCATCGGGGTCAGTACCATCATGGTGGTCAGTTTGAAAGCTGAAAAGCCCATCAGTCCCAGGGTCAGGATGATGGTTGCACTGACACCGATGATCGGAAACAGAGAGCCTCGCCAATTGCGGAACTCGAACCAGAGTGCGGCGATGACGATGGCGAATGAGATAACGAAGAGCCACCACTTGTTGACCAGATCGGCCAGCATCCAGGCAAGAAAATAGGGTTCACCGGCCACCAGCACCTCGAACCTATCGTCCTCACTGTACTCATCCATCATGGCGCGGATTTCACGCACCCAGGGCAGATAGATCTCTTTTACCTCATCGGTATAGTCGCCGATGATGTAGAGGGATTTCGCGGTACAGTTCTTCTCATCCTTTTGTGAAAACTCACACTTATTGCCTTCCGCATCCTCGAAACCGACCAGCATCGGACCGATCACCGGGTTGGTTTCGATGCCCTCCTTCAAAAAGGCCAGTTGCTCTGCAGCCTTTTCAGGATCACTGCTGATGCCTTCCGTGGGGATCAGGCGCTTGAACACCAGACCGCTCTCATCCGCTCCCATGTACTTGATCTTCTTCGCTGCAATATCGATGAAGTTCGATTCACGGGCAGTGGGCAGATCGACCAGTCGAGTGTGGATCTCCTGCACCTTATTCACGAACCAGTTTTTATAGACGTCCCCTTCATTGATCCTCAGGGTGAAGACCATCAGGTTACCCATGCCGAAATTGTGTTCCGCATAGAGGTTGGTCGCCACATAGCGGTTGCTCGGCGGCAACAGGGTATCCGGATCATTCCGCATATCCAGATTCTTGATCTGCAAGGCGGCAAGAATTGTCACCACCAGGAGGATCATCATCAACGGCCAGCGAAACTTGATGACAAAATCCGCGTAGCCTTCTGCCCAGGCATTATTGGTTTGTTGTTTTGTTGTAGAGCCGCTCATGGCTCACTACTCCTAGAATTCGCTGTGAGTCGGCAGCCGCCCGGATAATCCAGGCAGCTACCGAAGGGTTTTACTGCCAGTCAGGGATCACTCAATGATCCATTTCAGACCCACCTGGAAGTTGGAAGAGTCTCTGAACTGACCGAAGGTCGTATTCTCTTCACCCCAGTAGTTGTTCCACTCCACGGAAGCCAACAGGGTATCGGTGAAGGTGTACTCAACATCGAAGCGATTCCATTTACCGCCACCCTCTTCATAGATGAAGATGTTGTTCCAGCGATGCTCCTGAGACTCGCCGAAGGGCTTGGAGAGAAAGATCGAGTAGAACTCCTTATCCTCATACCCCATGTTGAGACCATTGGACAGACTCATGGTGGCGAAATCCGCCGTGTAGCGACTGCAATCCATGGTCACACCGGTCTGGGTGCGACAGGTATCCGGCTCATCGACAAAATCCAGATTGCGGAACTGAATGAACTGGCCACTGATCAACAGATTGGTTGCCACTGTGATATCGGCGCCGAGGACATACTTAAAGTAGTCCGCATCTTCCATCTTAAGCGCATTGGTCAGATCACCGATGCTCAACAGGAACTTGTCGATAACCGGTTGTTTCTCACCTTCGTCATAGAGAAACTCACCTCTGAGCACCAGAGGGATATCCCCGGCTTCAAGGGCATAGTCAAATGAGGTACCGAGACTGTTGACCCGATGCAGCTGCTCTGTAAAACGCAGGGTCGGCGCGCCAGCTCCCATCGCTATCGGATCGTTGAACGGGTTACCATCCGCCAGCGCCGGCAGCACGCCGCTCGGATCGAGCGCACCGGAATAGTTACCAGCCCCATCGTGAACCAGAATGGTGGTGGCATTGCCCATATCCCAGTTTGCCCGGGCTTGATCCCGGGTCAGGCTGGTGGCCACATCCGGTACGAAGGTATCATCCTGCTGCGGACCGGCGGTACCGTTGGTATCGAAGAACAGGGTAGGCGCACGCTGTACGATCAACTCATCCCCATTGGCATCCCGCCAACTCAGATCGATGTTCGGGTTACCGCTGTAGTGGTAGAAGTAGTTGACGGACCAGTTCAAACCACCATCGGTTGAGTTTCTGAAGCGAAAACCGCCATTCACATCACTGTCATCCGGATAGTCTCTGACCCACTCGGATTCAAACCCGGTCAAACCACCACCCTGGGTAAAACTGGTAAAGGTGTTGAAAGTTGCAAAGGTCGCATTCGCCATATATTCGAAGGCAGAAGTTGCTTCATCGGGTTGCCAGGTCACCTCGGTAGGTGAGAGCGGAGTCAAACCGGTGATCGGCATCAAGTTGGTCTCACCGAAGTTACCATTGGGATCATTGACCCCGGGAGGAAATCCGGGCTGATTAGTAAAACCGAATTGCGTGAAAGTGTTCAGCAGCAACCAACCGGGCGCGGCGGCCGGATCGGTCGGCACCGTGGGATTGAGCAGACCGGGTGTGGTCGAGGCATCCCAGAAGTTGCCGGCGAAACCATCCACGGTCAGACCTGCAAACAGATTCAGGCCCAGAGGCAGCGCCATACCGCCGGTGAAACCACCCCCCATGGCCGCACCATTGAAGGTGGCCGCCACGTTACTCAATGCCGGGGCGATGTTGTAGAAACCGTTAACCTGGCCGCTGATCGTCTCCACCCCTTTCATCAAGAAGGGATGCCCGGCATCACCATCGGCGTTGAGACCCGGAATCTTGTTCTCTTCAACCTGTGAGACAATCAGCTGAATGTTGCTGTTGTCACCGATGTTACGCTCCGCATTGATCATCCAGATTGGAATACGGGAATCCTCCATGGCGTTCTGGTTGAGCTCGCGAAAATCGGTGGGATTGATGATATCCAGTAGTTTGATGCCGTCGGCGGTACCCCACACCACCTGCTGTTTACCGACGCGCAGGTCCCAATCGAACACCGTGGTATCGAAATAGAGCTCTCGGAGGTAGTCGTGCTGCGTGTAGAGGTTGTGCCCCTTATAGTCGTCATTCACGCCCTCGGAGTCGTAGATCACATTCAAGTCGGCATGCCAGGTAATGTTATCACCCACATATCCATTCATGAACAGACGTGCTGAGTTTTCGAACTTCAGCAGATCCCCTTTGTCATGGCCCTCCATATCCAGCATGCTGTCCGCTTTGCCGGTAACCTGACCATCTCTGGTAAAGACTGACGTTTCATTTTTTAGGTATCCGCTGATCTCCACTTCAGCAATGGCCGCACTGGGTACGAGCATGGCGAGCAGTATCGACTGATACAATTTACTGCGATTGAACATGAAAGAATCCTCCCGAATTCACTACTGCGAGGCTGCTACAAAAAGCATCGCGCAATGATGGTGTTTGCCGACCTCTGGCAGGCCAGTCCATTAAGTGGAAACACCCGGACAGTGCCGGGTGTTTCAATTTTCTAATTGTTAGCGTTTTATTTTTCTCAGGGTCTTCTCTGACCAGTAATCCGATTTCCAAGGTTGGTTGTACTGAACGATCTCCCGTGGAATAACCGCCCAGGTCTCATGACCTGACTCGAGGGTTTTTCCATACCAATAACCCCAATATTGGGCCCGTGGATCATCCAGTTCCAGACTGCGCCAATCCCGGTCAATCACTTTGACCTGTTTGTCCCCTTTGAAATATTCCGTACGATAATCTGCGAATGTCTTGCTATCTACATAGCTGATCCGATAGTCATACCACCAGTTTTCCCGCTTGGTGGTGCTTTTCAGCTTATAGACCTCTTTACCTTTGTGATCACAGGCGGCATCCGGCGGGTTTGGCAGATATTTATTTTTCGATTCGGCCTTGCCGATTGCTCCCAGGCAATCATTGAAGGTCTCGGTTCCCATCAGCTCATGGGTCTCATCCTTGGGCTTTCTCAGGGTCACGTCACCAAAAGTGAAGTCGGTGCCACCCCAGGCATCGTCATGGGCAGGCTGGGCGAAACGTCTGATTTTCCTCAGTGCAGGCAACCAGATGGAGTAAGATTGACTCTTATTGTCATCGACATAATCGGTAATCAGCATACCGGTGCCTTTCAGCTTACCGGAACGGAAGATCGCAATATCCTGGGCATTGGTGGCGCTTTCGCCATAATCGTTGTTGAGATAGCGCTCCACGGTGATGGTGGTGGGCTTGCTACCGGCTGATTTGTTGACGATCACGGTGATCTTGCCGGGGATGGCCCGATTACTCTTTTTCGGATCTTTGTTGTTATTGGTGATACCGAAATTCTTCAACGCATAAAAGTGGTTGACGAAATAGACCTGGTTGGCAACCTCATCGGCACTTGGCGTACCGGAGGGTAGCGGTAGATCCTTGGCTACCCCGGCGAATATGGAAGTGGAAAACAACAAACCGGCAGCGGCCATTGCGTAGACTGGGTTACGCATCTGCATACTGAATCCTCCTGATGTTGAGCGGTATTTGTAAGCTCAACCGCCCTATTATTAAAATTTATAAGTGTTTCTTATGAGCGACAGTTAATGTAACTTCTCTATTAATAACAGAGTTACCTGCTGTTTAGCAATCCGGGTTATCCACAACATCGATTGCCGACAGCACCCCACCCGCAAAATCGTATCCCAGCCAAGCCTTAGTACGAATTGCATTTAAACAGTTCATGACAGCATGGACTCTGAATCTTAAGGTTTGCTTATGCCAAGCAAGACCATCAATAACCCCGATTTATTAAAGGTATTTTAATTGTTATTACCGATCATTAGCCGATAAAAAAAGATCCTTTTGCAGAAAGAGCGGGTATCATTGGGTCTATCCGATACGAAATAAACGACCGTTTCACAGCTCACACGCGATTTGAGCTTGAATTTAACCCCTTGATATAACAAAATTTCCAATCCTGTTGGCTGCGTACCCTCTCAGATGTCGATACTTGCACTCGGACTCAATCACAAAACCGCCCCGGTAGAAATCCGGGAAAAGGTCACTTTTGGTCCCGATATCATCGCTGGCGCCTTGCGCAGCCTGCTGGAAAATCCGGCGGTCAACGAGACGGTTATTCTCTCCACCTGCAACCGAACAGAGATCTACTGCATCCTCAATGAAGAGGACCACGAACCCCTGGCCGACTGGATCAGCCGTTTTCACGGATTGCCCAGCAACCGGGTGATGCCCTATCTGTATAGCCATTTCGGGCTGGATGCAGTAAAACACCTGCTGCGCGTCTCCTGCGGACTCGATTCCCTGGTACTCGGAGAGCCGCAGATTCTGGGCCAGGTCAAGGCGGCCTACCAGACGGCGACCGACACCGGCACCACCGGCAAGCTGCTCTATAAACTCTTTCAGCACGCCTTCTCAGCGGCAAAACAGATCCGTACCGACACCAACATCGGCAACAGCCCGGTCTCGGTGGCCTTTGCCGCCGTCAGCCTCGCCAAACAGATCTTCAGTGACCTTTCGGAACAGACTGCATTGCTGATCGGCGCAGGTGAAACCGTGGAGCTGGCCGCCCGGCATCTGAGCCAGAATGGCATTGGACGCATCATCGTGGCGAACCGCACTGTGGAAAGAGCACACCAGCTGGCTGCCCAGTTCGAGGGTTATGCCATCGCTCTGACAGAGATCAGCAACCATCTGGCCGAGGCGGATATCGTCATCTCCTCCACCGCCAGCCCACTTCCTGTGCTTGGTAAGGGAACGGTTGAGAGCGCCCTGAAAGAGCGTAAACACAGACCCATATTCATGGTGGATATCGCCGTTCCCAGGGATATCGAGCCTGAAGTCGCCGATCTCAGCGACATCTACCTCTATACCGTGGATGATATGGATGAGGTCATCCAGGAGAATATGCGCTCACGGGAAGAGGCGGCCGAACAGGCTGAAGAGATCATCGAACACTATGTAGACGACTACATGGGTTGGTTACGCTCACTGGATGCGGTGGAGTTGATCCAGGACTATCGTGGTTTCGCAGAACAACTGCGTGACGAAGTGATGCAGAAAGCACTGCAGCAACTCGCCAAAGGTAAAACCCCGGAAGAGGCGATCCGTTTCATTGCACACACCCTGACCAACAAGCTTCTACACACCCCAAGCACACAGATGCGTCAAGCCGGGTTCAATGGGCAGATCGAGCTGCTGGAAGCCGCCAACACCCTCTTCCAAATCAAAAAAACAGACAATAAAACATGAAGCCCTCACTCCGCGGCAAGTTGGATCAGATCGCCGAACGCTTCGAAGAGATCACCGCCTTAATGGCGGATCCGGACATCCAAAGCAACCAGAATCAGTTCCGCGACCTGGGCCGTGAGTATGCCCAACTGGAACCCGTGGTGCTGGCTTTCAGGGAATATACCACGGCGGAAGAGGATATCGAGGCGGCAAAGGAGATGATGGCAGACCCCGAAATGGCCGAGCTTGCCAAAGAGGAGCTGAGCAGCGCTGAAGAGGCCAGGGAGCGTCTCGAACCTGAACTGCAGCTGTTACTGATTCCGGCGGATCCAAACGATCAGCGTAATGTCTTCCTTGAAATCCGGGCGGGTACCGGTGGTGCCGAAGCAGCGCTGTTCGCCAGTGATCTCTATCGCATGTATCTGCGCTACGCGGAGTCACAGAAGTGGCAGACCGAAACCATCAGTGAAAGCCTGGGAGAGCATGGCGGCTACAAAGAGGTGGTCTGCCGGATCAGCGGCAATGCGGTCTACTCCCGTCTGAAATTCGAATCGGGCACCCACCGGGTACAACGCATACCCGAGACCGAATCCCAGGGGCGCATCCACACCTCAGCCTGTACCGTGGCCATATTGCCGGAGGTTGAGGAGGTGGATGATGTGGAGATCAACAACAACGATCTGCGTATCGACACCTATCGTGCCTCGGGTGCCGGTGGACAGCACGTCAACAAAACCGATTCCGCGGTACGTATCACCCACCTGCCCACCGGCATCGTGGTTGAGTGTCAGGATGAGCGCTCACAGCATAAAAACAAGGCCAGGGCGATGTCCCTGCTGCAGGCCAAGCTGCTCTCCCAAGCACAACAGAAGATCGCCACAGAGCAGGCCAGCTCCCGTAAACTGCAGGTCGGCAGCGGCGATCGATCGGAACGCATCCGCACCTACAACTTTCCGCAAAACCGCCTCACGGACCATCGCATCAACCTGACCCTCTACAAGCTCGATGAAGTGATGACCGGCACGCTGGATCAAGTGGTGGAGCCCCTGCTGCGGGAACATCAGCTTGAAGAGCTGGCCGCCATGGGCGAAGCCTGAAGCTACCGGGCATTAGATGCCAACCCTGAAACAGGCCCTGCTGGCGGCGCAACAATCCCTCAGCGATACCGCCGACAATCCGGATCTGGAAGCGGCCATGCTGCTCTGTCACCTACTGGAGAAGCCAAAGAGCCATCTCTACGCCTGGCCTGAGGCCCAGCTGACTCAAGCCCAACAGCTGCAGTATCAACAGCTGATCGAACAGAGACGGCAGGGCACTCCCATCGCCTACATTCTGCAGCAGCGTGAGTTCTGGTCTCTGCCGTTACGGGTTACACCCGACACTCTGATCCCGAGAGCCGAGACCGAACTGCTGGTTGAGCAGGCAATCCATCGTCTACAGGAGTGGCAAAATCCCAGTGTGGCCGACCTGGGTACCGGCAGCGGCGCCATCGCTCTGGCAGTGAGCAGCGAACGCCCGGATGCCAGAGTGGTTGCCACCGATCTGCAGCAGGCCGCTCTCGACGTTGCCACTGAAAATGCCCGGCGGCTGGGCTTGCAGAACCTGGCTTTCCATGCCGGTGACTGGTGCGATGCCCTTCCCGAGGGTGAGCGCTTCGATGTGATCCTCAGTAACCCACCCTATATTGAATCTGCCGACCCTCACCTGAGCCAGGGGGACCTGCCCTATGAACCCCGCAGCGCCCTGGTCTCCGGGGATGATGGATTGGACGCTATCCGAACCATCATCGATCAGGCCCCGGCCAGGCTCAAACAGAACGGCTGGCTGATCCTCGAACATGGATATAATCAGGCCAACGCTGTGCGCCAGCTGATGCAGTCTGCAGGGATGAGCGGAATAGCGAGCCATAGGGATCTTGCCGGGCAACCCAGAGTGACTGAAGGCTGTTTCAGCAGAAGCGTTTGAAATCAATGGATTGAACAACAATACTCAATCCAGGCAGCCTCCTCAGAGGGGGCTGTCCAGGACCCTTCCGATGATTCTAAATCGCTTGATTATTTTATCGCTTTCGCTAGGATTGAAGGCTATGGGTGATCCCCCACACGACTTGGTGAAACACCGGGACATTCACTTCGTCGAACTCCACCCGGATCCCAACCAGGCCGGTACAGCGGCAAGCCTGCTGGCGGATGTGACTGGTATTATTCAGACAAACCCAGTCTCCCCTACCCTGCTGCAGATTCAGTATGAGCTGATGGAGGTCTCATTGGAGCAGATCGAGACCGGCCTGACAGCGATGGGACTGCACATCGACAACCGCCTGCTCTATCGCCTCAAAAGAGCCCTCTACTACTATACGGAAGACACCGAACGCGCCAACATGGGATGCAACCGAAGCGACTCGAAATGTACCCGCATGATCTTTGCCGACCGCTACCAACGGATGAATCATCAACTGCGGGATCAACGCCCGGAGCATTGGCGAAAATACCTCTGAAAACACACAATGACCTACCAACGGTCAATTCACTTGTTCAGGCCCAAACTCTATGAATGACGATCAACTGCTGCGCTACAGTCGACAGATCATGTTGCCCTCCATCGAAATCGAGGGGCAGGAACGGCTGCTCGAATCACGGGCACTGATCGTCGGCCTGGGCGGTCTGGGTTCACCCGCTGCCATGTATCTTGCCGCAGCTGGCGTGGGAACTCTCCATCTGGTCGATTTCGACCGGGTGGATCTGACCAATCTACAGCGCCAGATCATCCACACCACAGATCGCATCGATCAGCTTAAGGTTGAATCGGCCAAACAGACACTGCAAGCCATCAATCCCGAGGTCCAGGTCGAGACCACAGCAGAAAAGCTGGACCAGGAGCAGTTGAACGAGCTGGTGAAACAGGCGGATGTGGTGCTCGACGGCACGGATAACTTTGCCACCCGCTTCGCCATCAACAAGGCCTGCCATCTGTATCAGATCCCGCTGGTTTCTGCGGCGGCAATCCGCATGGAGGGACAGGTGAGTGTGTTCAACGGCAAACCCGACAGCCCCTGTTATCACTGTCTCTACCCGGATGAGGGCGAGATGGATGAAAGCTGTTCCGCAAACGGGGTTCTGGCGCCACTGGTCGGCATCATCGGCAGCATCCAGGCGACTGAAGCGATCAAGGTATTGACTGGAGCGGGTGACGCGCTGGAAGGCCGGTTACTGTTGCTGGATGCGCTGCAGATGGAGTGGCGCACCTTGAAGCTAAAACAGGATCCGGGGTGTCCGGTCTGCGGTGAACAGGGTTGAAGGCCGGATTGACCATTGCATAGATCAGCCTCTTTCAATTTTCCTGTAATACATACCCTCTGTCCGCTTGTCGTGAGTCTGATCTGTCTGCTGCTCTCCCTCTTCACAGAGAGCGCATCGAGCTGGTTTGAATACCACCGCAGCCACATCTTTAACGGCGAGTGGTGGCGCCTGATCACGGCACACCTTGTCCATCTTGGCTGGGGCCATCTAACGATGAACCTGCTCGGCCTGTGGATGATCTGGGCGCTTCTTATCAGCGATCTCCCTTCGCGACGCTGCGGTCTCGTGCTGCTGCTCATCACCCTCACCACCTCAGCCGCGCTTTGGGTTTTCAGCCCGCAACTGGTTTGGTACCGAGGCCTGTCCGGCGCCCTTCACGGACTGTTGATCTGGGGCCTGCTCAACCGACTGAAGCAGGAGCCTGTGCTCTCTGTGGGCCTGTTGATTGCCGTGATAGCGAAAATTGCCTGGGAGCAGTGGCAGGGGCCACTGCCGGGCAGTGAATCCATGGCAAATGGGCCGGTTGTCGTTGCATCACATCTGTACGGCGCTTTGAGTGGTATGCTTGTCTGGCTGACCGGCAGCATACTCTTCGCAAGTAACAGGAAAACCAGTGAATAGGCGAGCCATTTTTTTTACGCTGCTGCTTACCCTTGCAGCCTGCCAGAACACTCAGGATATGGATTTGAGCCAACTCAAACCGGAGGAGAGAAAAAGTGTGGAGTCCTTAGCCTGGCTCGGTGATGCGAATGTCGAGCGTGATGTTCAGGCCGCCTTGGACAAACGGGATAAAAGATTGCTCGGAATGATGGGGCGGGCAACCGATCTGCCGGGTGTGCCAGCCGAATTGACCAGCCGGGCCAAGGCAATCTGTGGCATCCGTTATGTCGAGGGATCCACCGACGTGGTACGGGGCGAACTTCACCTGAAATTGTTACAGCGGGCTTATGATTATGCAGCGGCATACAATCAGGCAATGCTAAAACACTGTATCGATAAATAGTCCACCAAGAGCCCGGATCACCACTCTGACCATTAACTCTCAATCAGCGACGGCCAAACACCTGAGTCCAGTAATTATCATAGTGAGCCTGATCCGTAGCGATCACCGCAGAACCGAACTCGCGGAACTTCGGGTCCATGATATTCCCGCAATGGGTGGGGCTTGATAACAGATTATCCATAACCGCGTCGTTGCCCGGGTAGCCCGCCGCAATATTTTCACCGACAGCTCGCCACTCATAGCCGAACCTGGTGACCCGCATACCCACCGTTGAACCATCAGAACCCTGATGATCAAAAAAGTCATAATCGATCATATCCTGCGAATGAACGACGGCGGCTTCATGTAACCGGCAACTCCACCTCAATGGTGGAGCAGCTCGATAGATTTCACCACCGCAATCCCGTTGCCTGGCTCTGGCCCGGTTAACCAGGCGCAACA
>JAKSBX010000065.1 GCA_022360905.1 Chromatiales bacterium
GTCATCAGCTTTTCACGCATGCGTTTTTCACGATGTTTTTTGGCGGCTTCCAGGCGCCTTTCCGCGACCCCGATCAGTGTTTCCTGACAGTTGAGTGACTTATCGTCTTCAGCCGGTGTGCGACGGATATAGGTACCGTCAGACTGCATGTCCCAGGCGTTGTGTTTATCACCCAGTTGAACATCCAGCATCAGGCGCAGCTCCTGTCGTAATGCCGGAGCTTCTACCGGAACCAGAACTTCAACCCGTTGCATCAGGTTACGCTGCATCAGGTCGGCCGAGCCGATGAAGTACTCTTCGTCGCCACCGTTATGGAAGTAGGTGATCCGTGCGTGCTCCAGAAAGCGTCCAACGATACTGACCACGCTGCCGCTCTCACTCAGTCCTTTGATACCGGGGCGGAATCTGCAGGTGTCTCGCACGATCAGCTCGACTTTTACCCCGGCCTGTGTGGCCTTGTAGAGTGATTTGACGATGTCCGGGTCCTCCAGTGCATTCATTTTCAGCTGGATATGACCTGTGGATGACTCCCGGTGGATTCGGATCTCCCGCTCTATCTTATTCAACAGAGACTGTTTCAAGGTATAGGGAGCCGCCAGAATCTTACGATAACTGGGGGGTGGTGAGTATCCGGTGAGGTAGTTGAACTGTTCGGTGAGGTCTTTACCGATCTCTTCGTCACAGCCCAACAAACCCAGGTCTGTATAGAGACGAGCGGTACCGGCATGATAGTTACCTGTCCCGATATGGTAGTAACGCCGTAACTGGGAGTAGTCTTTACGGATTACCATGATCAGTTTGCTGTGGGTCTTCAGTCCGAGAACCCCATAAGTGACGTGAATGCCAGCCTGCTCAAGCCGTCGTGCCCAACGAATATTCGCCGCTTCATCAAAACGGGCCTTGAGTTCGACCAGTACGGCAACCTGTTTGCCGTTGCGTGCCGCTTTGATCAGTGAATCGAGTACATTGCCATCGGCCGAGGTGCGGTAGAGCGTCATTTTGATCGCCAGCACCTTTGGGTCTTCAGCTGCTGTACGCAGGAATCGTTCAACTGTGGTACTGAACGATTCATAGGGGTGTTGCAACAACAGACCTTGATGATCGCGCAGGATATGAAAGATGTTGCGCCTGTCATGAGCCAACTGCGGATGATCGACTGGGTGGTGGGGTGCGTCATGAAGTTTCGGAAGATTGAGTTTGGTTAACTCAAACAGATCCCGAAGCGCCATCATAGCTTCGATGGTATAGACATCCTGCTCTTCATTGAGTCCCAGTTCGGCCGCCAACATACCGCGGTGAACTGCGTTCATGCCGTTGGAAATTTCCAGACGTACGATCGGTGCGAAGTGGCGTTCGCGTAATTCGCTCTCGATCGATTCCAACAGATCGTTTGCCGCTTCCTGATCAAGCTCCACATTGGCGTTACGGGTAACGCGAAACAGATCGCAGGATTCGATCTCCATCCCTGGAAACAGCATATCCAGATTATTGGCAATCAGGTCATCCAGGGTGACATAGGTAAAATCTTCACCAACCTTGATCAGTCTTGATGAGACATCCTGACTGACCGGGACTTTAACCCTCGCCATATGCAGATCGTGTCCACCGGGAAAGCGGAGAGTCACCAGCAGATTTAGGGTCAGATTGGAGATGAACGGAAAAGGGTGGCTCGGGTCCATGGCCAGCGGGGTCAGCATGGGAAAGATGTTTTGCTGGAAGTGCTCCCGCAACTTCTCCTGCTGCTGCTCATCGAGGGACTGATATTCAGTAATGCGTATCTCTTCCTCCGATAGAGCCTTGAGCAGTTCGTTATAGACCTGCTCCTGGGTCTGCTGCATCCCCCGGGTGACTTTGTGACACTCCTCCAGCTGTTGCATTGGGGTCCTGCCGTCGATGCTGGGAACACTGATACCGGCCGCCACTTGCTGCTTCAGGCCGCCGATACGTTTCATGAAAAACTCGTCCAGGTTATTGCTGACGATGGCGAGGAACTTGACCCTTTCAAGCAGGGGGTTTTTCTCTCTGGAGGCCTCAGCCAATACCCGGTGGTTAAACTCAAGCCAGGTCAGTTCCCGGTTTAAGTAGAGACTGGCGTCATCGAGATCGATCTCACTTGCGTCGTCGTTCGCCTGGTTCTCAATCGCTTCGTACTGGTCTGTGATCTGTTCTGGATTGTTCATGATGAGGATATATCTAGATAGATGGATGGTATTAAGTATATGCCTTGAAATCGAAATTGTGGAACAGTTCGATAAGACGGCTGCTATGCCTGTCTCAGAAATTGGTCTCAGAAAATGTAAGCGCCGTCTTTCGGTCTGAAATTCTCCAGGCGATTCATCTGATCCAGGAAGGTGATCAGGAAGCCGAGGCTGTTAATCCGCCCAAGGCCACCCGTGGCACAAGCGGACTCTGAAAAGCTTTTGCAGTGATCGATTCTACCGCAGGGGTTGTAGATCAGGCTGGGAATCGGGTCACCTGTATGGCGCCCCGTATTGCTGTCCGTACTGTGGTCAGCCGTGATGCCGATGACCAGTTCATCACTGATCAATGGGGCGATGGCATCATCGATTTTCGACAGAATCTCACATTTGCCGATGGGGTCCATGTCGTGTGAGGCAATGTCAGTTGCTTTGATGTGGAGATAGACCAGATCGTTCTCTTTCAACGCGCTGATGGCTGTCTCCACTTTGGTCTGCAGGTCGGTATCCCGGGTGCCTGTGAAACGTGGATTCTCATACAGCTGGTATCCCAGCAGTTTGCCAAAGCCGAGTACAGTCCGTTCACCGGAGATCACACCGGCATCGATTTTCAGGTGGCGCAGTAAGGATTTTATTTTCGGCAGCTTGCCGGGGCTGCGGCAGATAATACCGTTTGCCGGTGCCAGGCCGTGCTTTCTGCGACGTTGATTCACCGGATGTTGATCCAGCTTCTCGTAGACAATCTCGATCAGGCGATTGATGCAGCGAGCGGTTCGTTCCGCGGCGGCATCACCGGGGGTGTTGGCCTGGCAAGTGAGTAATCCTTTGTTGCGGTAGTCATTGCCCGGATCTGTGTTGCTGATATCGTTCGACAGGCCGATACCTTCCAGCTGAAGCACGACCCGATGCTGTGTGGCAGGATGGAGACTGGCGGTAATCCCTTCGCCCAAATCGACTTGGCCAATATCGGAGGCCAGGACTTCGGTACCTTGATTGATTCGGCCGGCTCGCCGGTCGAGGATTTTAAACCGATCGCCATGCCGCTCGATTGTGGCAAAGTTACAGCGGAAGTAGAGGGCCTGATCGCTGCTGTTTAAGCCGACCCCGGAGGCCTCAACCGGTCCACGTGCCAGCTCAACCGCCTGTTGTTGAGATAAGCCGAAGAGTGGACAGAATCCGGTATGGGTGCCGACCGGCATGCCGGGGAATAGTGGATCGATAAGGCCGGATTGTCCGGCCGTGGCGAGACTGTCCATGTTGGGTGTCTGTGCGACTTCCAGCGGTGTTTTGCCGCCAAATGAGGGAATACCCCGGTCACCCAGACCATCGAGTATGATCAATAGACCTTTCTGGGTCGTTATCAAGTCGAGTAAACCTCAGATGAGTGGAACCGATGACGGCAATAGGCGCATGCTCAAACTTCAGTGCCAGAGTGTGTTTGATTATTCTGTGCCAAATACATCATCAACTTTAGCATGAAAATTTTGCTCTAACACCTCAATTATCAAACGCATGACGTGATCAGTCGCCAGGTCTTTATTGTCGTTGGCGATGATAGAGACGCTGTGGTTGTCCGCTTCGGATAGAAGGTGACTCTGCAGCATCCAGATCGATTCGAAATTGGATAGATAGTTGCTCTCTTCACTGCGTTCGGGAGCGGTGATGCCTCGGTCTTTGAGCCGGTGTTTCAATTGATTCTGTTTTAGCACGGCCAGCACGATCGGTACGATCACCGCATCACTGTTATCCTTGAATCGATTGTATAGGATCGGGGTGACATGTACCCCTTCCAGGATCAGTGAGACTCTCTCCTTCAGGGCTCTCTGTACTACCGCTTCACAAGGTACTGAAACCAGTTCCGACTGGTGAAGATAGCCATGAATCATCAGCTCTTCGTGACTTCCTTCATGTTCATGCTGTCCCAGAGTTTTATGCCAGGCATTGAAGGATGAGGTATGTAGTTCAGGCATCAGTCGTTGCGGAATCATCATGCGCATGACTTCCCGCAACATGTCGGTTGATTGGGTGCGGATGATATTCAGTCGATGAGCAACTTCTGTGGCAATGGTACTTTTGCCGCATCCTGTGGTGCCGCCTATCAGAAGGATCAGTGGGCGTTTGGAGTGTTTGTAGTCGATCCAGACCAGGTAGCTGTTTGCGGCGCGCTTTCCATAGCGTTGCTTGAGCTTTTCATGGGTCAATCTGCCAAGTCTGCTGCTCGTGATACCCTCCTGGTAGGATTCAAGCAGATCCAGATAGACGGATTGAGAGATCAGTGAGGCTTTGTCGCTGCCCAGTCCCGACGATTCCAATGATTGCCGGTGCTCTATGGTTGAAAAGGGGCGTGCGACTCCCTTGCGGTCGGTTACCAGGATCTCAGGCGTATTGG
This sequence comes from Chromatiales bacterium, assembly GCA_022360905.1. Taxonomy (GTDB): domain Bacteria; phylum Pseudomonadota; class Gammaproteobacteria; order Chromatiales; family Chromatiaceae; genus Thiodiazotropha. The sequence continues at coordinate 4,588 of JAKSBX010000065.1, forward strand.
GGGTCAGGCTCTCATAATTCTCAATGACATCGTGCTGTTCAAGCTGTTCTAAGTTTTTCAAAACCAACTTGCGCAACTCGTCGGTCGATATCTCATCTTTACCTGTGATCTGTTGACGTATCTCAGACGAGAGTTCATAGGCGGTTTCAAACGCCAATCCGGCATCCGTCAGTGAACGGGTCAGGATACCGCGTAGGAATGGAGCACGAGTCTCATCGTTGCTGTCTATGATGAAGGTTTTTGCCATGGTGTCAGGCTATCAGATCAGCCACCAATAGTGGAGTGAATAGATCACTTTTCATGGTAACTCGATCTTTTTTGTTGTTTGATGGGGAGTTTGAGTTCCATCCTTTGAAGTCCTTTTGGCAATTGCACGATGTTCTGACGGTTGCAAGGCCCGCGGTATCGGAAATAGTTCGGCTGAATGGTCAGCGTGTAAATGTGTCAAGTATAGCGTTTGCCAAGCTATTTTGTCTGTTCCCAGGCATAGATGGCTTCTGCTTTATTGCCCGGTTCGAAGAAGTGTAGCTGTTTACACAGGGATTCAACCAAGAGCAAGCCACGTCCGCTGTAGAGCTGATCATTACTGGCTTCCTTTTTATGGTTGCCGTAGTCAAAGCCCTTACCGCTGTCTTCAATCGTAATAATGATGTAACCCCCATTATCCCGGCTGTAGATTCTGAGATTTAATCGGACACAACCTTGAGAGAGGTTGTTTAACCGCTGTTCGCGCTGCTGGAAGTAGTCGGTAAATCCGTTCTCTCCCTGCTTCAAACTCGAGTCCAGATCGAGAACGCCATGGTCGAGGGCATTGACATAAAGTTCTGTCAGTATGGTGAAGAGCGGGCGTCTATGGTCGTGTAGTCCTGTGGTTTCCTGAATAGAATTGATGAGGATGGGGATCGGGTCGGCTTGGCGCAGTTGAGCGCCATAGAGTGTGAACTGGAATTCAATACAGTCCGGATGTTCTTTCAAAATCGTTTCTGGAAGCTCTTGTTCAACTTTTTTATGGGGAGCGGCAGACGAACCCACAGCTGGGAACATCTGTCGAATCAGAGGGATTTCAACAACACTGATATCATCATCCTGAGGGGCGTCGCTGCAGAATTCCTGTAGATCGCCTCTTAGCTTATCGAGGATATAGTCACGATCGATACTTTGTTTGATGGCATCGGTATATCTTTTCTGTCCGAACAACTCGCCTTTAGGATTACGGGCTTCAGTTACGCCGTCAGTTGCCAATAGGATCCGGTCACCCTCGTTGACTCGCAATAAGTTGAAATCGTCCTTTAAGTCGATCTCCGGCGCTATACCCAGCGGCAGAGATTGGGAGTTGATCTTCTGTTTGATCGTTCGCTCATCCTTGTCGATCAGATAGCAGTCCGGCATACCGCAATTGATCAGTTTGACATGGTCGAGTTGATGATCGATCTTGACGAATTGTGCAGCCATGAACATGCCTGTTGGCAGTAGGCTGTATAGTTTGTGGTTGATGGCTTGCAGAATCTGGTGAGGCCCAAACCCCTTAGCTGTCATCGTGCGAAATGCCTCTGAAGTCGGCAGGGCACCCAGTGCGGATGCCAATCCATGCCCAGTGAAATCCCCAAGCAAAACATAGAGATCATGGGATGGTGCGAAGGCGGTCAACATCAGATCGCCACTAAACAGGCTGGCAGGTTGCAACAGGCTATGGATATGCTCAAGCGCGACGTTATCGGCAACCACAGCACCGCTGAATACCTGTTCGGCAATCTCTTGATCCCTTTGCATCCGGCTGTAGAGCATACGGGTATCTTGTTGGAGGATCCGAATCCGCTCCATGGCCTTCACTTTTGCGGAAAGTACGGTAAAACTGTATGGCTTGGAGAGAAAATCATCGCCACCGACCTCGACGCAGCGGGCCAGTGCCTTTTCGTCCGACATGGCGGTGAGAAAGATAATCGGTACAAACGAGTCACCCGCTCGCTGTTTGATTTGTGCGGTAGCCTCATAACCATCCATCTCCGGCATCATCACATCCATGAAAACAATGTCCGGTTGCTGCTGTTCGAACAGGACCACCGCCTGGCGGCCGTTTTCCGCTTCGATGACCTCATAACCATGCTTCTGCAGGAGTTTTTTCAGAATCAGTCTATTGGTTATTTCATCCTCGACAATCAAGGCTTTGCCGTGATTTTCATGGGTGCCGAAGTCATTGGGCATGGTGCTCTTCCGATTCTCTTAGCATGGATTTGTACTTTATATCACAGCTGGGTCTGTTGACACTGATCCTACACCCCCCTGTGATGGAATCCCGCTTGATAGGGCAAGCTTGATCAGTGTGTAGAGTAAAGATCGACATAGTGTGAAATATCTTGATAGAGGAGCGAGCGGGCTACCCAGCAATCCCAGGATATGGTATTGATAAGTTTGTGACGCTATCAGTCGTGAATGGACATTGATCTGTGCACCATCATTCGCTGAAGATTACCTACCCTGATCCAGCTACCGCCGAATTAGCCTTTGTGGGGGATTGGACGCTCCACGCCGAAGTATGCCCCTGGCAGCATCTGCAGCAACAATTGCAAGCTCAGCCTCGCCTGAAAGAGATTCGTCTGGTAACAGTTGATCTCGGATTTTGGGATAGCAGATTGCTGAATGTCTTGCAAAAAGTAAGTGAATACTGCGCAGATCGTGAGTATCGACTTGATGTGGATGATCTGCCGGTGGGAATCCGGCGGCTCCTCGATCTGGGATCGGCTGTCGCTGAGCGACAGGGGGCGCGCAGGTCAGATCGACGTTTCTCCTTTTTGTATCGTACCGGTGAAGCAGCCATCGCAGCCTGGCAGGAGTGTCTGCGCTTCACCGAATTTGCCGGCGAACTGGTGCTCTCCCTATGGCGTTTGCTCCGGGGTAGGGCGAGGTTTCGCCGCGATGATTTTTTCAGCCTGCTGCAGGCGGCAGGCCCTGAGGCCCTACCCATTGTCAGCCTGATCGCCATCCTGGTAGGTGCGGTGCTCGCCTTTGTCGGTGCCATTCAGTTGCAGATGTTCGGTGCGGAGATCTATGTGGCCAACCTGGTTGCTTTGGGTTCGTTACGGGAGATGGGCGCGATGATGACGGCCATCATCATGGCCGGTCGAACCGGTTCTGCTTATGCCGCCCAATTGGGTAGTATGCAAGTGAATCACGAAATCGATGCATTGAAGACCTTCGGCATCTCGATTATCGATTTTCTGGTGCTGCCTCGGATGATCGCACTGGTGATCATGCTGCCTTTGCTAACCTTGTGGGCCGACTTGCTCGGTATTCTCGGTGGACTGCTGGTGGGTGTGCTGGTGCTGGATCTCTCACTGCTGGAGTACTTGGTTCAGAGCAGAGAATCGGTGGGTTGGGAAGATCTGGCGGTCGGTTTGATCAAGAGCATCTTGTTTGCCGTTGTCATTGCCATGTCCGGCTGTCTGAGAGGGCTCCAGAGTGGTCGGGATTCCGCCGCGGTGGGAAAGGCGACGACGTCGGCCATGGTGACGGCCATATTGTTAATTGTGGTATGGGACGCGATTACCACCATTCTTTTTAACCTGCTGGATTTCTAATGGGACTGGCAACGGACACAGAGCAACCTTCAACGCGAAAGCCACTGATCCAGGTGTCGGATCTGACCATGGCCTATGGGGACTTCGTGATCCAGCAGGAGCTCAATTTCACGATTCGTGCTGGTGATGTTTTTATCATCATGGGGGGCAGTGGATGCGGTAAAAGCACCCTGCTGAGACATCTGATCGGATTGCAGAAACCGGCACGGGGAAAGATCCGCTTTCAGGGGAAATCGATCTGGGATCTGGATGGTCATGAGCGACATCAGATCCTTCGGCGGATGGGGGTGCTCTACCAGTCCGGTGCGTTGTGGACCCACATGACATTGGCGGAGAATGTGGCTCTGCCACTGCAGACCTATACATCCCTTTCGGCAGAAGAGATTGGTGATCTGGTCTCCTTCAAGCTCTCTTTGGTGGGTTTGAAAGGGTTCGAAGCCTATTATCCGTCTGAGATCAGCGGTGGCATGCAGAAACGGGCCGGCTTGGCTCGGGCCATGTCACTCGATCCTGAACTGCTGTTCTTTGACGAGCCTTCGGCGGGTCTCGATCCGGTCAGTGCTCGACGGCTCGATGAGCTGATCCTGGAATTGAGTGATAGCCTGGATACGACCATCGTGGTGGTGACCCATGAACTGGCCAGCATCTTTGCCATCGGAGACGACTCGGTGTTTCTGGATCCGGTGTGCAAGCGTATGATCGCAAGTGGCAATCCAAACGAATTACTGGCGACAACAGATGACCCAAGGGTTCGCGAATTTCTTACCCGGGGTGATTCAGAGGTAGATCCGAATCATGCAATCAAGGATTAGTCCAACCCTTATCGGCGGCTTCGTGCTGGCCAGCCTGGTGCTGGGGCTCACCTCGGTGTTGCTCTTTTCGAACGGTACCCTGGCCAACAAACCGACCCAGTTCATTCTGTTCTTCGAAGGGGATGTGAAAGGTCTGCAGGTAGGCTCACCGGTCAATTTTCGCGGGGTGAAAGTGGGGCAGGTCGAGTCGATGTCGATCACCTATGTTCAGGCATCGAAAGAGTTCAGGATTCCGGTGGTGATCGGCATCCGGGACGGTCATGTGGAAGTGGATGGGGTGGTCACAGAGAGTGGCGGCAAACTGGAACTCGACGAGTTGATCGCACAGGGTCTCAGAGCCAGGCTCAATCTGCAAAGCCTGGTGACCGGTAAACTGGAGATTGAGCTGGATTTTATGCCGGAAACGCCGATCCGCTTGGTGGCGGACGATAACCGCTATCCGGAAATTCCGACGGTGCAGTCGAGTATGGAGAAACTGGCCACAGCCATTGAGCAGATTCCGGTTGAGCGGATTACCCAGCGGCTTTCAGAGATCCTCGACAGCATCGATGAAATGATGGCGGATGGGGAGTTGAAGCGTCTGACAACCTCGCTGCTTCAGATTGCCAAAAGACTCGATCAGATCAGTCTGTTACTTGCCAACGAGGCCCCGGAGCTGCTGGCGAACGGTAATGCGACCTTGGTTGAAGCGAGAGCTATGATCGCCGAGGTAGCCGGTACGGCGAAACAGACTCGGGCGTTGATTTCCGCAACGGATGAAAACCTGACCTCGGCATTTTCCCGCTGGGACAAAACCCTGGCCAGTGGCGATCAGGCCTTTCGCGAGGTTGGCGATACGGTGAATACAACCGATCGGTTACTCAATGAGGATTCGGAATTGGTGAGTCAACTCACCATGACACTGCGTGAACTGGGTAGCGCAGCACGAGCGATACGCATCATGTCAGAGTATCTCGAACGCCATCCCGAGGCCTTGCTACGGGGGAAACAATAAACAGATGAAAACGGATTCACTCACGTCATGGTTTGTGGTTTTTCTTTTGATCACCCTCTGTATCGGTTGTGCCTCACCTTCACAGCCAACCCGCTTTTATCGCTTGGATGCAGGTATCGACAATCTTGATTCGGTTGATCTGACACCGAGGCCAGGAGGGGTTGTGATTGGGATCGATGCTGTGGAGCTGGCCGGATATCTGGATCGCCCGCAAATGATTGAGCGCACCTCCAGCCATCGTCTTGAACTCTACGAGTTTGACCAGTGGGCGGGTTCACTGCAGGAGAATCTGCTTGCGCTGGTCAGGGACCGGATACAGCAGCAGTTGAGGGCCATGCAGGTTATTGCCTATCCCTGGCCACTGGGTTTGAAACCGGACTACGAGTTGAAACTGGCTATTCAGCGTTTTGAAAGGGTCGAGGGCAGAATCGAGTTGCAGGGGCTATGGACCCTGGTTGAAACCGATCGCCGCCGGATTGTGTTGATGCGACAAAGCCGCTTGCAGGAACCGATCCAGGGGACAGGTATTGAGGCTGGTGTGGCTGCCGCCAGTCAGGCGGCCAGCAGGCTCGCAGAGCAAATCGCCGAACAGATGTTAAGACAGATCGAGTCTGAAAAAGCGCGTTGAACCTCAATGCCGATCGTCAGTCTAGCTCACTCAGCCATGAAGGATTGAGCGCTTCATCGACAAGCTTCGGCAACCGATCTCCAATCGATAGAGCCGATCTCCAATCGATAGAGCCGATCTCCAATCGATAGAGCCGATCTCAGCCGCCAGCCTATTGCGTGTTCGGCACTGCCGGTTCAGACTGCTGTGATTCCGTGGCAGGGGCTGGTGTGGTCTCGATCGGTTCCGGTTCGGGCTCTTCCGGTGGGGCAGGTATCTCGTAACGGTTGGCAATGGCCAGAATCCCCAATACCGGGTGATCCAGATAGTGCAGCTTACCGCTACGCATGCGTCGCTTCTCCTGCATGCGGTAATTTTGTGGACCTGGATCGTATTCCGCTTCATTGGTGGTTTGATCCTCCTCCACTCTCAACAGAATATCCGTCTCCAGATGAAGATAACGTTTGATGCCGAACTTTATATTCCCCTCCAGAATCGGTAAGGGCTCTTCGAAGGCGGATTTCCTTTTTGATGCCAAGTTGATATAGATTGGAACGGCCTGATCCGGGTGTGCAACCGGCTGACGCCAGGCGATGTGATAGAGGGGGCGATAATCCCGGGATCTGCGCATTGCGCCCCAGGCTTCGGTGAGACTCTTCTCTTCAGCCGGCAAGGCTCGATAGGCGATCGGTTTACCATCCTCAGTCAAAGTGCCGCGGGTAAGTTGTACACTCTCCTGTTGTTCCGGAACACCCGGATCAAGCGCCCAACCTTCAGTGGATCCGGCACCGGGGGCGATGCGTCGGAATACCAGGACCTCAAATTGATACCAGGGTGCTGACTGCTGTTCCTCATGGGATTCGGCATAGAGCCCCATCGGTGCGATGAGCAGCAGACTGAGGATCAGAAAGATCACTGTTTCCTGTTTAACGATCATCTTGCGGAGCATAGAGTTTCATACCTTCTGAGATTCGAGCTTAACAGGCCCTTTTAGTCTATCAGTCTGTCCAGTAACTGGTGGATCTTATCAACCCGGTTGAGCGGATTGTCCAGCTGAGCGTCATACCTTAGCTTATCGTTGCCTTCGAGACGATAGGTATTCGGCTTCTGCTGAATCAGTCTGATCAGTGTACCAGGATCGAATTTCGGTTGTTCATCGAACAGCAGTCTCGCCCCTTTAGGACCAGCTTCGATCTTGCGTATCCCCAGGGGGTGGGCACGGAGTTTCAATTCTGTGATGGAAAACAGATTTTTTGCCGCATCGGGCAGCAGGCCGAACCGGTCGATCATCTCGACCTGCAGTTCCCGCAGCTCCGTATTGTCTTTGGCGCTGGCAATCCGTTTGTAGAGTACCAGTCGGCTGTGAACATCCGGTAGATAGTCTTCCGGCAGCAGGGCAGGGATATTGAGTTCGATCTCGGTGCCATGGTCCAGCGGGCGGTCCAGCTCAGGCTGGCGACCGGACTTGAGTGCCTCGACTGCCCGTTCCAGAAGTTCTGTATAGAGTGCAAAGCCGATTTCCTGGATCTGTCCACTCTGTTCATCACCCAGCAGTTCTCCGGCGCCCCGGATCTCCAGGTCGTGGGTGGCGAGAGTGAATCCAGCTCCTAGATCTTCAAGCGATTCAATGGCTTCCAGGCGTTTTTTAGCATCTGACGTTAAGCCTGCTGGTGGTGGTGTGATCAGATAGGCGTAGGCCCGATGATGAGATCGTCCAACCCGTCCACGGATCTGGTGGAGTTGCGCCAGGCCCAGCTTGTCTGCCCGGTTGATGACGATGGTATTGGCGGTCGGGACATCGATACCGCTCTCAACAATGGTGGTACAGACCAGCAGATTGAAGCGCTGGTGATAAAAATCCCGCATGATGCCTTCCAGCTGCCGTTCCCGCATCTGTCCATGGGCAACCTGCAGGCGTACACCGGGCAACAGATTCTCCAGCCGTTCTGCCATGTTTTCAATGGTGCTGACTTCATTGTGCAGAAAATAGATCTGCCCACCACGCTTCAACTCACGCTGGCAGGCCTCGATAATCAGACTGTCACTCCATTGACTGACAAAGGTCTTGACCGGATGTCTGAGTGCCGGTGGGGTGGCAATGATCGACAAGTCACGCATGCCTGACATGGCCATATTCAGGGTGCGGGGTATGGGGGTTGCGGTCAGCGTCAGCAGGTCCACCTCACTGCGCAATGCTTTGAGTTTCTCCTTGTGGCGTACACCGAAACGATGCTCTTCATCGACAATCACCAGTCCCAGGTTCTTGAAGTTGATGCCATCGGAGAGCAGCTTGTGGGTACCGACCACAATGTCGACTTTGCCGTTTTTCAGGCCGTCCAGTACGCCTTGTTGCTGTTTACCGGTTCGAAATCTGGAGAGGCTCTCCACCTTTACCGGCCAGTCGGCGAATCGATCCGCGAAATTCTGATAGTGCTGTTGTGCCAGCAGGGTGGTGGGTACCAGCACCGCGACCTGCTTATTGCCTTGGGTGGCGGTAAATGCGGCGCGCATCGCCACTTCGGTCTTGCCAAAACCGACATCGCCACAGACAACCCGGTCCATCGGTTGAGGTGAGGTCATATCATCGATAACGGCTGTAATGGTCTGTTGCTGATCCGGGGTCTCTTCAAATTCAAAGGAGGCGGCAAACGCTTGATACTCTGCATCCGGGGTAGGAAAGGCGACCCCCTGTCGTGCGGCACGTCGGGCGTATATCTCCAGTAGCTCGGCGGCGACATCGCGGATCTGTTTGGCCGCTTTGCGCTTGGTTTTCTCCCATTGGTCTCCGCCAAGCCGATGCAGTGGGGCATGCTCAGGTGAAGCTCCGGCATAGCGGCTGATCAGGTGCAGAGAGGCGACGGGTACGTAGAGTTTGTCTCCCCGGGCATATTCCAAGGTCAGAAACTCTGTGGTCTGACCACCCACATCCAGGGTCTGTAAACCCAGATAGCGACCCACACCGTGATCTTCGTGGACAACCGGCGCACCCACATGTAGCTCGGTCAGGTTGCGTACGATCTGGTCCGGATCCTGGCTGACCTTGCGGCGTCTGCGCTCCTGGCGCACCCGTTCGCCATAAAGCTGGGTTTCGGTGATGATGGTCAGTCCAGCGGATTCCAGCCAGAGACCCTGTTCCAGAGGAGCCACGCAGAGGCCGATCTCAAGATCGCTCTCCAGGAAACTCTGCCAGCTCGTTACCGGTTTGGCGTGAATGCCCATATCCCGAAGGGTGCCGAGCAGCATTTCACGTCGGCCCGCACCCTCGGCGATGAACAGGGTGCGTTTTGCCTTATCCTTGAGAAACTGTTTGAGTGCCGTGGCCGGGGTTTTACTGCGCGCCTGAAAGGCCACCGGCGGCGGTAACTGGGTATTGTAATTGATCAGTTCTGCATAGCCTTTTGAGCGACGTGGCAATTCATGGTGACTGAGGCTGATCAGCTCTCCTTTTTTTAGTTCAGCGGTCAGCTCGTCATCCCGCAGATAGAGATGCTGCGGCGGCAGGATTGGGCGGGTAATATCGTGACGGCGCTCCTCGTAGCGGTCGGAAACTTCGTCGAAAAAGCCTTTGGCCTGTTCTCTGATATCCTCCCACTGCACCAGCAGGTGATTTTCAGGCAGATAATCGAACAAAGTGGCTGTTTGTTCGTAAAACAGCGGCAGATAGTACTCCAGGCCACTCGGAATCCTGCCTTCTGAAACATCCTGATAGATCAGACTCTGTTGCAGATCGCCTTCAAAATGAATGCGGTAGTTACGTCTGAACTGCTGAATACCTTCGTCATCAAGCGGAAACTCCCGGGCCGGCAGCATCTCGATCGCCTCAACCTTCTCCAAGGAGCGCTGGTTCTCCGGATCGAAAGTGCGGATGGAGTCGATTTCATCGTCGAACAGGTCGATGCGGTAGGGTTTCTGGCTGCCCATCGGGTAGATGTCGAGCAGCGAGCCTCGTACCGCAAACTCCCCATGAGAAAAGACCTGGGAGACACATTGATAGCCACTGCTCTCCAAGCGTCGCCGGGTCGTTTCGATGTTGAGCACTTCTCCGGTTTTTATCACCAGGCAGTGTGCATCCAGAAAGCGCTGTGGAGCCAACCGTTGCATCAGGGTCGATACCGGCGTGACCAATAAACCCTGCTGCATCAAGGGTAGACGCTGCAGGGTAAGCAGGCGTTGTGAGATCAGCTCAGGCAGAGGGGAAAAGAGGTCGTAGGGCAGGGTTTCCCAGTCGGGAAAATTGATGACAGGAATGTCCCCTTCACCTAGAAAGAAGCGTAATTCGGACTCGAGCCGGGTAGCCGATTGCATATCCGGTGTTACAACCAGAATGATCCCCGGATAGTTCTGTGCCGCATTGGCAATCGCCAGGGAGCCGCTGCATCCATGCAGACCACCCCACTGATAGCGTTCCCCATCTGCGGCGGGCAGCTGTGGTGAGAGCGGGGTGTTGGTTATTGCTGTTCGTGTGTTCATCTGAGACAGGCTGAAATAAAAGCCGATCATTGTCTCATAACTGCTGTCGCAGGTCAGCGTGCAATAGGAGAGAATGGCCACTGGAATTGGTGAAATCGCACGATCAGTGGATGCTTTTTTCAGTGGCAGTGTAAGTCGATTTGAGATCCGTCTGCGGCATGTGCAAATTGTTTAAACCAGCTTAAAATAGGTTACAAAACCATTAAATCATTTCATTCATCGAAAGCACTCAGGGCGGATTTCTGTGAGAAATATTATTTATTGTCTGTTTCTTCTCATCTTTGGTTTGTCGACACCACTTGCCGCTAATGAGTTGGCAGTTAAACAACTGCTAACCAGCGGTGAATGCCGACAATGTGATCTTTCCGGTGCAGACCTGAGGATGAGTTCTCTGTCTGGCTCGGATCTGAGTGGGGCGATTCTGGATAATGCGATTCTCTACGGCAGTGACCTCAGTGACGCCAATCTTCAAGGGGCCAGCCTGCATGGGACAAGCTTTGCAAGAACAGACCTTTCCGGGGCCAATCTACAGGGTGTGGTGATCAAACGGGGGCGGTTCAGCCGGGCCGATTTGACGGGCGCCAATCTGCAGAACAGTGACCTGGAGGAGGCGAATTTTATCGGTGCCAACCTCTCCGGGGCCAATCTGACTGGTGCGAATCTTAAATCATCCATCTTTACGGAGAGTCGCCTGGTGGCGACCGATCTGTCTAATACCACACTGGATGGTGCTGACTTTCGAGGGGTCGACCTGAGTCAGATCAGTTCTCTGAGCCAGGCCAGTTTCAAACAGACAAACCTGCGCAACAGCAACCTTGCCGGACTGGACCTGAGCCATATCGATTTCTCGCAAGCCAGGCTGCTCAAAGCCAATCTGTCCAATACCCTTCTGGTATCCAGTCTGTTAATCGAAACAGAGTTGAAAAAGGCTCGTATGGGCGGTGCCGACCTGCGCCAGGCCACCTTAAGAAGATCACAGATGCACGGTGTAAACCTTAAAGGAGCGCAGTTCCAGGGTGCTCAACTGGATGGGGTTGTGGTCAGTGGCAACCTGATCGATGCCGATTTTTCTGAGGCCAGTATTGTGAGAGCCAACATGAATGGCGCCAATCTGAAGGGAGCCCTGTTTCACCAGGCAAAACTTGAATTTACCGATTTTGGCTCTGCCAATCTATATGGTGCAGATTTCAGTCGGGCAGTTTTGCACCGATGCAATTTTCGCAAGGCAAATCTACGTGAAGCAAAATTCGAAGGTGTGGATTTAACTGGTAATATCATGGATGGGGCACGAGGCGTAGAGTCGAATCCAAAGCAAGCCAAGTGAAGGCTGAACAACTAACGCAGAAACTGGAGAGCCTGGCCAGTCCGGAGATCGCTGCCAAGTCACAACGGTTTTTCAAAACCGGCAAGGGTGAGTATGGAGAGGGGGATCGGTTCCTGGGAATCCGTGTACCCATACTGCGGCGGCAGGCCAGGGATTTTCAGCAGATGTCCCTGACACAGGTCCTGCGTTGCCTGAAGTCCGCCTACCATGAAGAGCGTTTATGCGCTTTGTTGATTCTGGTCAGAAAGTTTGAGTCAGGCGATGAGAAGCTGCGTGAACGTATCTTTAGGTACTACCTTGATAATACCCGTTACATCAACAACTGGGATTTGGTGGACAGTTCTGCCTATCAGATAGTCGGTGCCTATCTTTTGACCCGGGAGCGGGCAATACTCTACCAACTGGCAAGGTCGGATTCTCTCTGGGAGAGACGGATTGCGATGATCGCCACCTACCAGTTTATAAAAAATCAGCAGTATGACGATGCGCTGGCTATCGCCGAACTGTTACTGCTGGACCAGCAGGATATAATCCACAAAGCCGTTGGTTGGATGATCAGGGAAGTGGGCAATCGTGATCGAAACCGGGCGCAACAGTTTCTGGATCCATACTACCAGGCAATGCCGAGGACGATGTTGAGATATTCGATTGAGAAGTTCCCGGAACCGCTTCGGCAGAGCTACTTAAAAGGCGAGATATAAGCGACCCGGATCGGTTCGCCAGATGGACAGGGAACCTCTTTACAATCAGAGGTTCCCCGTGAGTGGTCAGGTGAACATGTCAGCAGCAACATTCTTGAACCAGCTGCGGGCAAATTTGGCCTCTATGGCCCGGGTTGCGGCACTGGCATTCATCGGCGAGAGGCCTCCGGCGCCTTTCACACCAACGATCTTGCCATCCACAAGCTGATAGACCGCTGCCACAGAGATACCCCATTCTGGTGAGATAATGCTGTAACAGGTGTTGACGTAGGAGGGTTCACCAGGTTCCTGGCCGTTCAGTGTCGCCACGATTGCAGCGGCACAGACCTTACCCTGTGAGTTGGCGGCATACCCCGATTTGGGCATTTTACCGGCAATACAGGCATCACCGATGACATGAATGTCTTTGTGCAGTTTGGATTCGAAGGTCTTCTGATTTACCGGACACCAGCCCGAATCGTCGGCCAGTCCCGCGACCTGCGCAATCTTACCCGCTTTTTGCGCCGGTATCAGATTGACAACATCCCCTTTATACTCTTCCACTTCACCGACCAGGGTACGGCTATTTGGATCGATCGCCTCGATGATACCGCCGCCGGCACCGGAGACCCACTCCACCATATCGCCGTAGAACTTCTTATAACCCTGCATAAAGAGGCCCTGCTTGGAAAACTTATCCTTGGCGTCAAGGATAATGACCTTCGATTTGGGCTTGTGCATTTTAAAATAGTGTGCGATTTGTGCCGCACGCTCATAAGGCCCAGGAGGACAACGGAAAGGATTGGGTGGCGCAGCAATGTAACAAACGCCGCCATCCTTCATAGCTTCAAGCTGCTTTCTCAGAGTTACTGTTTGTGGCCCTGCCTTCCAGGCGTGGGGGATCTTCTCTGCAACCTGGGCGCTGTAGCCATCGATTTTTTCGTAACGGAAATCGACGCCAGGGGAGACTACCAGTTTGTCGTAGTCATACTGTTTGCCGCTTTTACCTTTAACTGTATGTTTATCAGGATCGATTGCCACTATCTCATCCTGAACGACATTGATGCCTCTTTTATCACTCAGCGTGTCATAACCAAAAGTGAGACTGTCGATGGTTCTGTCACCGCCCAGCACTTCATTACTCAGTGGGCATGAGACATATTTTTTATCTTTTTCAATCAAGGTGACATCGATATCCGCATCAGCCAGCTTGATATATTTTGCCGCAATGGCACCACCATAACCTCCGCCGATCACAATTACTCGGCCTTTACCACCGCCAGAGGCTCGTTTGCGTGTGTTAGCCGTACAGGCATTGATTGAAGCCAATGCACCTAATGCGGTACAGGCGCCAGCCGCTTTAACAAATTTACGTCGCGTGAACATAGCCATTAATTATTCTCCCCCAAATTACTTTTCACTGGCATAAAATTCCGCCATGGCCTTTAACTCTTCGTTAGAGAGTTTCATGACGCGGCTGCCCATTTTTCGGGGCTGACAACGTCTCCCTTTGCTATGACACCATTCCAGGTAGTGCATGGTATATTCCGGCCACTGTCCGGCCAGTCGGGGGGCATCATCCTCTTGCACTCTGCCATTGTCTTCATGGCAGGTTTTACACTGCTTGTCATGTATCTTTTTACCGATCGCCACCATTTTGGAATCGGTTTTAACCGGGCTGGAGACCCACTCCTGATCCGCCATGAAAGAGGCGATTGCTTTCAGTTCCGCGTCGCTGTAGCCCTTGGCGATCCGCCCCATGATGGTGGAGTCCCGTTCGCCGGTTTTATATTCCAGCAAAATCATTTGTAGGAACTCTTTTTCCATACCGCCGATAATCGGCATTAAGTCACCGGCGCTGGCGCCCAGGGTGCCATGGCAACCGGCGCAAGTATTGGCAAGCATGCTGGGTGAGCGAACACCTTCAGCAGTCAGGCTGCCTGAGAAAATCACCGCGGCTGTCAATGCGAGTAGCCGTGCTTTTCTGTTTTTCATGAAAATCTCCTCTGGTGAAATCTGAATCAGTGCATCGAGTTTTTGGATGAGCGTTGATTCAGCCACGTAACAACTTTGTCAATTTCTTGTTTTTTGGATGGATCCAGCTGTTGTGCCTGTTTCAAGGCCTCTCTTGCCAGCTGATATCTTCCAAGGTGCAGATAGGCGACAGCCAGGCCTATGAAGGCTTCTGAATTGGATTGATCCAGCATAATCGCCTGTTGAAAGTTCTCGATGCCTGAGGAGTAAGACTGCTGTAACAGTTGTACTCCACCAAGTCGAGTATAGGCCAGAGAAGAGGAGGGTGCTTCCTTGATCGCCTCTTCCAGAAGTGATTGTGCGGCTTTCAGGTCACCGGCTTCTGTTTGTTGAAAGGCTTGTTCGATCAGGGTCTGTTGTTCGCTGTTGGCCGTGATTGAGAAGGATAGGCTGCAACCGAGTAAAGCAACAACCAGGTATCTTGAGTATCGCAGCATTGAATACCTCATTGGGAAAATACGGTAGCGGTAGTTGAAATGAGATGCCCCCCTTCAGGGTGTCCTGAAGGGGGGGAGAGGAGTGCTATTTCAGTGCGCCTTTTCCGTAGCGCTCTTCGAAGCCTTTACGTACCTTTTCGATGGACTCCTTGCTCATACCTTCAAAGTACCAGGTATGGCCCTCGATCGGACGGAAGTACTTGTCGAGCATGGCGTCGGCAAACTTGGTGTTGCCGTCCTTCTTCATAGCCACATCCTTCAGCTCAGGTATCCACTTCATGTAGGTGTGCTTGGCTACGTCATAGATACCGTGCCACCAGGTATAGTCAGGACCACTCATGGACGCACCGTGACGAGCGCGGCGGCCTTCGTGATGCCAGATCTCCCACCAGGTCCACTCGATCTTGTCGTCAAACGGGGCCTTGGTGATATAGCCGTTCTTTTTCAACTCACCCATCACAGCGGCGATAGGCTTGGCGAACTTCTCGTTGTAGAGCTCCACCACGTTGTCGAACTGGTTATAGTGGCCACTGATGACGCTGTCACTATGACAGGCCTTACAGACTTCCTGCATCTTCTTGCGGCGTTCCTTCCAGGTCACGACCTCGACCACGGTAGAACCCTTGGCCTTGTCGCCGACCTTGGGGATTTTCTTACCCTCTTTGACGTCGAACTCATCACCGTTCTCCAGACGAACCAGGTTGATCTTCTGAGAGATTGGCGGACGCAGGGTCCAGGAGATACGATCACCAACGTTATGGGTCTTGCCCTCTTTGCCGCCGGCACTCATGTGGCAGGTGGCGCAGGTGGGAGCTGCCGAGTAGTCAACACCGGCGACCCACTTGTCGGACTCCATGTTCATTTCATCGACTTTCGCCCGATAGATGATGCCGTGTTTGGACTCGTTGTAGACCTCGATCTGTGGATGATCAGGACCGACATGACACTTACCGCAGGTATCCGGTGTACGGGCCTGGGCTTTTGAGAAACGGTGACGGCCGTGACAGGCAGTACAGGATCCGGCAGAACCATCAGGGTTGATTCGACCTATACCCGTGTTGGGCCATGTGGTCGGCAGAGGCCTGCCATCTTTATCGATTTCGATCTTGGAGCCGTGGCACTGGCGGCAACCTGCATTGACTGCTGCAGGGCCGCCGACTACTTCACCAAGGAGGTTATCTAGGGATGCGAGGATTTGACCGCCTTTAGAGTGATGGGAACCATCCATCTCTTCAAACTCTACCGAGTGGCATTTCGAGCAGTCTTTAGGGGTTACAATAATCGAAATACGTTGGCCTTCATGTTCAAAGCCGTCAACGTCATCAGCTTTGGCTTCATGACAGTCAAGGCAGTTGACACCACTTTGACCGTGTTGACTGTTGTTCCACTCCATGGTCAGTCCTGGATCTTCCTGCCAGTGACACTCCACGCACTCATGTCCTTTTGGGTTGCCCCAATCTTTACCAATTTCACCAGACGGTCTTGCGGCATCTGCTGTTGTGACTTGCAGCATCAGAGCTAGTCCCGCAGCAACACTCCCCAGTACCGCGGTGAACCGACCATTACCGAAGCGTTTCATAGCTCCCCTCCTATGATGGGTTGAACGAACAGTTTAAGCGCTCCAATAGACGGCCGCGTCAATAATCAAACAGCATTAAAGACGATAGGTAATCGAATATGGAACCCCTCATTTTTTAAAAAAAATGGCAAGCCTGTATGAAGACAAGGATGGATACGACTTCCTCCCAACCCCAAATTTTTTGTTGTATGGGGACTGCATGGTTTCACTACATTGAGGCCAGTAAAACCCTTTTCTTTTTATTGCTTACTGTAGACTATAAAAACGGTTCGTATAGGGTGGTGCCTTGATTTAAATCAAATGTATCTGCGTTGGACGAGTGGAGTTTTTTCAGGATTTATAGAAGTTGCTCTAAATGCTGTGAAAGGCAATGCAAATAGCGGCTATTGTGATGAATCTTACCGATAAAAATAATGTTGCTTTGTACTGGGAAAAGCCTAAATTTATCAGCCTGTTTTCAGCACGAAAATTCTTATTGCCTAGTACGAAATAGTAACGATTACCTAAAAGGAATTACTGGATCTACCTATTAGTAGGTATTCGTTACTTTGTTTATATTATTAAATTAGTGGCTTTGTTTATCCCACCTCTGTGCGATCGAATATACCGGGTTAGGTATCTTGGGTTTACCAAAGATCGATTACTTAGTGTTCACTCATGCAAAATGGTTCAGTAATCTTATCTGTCATCTCAGGGCTGAGACTCTGGCTTACTCAATCAGGCAAAAGGTGAGCCGGATTTTATCGGTTCTGACGGTTGTCCACAGACGATGACCTGCATGATACCCAAGCTACCTAGCCAAAGTTTCATTGGTCCAGGACGTGGCCTCGAACTGTTTGTTTGACTCTATATAAATCAGATAGCTTGGCGCTAGGATGAATTGAGCGTATATCGATTTTGCTCACTGCATTCTCTCCCTCATTATGCTATAAATACGAGCCTAAATAATTGGTGTTTGATTTTTGTTGGCGCCAATTGGGCCCTTTCATCAGGGCTGGCGATCAGAATTAAATGGATTGAGACAGTATAGGAAACTGAATTATATGGACGTAAGAGCACGATTCCTTATTCTACTTCTGCTTGCTTTGATTACTGGCTGCGGCAGTGATTCAGACAGCTCTGCAGATGACACCTCCGGCAATGAAAATTCCAACCCAAGCTATACGAGTCAGGCTCTTTTGGGTCCGGTGGTGGGTGCAGAGGTACAGATCTACAATGCGACAGACCTTGCCGCGGGTCTGTTGTGTCGAACCGAGACTAAAGACTCAGAAGAGATTGATCTAGCTGGGAAAATTCAAATTCCGTCAGAGTGTATCGATGAGGATGGAATCTATCTGCTACTGATCAGTGGCGGACTCGATATCGATGCGGATGATGACGGTGAAATAGATCAGACGCCAACCCAGGTCAATGGACGATTCCACACCCTTTTGAGCGGCGATCAATTGCTCTCGGGCGATGCCAACGCAACGGTTCTCACCGAAGCGGCCTATCAGAATGTACGCTACCTTCTGGCGGCCGGGGCGACTAAAAACCAACTTATTCAGTCACTGGACAGCAGTGCACACAATTTGTTGAATCAGGACCTGAACGGTGACCTGGTCATCAATCATCTCGATCTTGCCCAGTGGCATCCAAGACTCAACCGAGAAACTACCAAGCCAAGCCTTGATCAGTTGCTGCTTGTGACACAGGCGATCCATCAGAATCGGGCGACTGCACAGCATACCATCAAACTCTTTGACGCCACTGCCCCGTCAGTGAGTGATTTTACGGCTTTTCAGCCGGAGCGACTGCTGCTCAGTGGTCAAACCCTCTATATGGTAGACAGCTGGGGGTTGAACTTAGTGGATATCAGTAATCTGGACAGTCTGCGTCCAATCGGGCAGGTAGCTAATATCACCCATGCTGTCTCGGATATGACGCTTGTCGGCGACCGGCTCTACGTTCAGAATGGTGACAATCCCTCCGTCGATAATCGTGTTGCACTCTACGATGTGTCTGACCGGGACAATCCACAGCTGCTGGTCGAGGACCTCTATAGCCCACAGGGATTTGATCTGAACAAGTTCCATGTGTCTGGTGACTATGGATTTGCCGCCGTACACAGGGTGAATAATCCGAATGATTACGAGAACATCTCGCACGATTTTCGGCTTGATATTTTAGACCTTTCAGTGCCAGAACAACCTGGTTTGATCGCTACCCTGGAGATCGATACCTTCGGCTCTGCAATGGCAGTGGTTGGTGATCGCCTCTACCTTGGAACAGAGGTTGGCCCCTACCTGGAGTCCGGTTCTCTCAGCGTTATCGATATCAGTGATCCGGCATCACCTGTCAGGCTCAGCCAATTAGCGTTGAATAGTGTTTTAGAGTTGAGGGTATCGGGCAATCGAGGGTATGCGATTACCGGAAGTGAGATATCCGGTGAGGCGACTGACCTGATCACCTTGCTCGACCTGAGTAACGACAACAATATTGTGGTAACCGGATCTTTTCCAACACATTATCAATCCTGGACTGAAAAACAGCTTCATATTCAGGATGGTATCGGTTATGTGGCAACCCCTGACGGGGTGCTGATGATTGATTTGTCCAACCCGGAAAATCCGCAGCAGTCAGGCCGTTTCATTACTAATGGCCCTGTAACCAGCGTTGCCGTATCCGGTTCCAATGTGATTGCTGCCGTGAAGGATTATGGTCTGCAGATTTTTGAGACCTCTGGCGCTACGGTGATTGAGTCTCCGGCAATTGTCGACCGGATTGATCTGCCGGATGTGCAGGAGATCGCTGTGGATGGATCCGGCTTGGCTTTTCTTCTGGCTGGTCAGGACATGTCCCGTAAAATAATCACCTTAGATCAGACCAATCCACAGGAGCGGGTTGTCACTTCGACAGAGGTTTTTCCAGAACTCTATCAAAATCCTCTAGTTGTCGATCAGCGCCTCTATGCGACAAGTGTGTTCAATGGTGTCACGCTGTTTGATATCGCTAATCCGATGCAGGTGACACTGGATTCGACTTTTGATCAATCGGTAATTGAATTTGCCACGGCCATAGATGCATCGGGAGACCGGGCGGTTGTCGGTTCCGGGCGTCTGATCACGTCCGGGAACACCGGTCATCCAGAGTTCAGCCTGACCTTATTGAATCTCTCCCAGCCATCCGACCCGCTGTTGATGAGTCAACTCGTCGTTGACTATCAGCCAGATGACCTGGCTATCAAGGACGATCATGTCTACGTGATTGGCTCTGATCAGGTTTTGAATATCTATCGCGTCACTGTCAATAATGAACTGCGTGAATTGTCAGGACTCTATATCCCGCCAGTGAGTGGGGCTACAGAGATTCTGTTGCAAGGGGAGTATGGGTTTATATCTCGTACAGACAATACTATCTCGGTTGTGGATATCAGTGACCCTTCCAGCCCAACAGTGGTGATTACAATCGATACCCAAGGGTCGATCGGGGATATTCACATTGAAGACAAACTGTTGCTGATTGCCGGTCAAGCTGGAAATCTGCAGGTGCTGAATATCGAAAACCCGGAAGCACCTACTTTTGTGGGTAATTACCATACCCCATCTCCGGCGCGGGCCGTGACAGTAATCAACGATCAGGTGTTTGTGGCAATCAAGAATCAGATTGTAATCTCTGATCTACCGATTCATCCTGTGCCGTAGCAAAACAGCTGGGGAGAGACTCGGCTATTGTTGATGGTGAGCGTGATATTGGCCGCAAATACTCGCCAATACTTTAGCCGGGTCAGATTACTCCGATCTTGCTCATACCGGTGCAGGCCCAAGTATGGGCATGACACCGGCTTCTCTTTTGTTGGTTCCCGCTTGAAAGGCGCTTAGGCCTGTTTTGCGCTACTTAACTGTTTTTGAATATTCGGGGGAACCGCTTCGTAATGGCTGAACTCAATGGTGTAGCTGCCTTCACCGCCGGTTATCGCTTTCAGCTGGGTGGAGTAGCCTTCAAGTTCCGCCAGCGGCGCCTGACCTTTGATGACTAGCGTGTTGTTGCGCCCTGTCTCCGTGCCGCTGATCTGGCCTCTACGTCCAGCCAGGTCACCAGTCAGATCGCCCATGAAGCTGTCGGAGGTGGTGATGGAAATATTGACAATGGGCTCAAGGATCACTGGTCCGGCGTTATCGACGGCTTCAAGAAAGGCCTTTTTACCCGCTGTGACAAAGGCGATCTCCTTAGAGTCGACAGAGTGAAATTTGCCGTCGTAAACCGTAACTCTGATGTCCTGCATGGTGAAGCCGCTTATCGCACCTTCTTCCATGGCGCTTCTGACCCCTTTCTCAACGGCCGGGATAAACTGACCGGGAATCGCACCGCCAACCACCGCATTGACATATTCAAACCCTGAACCCCGTTCCAGTGGCTCGATACGCAGAAATACTTCACCGAACTGTCCTGCGCCACCGGTCTGTTTCTTATGTCGATAGTGACCCTCCGCTTTGCGGGTTATGGTCTCCCGGTAGGCGATGCTGGGTGGATGGGTATCGACTTCAACACTGTATTTTTTCTTGATCTGTTGCAGCAGTACATCGAGATGCAGCTCGCCAAGGCCACGCATGACCGTCTCATTGAGACTGACGTTGTGCTCAACATGGAAACAGGGATCTTCATCTTCCAGCTTATGCAGAGCATCGCTTAATTTTTGCTCATCGCCACGTTTGGTGGTGTTGATGGCCAGGCCGAACAGGGGCACAGGGCACTCAATCGAACGAAGGTGATGGTGGTCTTCGTCGTGGGAGTCGTGTATCACCGCATCGAAATGGATCTCATCAATCCGAGCTACGGCGCAGATATCGCCGGGTACCCCCTGTTTCATCTCCTCCTGCTCTTTACCCTGTAAACGGTAGAGATGACTGACCTTGAACGGTTTCCTGGCATCACCGATATAGAGTTGGGAGTTGACTTCGAGCTTGCCTTGGTGGATGCGGAAGATGCCCAGTTTGCCTCGGTAGGGGTCATTGATCACCTTGAATACATGGCCGATGACATGTTTGCTCTCGTCGGGGGTGACCTCGACAGGCTGCATGTCAGCCCCTTCACCTTTCATGAATGGAGGCGGGTTACCTTCGGTAGGATCGGGCATCAGTTTGGAGAACAGGTTCAGCAGTTCATCGATCCCTGCGCCATTCTCTGCCGACGTAAAACAGACCGGAATCAGGTGACCTTCACGCAGTGCCTTTTCGAAAGGATCGTGTAACTGTTCGGGCTCGATGGCCTGTCCCTGTTCCAGATAGAGCTCCATCAGCTCCTCATCCACTTCAACGACCTGATCCACCAGGTTGTCGTGTGCCTGACTGACCGATGAGATATCGGTGGCATCGCCACCCGGCTGAAAGTAGCAGTCGATGACCTTTTTTCCGTTTTCAGCGGGCAGATTGATCGGCAGGCACTCTTTGCCGAAGGTCTCCTTCAGGCTCTCCAGCAGGGCGTCATGGTCAACATCTTCTGAATCTATCTTGTTGATGATGATAAATCGGCACAGGTTGCGCCGCTTCGCGGCATCCATCATGCGGATGGTAACCGGCTCGATACCGGCTGAAGCATTGACAACGACCATCGCCGATTCCACGGCAGGCAGGATGCTGATCCCTCGACCCAGGAAATCTGCATATCCGGGGGTGTCGATGATATTGACCTGTTTGCTTTCATGGCTCAGGTGGGTGATGGCGATATCCAGGGAGTGTTGCAGCTCTTTTTCCAGATCATCGCTGTCACAGACGGTGTCGCCCCGTTCAATCGTGCCTTTCGTCTTGATCATGCCCGATCGGTGCAGCAGACTCTCGATCAAACTCGTTTTACCTGAGCCGGCATGTCCGACCAGTGCGATATTGTGGATATCATGGGTAGAGTAATTGGCCATCGTGACTCCTATCAGCAGAACATGCCGGGTTATATAGCCATCAGAGGCGTCGGCTAAATGTTATTGATTATGTTTGTTGCCAGTATATCAATCAACTATCTGAAGTTGTTGAGCTCAGGCAGTAGATTGGCATAAAACAGCCTGATTTTTCAAAAAATCATGACACCGGTCAGCTTCATGCCGTGCCGCATGCCCTGGCCTGTCTGTGTATGGTGTGGGATAGGGTAGGCTGGTCCTTCGGCAAAGGCTGCGCTTAAATTGAGCCATTGCCGGTAGGGGGATCAGGGGTGTACTGAATTGATCACGACCTGAACAGTCTCGGATGATCCGGGCGCTACAGGTTGAATCTCCCCTTCAAGGTCTCCGGCCTGTGCGGTAGGGCTGCCGGACATGGATATCCTGGCGCCGACCACCACCTCATTGAAACCGGAGAGCTTCATCTGTGGCATCATGGCCATACTGTCATCCAGGCTGATTGAAACCGGCAGGTCACTGACCTTTTTTCTGACCGCTGCCAGGGGCATGGGTGGGCCGCTGACCGCCTTGGCGTAGATGAATACCAGGTCATTCGGTTTGGTCTTGGCCTGAAGTTCAGGGGAGAGGGATACGGCAACCTTAATCGACTCATCGGCCGTTGCTGCAGCAGGCTGCGGCTTGGCTTTGGGTTTCTGCTTTTGCACAATGCTCGGCAGCTCCGCCTCTTCCGGAGGCAGACCCAGCTGGCTGCGCGCATCGTCGATGGCGTTATTGACCGATTCAAGTTCGGCACTCTGTGGTGTCAGACTACTGCGCAAGGAATCCCAACGCAGGATTGCCGATTTAAAATCGGAGGATTGATAGGCCAGGATACCGGCCAGCCAAAGCACGTTCGGGTTTTCCGGTTCCAGTTGATAGGCCTTTTCGATCATCGGTGCGGCACGGCCGGTGAAATCGTTGCCGGTTGTTGCGGCGATGGCTTCTGCATAGGCCAACAACAGATCGACCCGTTGGTCGTTCATCTCCATGGCACGCTGATACGCATTGATGGCGGCGGAGTGATCATTGAGGGCCATATAACTCCGGCCGAGCATGATCCAGCCATCCTGATTGTCCGGATTCTCCTGTAATTTTTCCGCCAGTCTTCTCACCAGCTCATCCATTGGGGGAAGGTTTTCCATACCGCCGGAAGGGGCCTGGGCCGTCTGTTGTGTTGTGCCAGGCGCCGGTTGTTGAGCCAGATGGTTGATGATTTCAGGTGTACCCAGCAGGTCGTAGAGCAGCCAGGCGGCAAGTGGAATCAGCAGTGCGGTGACCGCCATGATGCGTCCCGAGGGGCTCACCTGAACGCTTGACTCGGAAGTTGTCGTGGAGACATCGGTCAACAGGGATTTCTCCAGGTCCTTGCGTGCCGCGTCATAGCGGTTCTGGTCCAGATTGCCGGCTTCAAGGTCGTTGTCCAACTCCTCCAACTGTTGTTTGAAGACAGCCAGGTTGAGTTCATCGGAAGTGATCCTGTCGGATACCTCTTTTCTTAGTAACGGCAGGCCGACAAAAGCCATTGCCAGGACGGTCAGTCCGGCAATAATCATCCAGAATAGGGTCATTGATTCGTGTCTCTTTGTTCGTTCGACTGATCCAGCAGTTTTTCGAGTCTTTGTTGTTCTGCATCACTCAG
Source organism: Chromatiales bacterium (assembly GCA_022360905.1). GTDB lineage: Bacteria > Pseudomonadota > Gammaproteobacteria > Chromatiales > Chromatiaceae > Thiodiazotropha. The sequence goes on from JAKSBX010000065.1 coordinate 28,647, forward strand.
TTCTGTTTCACGGCTCTGGTTTTTGCGTTTGATGATACGAAACAGTACCACTCCGCCGATCAGAAAAACGATTAACGGGCCGAACCAGATGGGGTAGGTACTTGGCTTGACCGGCGGGCTGTAGAGTACGAAGTCTCCATAGCGGGCAACCATGAAGTCGATGATTTCTCCCTTACTCTGACCGCCTTTCATCATGCCGTAGATTTCGTTTCTCAGGTCAATGGCCAGTTCCGCATTGGACCCTGCCAGTGACTCGTTCTGGCAGACCAGGCAGCGCATCTCTTCAATGATTTCGCGAAAATCCTCATCTTGTGCCGGATCCTCGAAGGTATATTCCGCGAGGGTTGCGGCTTGCAGGGCGGTCAGGCCCAGAAGGTAGATAAAACTGAACAGAAATAGGCGCACGTTATGATCCTTTGGCTTTCAAATCATTGATCATGGGAAGCAGGGTTTCGTTAAACACACCCAGGGTGAGGGGGCCTGCGTGTTTGTAATGAATGATGCCATTGCCATCTACCAAAAAGGTTTCCGGGGCACCATAGACACCAAGATCGATGGCTGTGCGTCCTTTTTGGTCGAAAATGTTGACCGTATAGGGGTCGCCCAGTTGCTGTAGCCAGGCCTGAGCCTTGACCCGCTCATCTTTCCAGTTGAGCCCGACGATCTCCACTTTGCCTGAACGGGCAAGATGCACCAAAGTGTCGTGTTCAGCGCGACAGGAGACACACCAGGTTGCCCAGACATTCAGCAGGTAGATCTTACCCTTCAGGTTCTGATCGTTGATCATGGTTTCGGCACTTTCCACCGAGGGCAGGGAGAACTCCGGTATCGATTTGCCGATCAGGGGGGAGGGGATTTCCCTGGGGTTCATGCCCAACCCTTTATAGAGGAAGGCGGCAATTATCCCGAAAATGATCAACGGTACGGAATAACGCAAATAGCGGTTCATGACAGAATTAACTCCCTGATGCAGTCGCAGTCGCTGCAGCATTGTTGACCATCTCTGGCGAGCGTACTTTGGCGGTTCGATAGCGTCGGTCGGTGACAGCCAGTATGCCGCCCAGACTCATCAGTACACCACCCAGCCAGATCCATCGTACATAGGGTTTGTAGTAGAGACGCAGACTCCAGTCGCCACCACCCAGAGGCTCTCCCAGTGAGACATAGAGATCCCGGGTGAAGCCCCAGTCGATGGAGGCTTCCGTCATGGGACGTGTCTGTACGAAATAGGTCCGTTTTTCCGGCTTCAGAGTAATGAAAGCCTCACCGTCACGGGAAACCTGGAAACTGCCCTGATGGGCGTTGTAGTTCGGGCCTGGAACCCGCTTTACACCATCGAAGCGGAACTCGTAGCCGGCAATTTCACTGACATCCCCGGGACTCATGCGGACATCATGCTCCTCGCCGAAATTGGATACCATGGTGACGCCAACGATAAACATGGCGACTCCGAGGTGAGCCAGAATCATGCCATAGTAGCTTCGACCGCCGGTTCTGAAATCCTGCCAGAACCCATTGAAGCCCTTCTTGTTTTTCAGCCGATCCCGGACGTTGATAAGGTGAGAGGCGGCAACCCACAGGGCCAGCCCCATACCCAGACCTACCACCCAGTTGCCGCCGGAGAACATCGGCAGCAGACTGATCAGGCCAAATGCGACACTGACGACAAAGGCCACCTTCAGCTGTTTAATCAACAGGGAGGGCTCTGCATGCTTCCATCGGGATAGGGAGCCGATGCCCATCAGCAGCGCCAGGAAGGGTGTGGTCAGCAGAAACATCTTGTTGAACCAGGGGAAACCCACCGAGATCTTGCCCAGTTGCAAAGCGTCGTAGATCAGAGGCGCCAGTGTGCCCAGAAGCACCAGGGCGGCAAACACTGAGAGCAGAAGATTGTTACCAAGTAAAAAGGTTTCACGGGAGATCAGATCGAATCTTCCGCCACTGGAGATATAGGGAGCACGCCAGGTGTAGAGCAACAGAGAGCCGCCGATTACCACCAACAGGAAGATCAGGATAAATACACCACGGGCCGGATCCGAGGCGAACGAGTGCACGGAGGTCAGCACGCCGGAACGGACCAGAAAGGTACCGAGCAGACTGAGGGAGAAGGCTGCGATCGCCAGCAGCACCGTCCAGCTTTTGAAGGCACCCCGTTTTTCGGTCACAGCGAGCGAGTGGATCAATGCCGTGCCGACCAGCCAGGGCATGAAGGAGGCATTTTCCACCGGATCCCAGAACCACCAGCCACCCCAGCCCAACTCATAGTAAGCCCACCAGCTGCCGAGCACGATGCCGAGGGTCAGGAACACCCAGGCGATGGTCGTCCAGGGACGGGACCAGCGGGCCCAGGAGGCGTCCAGCCTACCGCCGAGCAGAGCGGCGATGGCAAATGCGAAGGCGACAGAGAAACCCACATAACCCATATAGAGCATCGGTGGATGGATCGCCAGACCAGGGTCCTGCAGCATGGGGTTGAGTTCACCACCCTCTAAGGGAACGGGGAAGGTTCTGTCAAAAGGGTTGGAGGTCAGCAACATGAAGAGCATGAAACCGATGCTCACCATGCCCATCACCGAGAGAACCCGGGAGACCATCTCCAGCGGCAAGTTACGACTGAAGGCGGCAATCGCCACACTCCAGGCGGCGAGCATAAAGGCCCACAGCAGCAGGGATCCCTCATGGGCGCCCCACACGGCGGATATCTTGTAGATGTCCGGTAACTTGGTGTTACCGTGCTGAGCCACATAGATAACGGAAAAGTCGTTGCTGAGGAAGGCATTGGTCAGAATCAGCAGCGAAATGGTAAGAAAGACGAACTGACCCCAGGCAAGACTTCGGGAAGCGGCCATCCAGGCGTTATTCCGGGTATAGGAGCCGACCAAAGGCACGATAGCCTGGGTAACTGCCAGGCAGAGTGCGAGAATTAAGGCGAAGTGACCGAGTTCAGGGATCATTGTATGCTGGCCTGGGGCTGAGGATTGGCGACCGCCTCGTCATGGGCGGTTTTCAGAGATTCGGCGACCTCCGGAGGCATATAGTTCTCATCATGTTTGGCTAGTACTTCGCTGGCGATGAAGATGCCGTCCTGATTGAGTTGGCCCATGGCGACGATACCCTGACCTTCACGAAACAGGTCGGGAAGAATACCGGTATATTCAACGGTCACTGCCTCGGCATTATCGGTCACTGAGAATGCGGTGGTCAGGCCATCGGGCTTGCGCTTGACACTGTCGGTCTGTACCAGGCCTCCAATGCGGAACGGATGTGCCTCCGGCGCCTTGCCTTCCACCACTTCAGAGGGTGAAAAGAAGAACATCAGGTTCTCATCAAAGGCATTCAGTGCCAGCCAGGTGGCAACGCCGATACCGGCTACCATGAGACCGATCAGGGTGAGTCTTTTCTTACGTATGGGATTCATTTTCTACTTTCCTGGCCCGACGTATTTTACGGGCGATATCAGTTAAGGCGCGCTTACGTTGACGCAGAGGTGCTACTACGTTGGCAACCAGTACGATGAACGCCAGGATAAAAGAGGGCCAGACATAGACTGCGTAGCCACCCATTGCGAAAAACTCGCTCATTTCGCCTCCTGTTCAACCATTTCCTGAACCCAGCGACTGTTCCTTTCCCGTTCAACAATTTCTGCGCGCGCGCGCATTAAGACCACAGCGCCGTAGTAAAGTTTAAACGAGATTGCCATGGTCAGCAGTGGGATCAACATGCTCATATCCATGGAGGGTTTATCGAATTTCGTCACCGATGCGGGCTGGTGCAGGGTGTTCCACCACTCCACCGAATAGTGAATGATCGGTATGTTGACCACCCCGACCAAAGCGAGGATGGAGACGGCCCGGGCAGCAACCCGCTTGTCCTCGATGGCGCTGTGCAGGGCGATGATGCCGAGATAGAGAAACAGTAGGATCAATTCCGAGGTCAAGCGTGCATCCCAGACCCACCAAGTACCCCACATGGGTTTACCCCAGAGCGAGCCGGTGGCCAGCGCGAGGAAGGTGAACGAGGCCCCCACGGTGGCGCTGCTGATGACCACGATTTCAGTCATTTTGATCCGCCAGACCAGGCTGATCAGCCCGGAAACCGCCATCACCACGTAGATGAACATGGACATCCAGGCTGAAGGCACATGGATATACATGATGCGATAACTTTCGCCCTGCTGATAATCGGGAGGGGCGACGAACAGGCCGTAGTAGAGGCCGAACACCAGGGTGATCAGAAAGCTGACCATGAACCAGGGCACCAGTTTGCCCGCTACATTGTAGAAATAGCGTGGCGAACCCATTTGATGAAAGAAACGTATGATCATATTAACTCAGACTGATTCTCAATGAGGCGGCAGTGGCCATGGGCGCCAGCACCAGGGAACCGACCAGCATCGCGCCCAGGATAGAGATCTGTGCGGTGGTCGGTATACCGATTATGGCTGTTTTGACAGCATCTGTACCAAATATCAACACAGGAACATATAGGGGTAGTACAAGCAGGGAGAGGATTACACCACCCCGCCTCAAACCGACGGTCAGCGCCACGCCGACCGAGCCGATGAGACTGAGCACCGGAGTGCCCAGGATCAGTGTCAGCATCAGGGTGGGGATGGCACTGCCGGGGATGTTTAACAGCACCGCCAGCAGCGGTGCTACGATAAACAGTGGCAAGCCGGTCACCAGCCAGTGCGCCAGGATCTTTGCCAATACCAGAATCGAGACCGGATGGGCGCTGAGCATAAACTGTTCCAGCGAGCCATCATCGAAATCGGAGCGGAACATACTGTCCAGTGACAGCAGTGAAGCGAGTAGGGCGGCGACCCATACCACCCCGGGTCCGACGGCTTCGATCAGCTTGGGATCGTTGCCGATACCCAGTGGGAACATGGCCGTCACCAGGACAAAGAACAGCATCGGATTGACCAGCTCAGAGCGTCTGCGATAGGCGAGCACCAGATCCCTTTTTAGGAGCAGGCTGAAGGCGCTTGTCAGAGAGAGGGTACTCATCGTTCGGAGAGATTGATGCGTACCAGCTCGATCTCATCCTTAAAACCGATGCGGTGATGTGTGGTCATAGCCGCCATGCCACCTTTATTGAGGTGTCCCTCGAAAAGTCGCTCCATATGTTCAATACCCTTACGGTCAAGTGATGTGAATGGCTCGTCGAGTATCCACAGTTTTGCATCCGTGACCAACAGACGGGCGATCGCGAGTCGTCGCTGCTGACCCGCTGAAAGATTTCGGGTCGGTACATCTTCAAATCCGTACAGGCCGACCTGATCCAATGCCTCTTCCAGATCGATATCCTGCCGGGCCTTGCCCAGGCCCTTGGCGATTCGCAGATTCTCCAAGGGTGTCAGATCCAGCTTCGAACCATCTTTATGGCCTAAATAGGCAATGTGCTCATGGAACTCAGGCCCCAACTGAAAAATATCTTCACCTTCCCAGAGCAGGTCTCCGGCTTCAGGCAGGCGAATACCGCACAGAATTCGCAATAGGGAAGTTTTACCACTGCCGTTTCTACCCTCCAGGACCAAGGCCTGACCAGGGTTGATGGTGAAATCGAGGCCTTCGAACAGCATTCGGTCATCCCGGATACAGGCCAGTGATTTGGCTTCAAAGGTCGCAACAGAGTGGCTTGAAGATGCGGTTGTCACAGATTCAGTCGTTTTATCGTTATCGTAATCTTTACAGCCCACCAACCATACCCGAATTCACTCCGGAGTCTCAACAAAAAAAGCGCTGATCCTCTCTGTTTGGTCATTTGTTGATGAGCGTGGGTTAATATTCCCAAATACTGACCGGTAGAGACAAGGGTTTGTTCAATTTCCATCCGCAGTGAAGGCGGAAACCTGAAACAGATCACGGAACTGGTCTGTTGGAATGGCTTACTGGAAAAGAGAATTTATGCCGTTTTCAGTATCTTCTGATAGCGGGGCGGGGCGCGGAAACTAAGCTGCTGAGATATTCCAACATGCACTCAAGAGGCTTGAGGCTTTTTGATAATCACCTGTTCCTGTTCGAAACTCTGAAGATTGGGGGTTCTGTCAGCGATGTTGGATGTTTGCCAAAACAGGGTCATACAGAATGCAATGGCCAACACTAATAGGTATTTCACCGGTTATACCCCCGGAACTCTTATTTGGTGGTGAAATTATAAAGCCTAGTTACAAGGCGGAATTTTTTATGTGGGCAAATATATAGTAATTACCCTGATTCCGCTAGTGTGGGAACCTACTGATTTTTGATCTAGATCACCAAAATTGCGTGTTTAATTAAATTTTAGGCTGTATTAGGATTTGATTATCGTCGATCTTGACGGGATATGTGCCTATCGGTTCATCTGCAGGCTCTTCCAGAGGTTTTCCGGTTTTAAGGCAGAATCGGCTGCCATGGAGTGAGCATTTGATGTTGTGATCCTCAATGCAGCCCAGGTAGAGGGATACCTCTTCATGGGTGCATTGGTCATCAACTGCATAGATCTCTCCGTCAACATTCACGATCAGGTATCGATGTTGTTCAAAGTCAAATCGCTTCATGCTGCCTGGCGGAAGTTCAGACATTTCCGTAACCTTGATCCATCTCTCTGTCATCTGCACTCTCCGGCTAGATCAGGCGGGCCGCTGCCTGGCCCGAATCGAGAACCTGCCGAACCTGGGCCGCTGCCTGCTCCAGTGTTTGATGGCGCCCGCTATGCCAGAGGGTGATGGCGCAGCTGTAGAGCAGCGAGTCATACGCGGGCCCCGGTTTTCCCTGTAACGCATCAAGTCCGGTCTCAGCGGCAAATTCCGCTGCCTTGCCGATATCGGTGATCCGGGCGACCTCATCGTCACTGCTCTTGATGGATGGATCATCTGGAAGCGGTACCGCACGGACACTCTGCTCAATCGACAGATTCGACGGTGAGATCTCTACTGGACTCTCCTGATTCAGATTGTCGTAGCGAAAAATCATCCCCTGCTGCCTGAGGGAGGGAATCACACCGCCCTCGGTGCCTCTCACCAGCAGGCAGCCCTCGAATCCGGCGAAGCGTGCCAGAGCGGCATATTTGGCCGGGTAGGGCTTGTGTACATAGCCGGTGAGAAGATGTGTCTTTCGCTTTGCGGTTATTGGCTTGGCCAGCACTTCGACCGTGGTCAGCACCTGGCGTTTGACGATGCGTTGTCGCAGCCCAATAAGATCATGTAAACCGGGACAGAAGGTCTTTTGGTCCACATAGGCCCAGCCCAGTTCAGGATTTTCGATTCGGGCAACGGCCTCTTCCAGATCCATATCCACATCGATATCGGCGGCCTGCAGGACATGACGATGGGTGATGCCGAATTTCGGTCCAACCGCATCAAGCCCATGGCTGACGCAGGGGAGTCCGCAGGCTGCCAGCACCACCGGAATCATCGGCGCAATCGGCAGGTTTCTGTTCATACCATCGTAAGGATCGGCCAGAGATATCAGCTCATCGACATCGGCTGTGCGGCTCTCGGAGATGTTCAGAATGGCCTCCAGAGTGCCTTTGTTTTCATCGTCCGTCTCCCGTTTCATACGCAACGCAATCAGAAAGATGGCGGTTTGCACATCATCGATCTCACCGCGCAGAATCGCGGACATCCCCTCTCTGGCTTCATCCAGGGAGATGTCTTTACTCAATTCTGGGCCAGTGGCGATACGTTGAATAATGGAGTGCATCAATGCCGCTGATGTTTGGTTTGTCATCTGTACTACCTGGCAGACCGGAGAACTGCTGTTGGATGATAAAGATTAGAATTGGCGAGGAGTATAAAAAACTCAGTAAAATTGTCAAGAATAGCTTCCGTGACAACTGTGGGGGGATTATGGATGGAGGTACAGTTGACAGGCCGAAACGGGTTTACCGATTACCCATTGGCAGACACACGGTGCCGGATGGATGTCCGGCAATGACAAAGCCCTGCAGGGATTACTCTGCAAGGTTTTGTTCAGGTAATTGATTTTGCCTGCTTTGTGGGGCCTAGCCCAGCTTGAAATAGTCTGTTCAGCGGTGAAGCACTGAGGTCAACACATGGTCGTATTCAAAAAATACGGAATAGCTTGGATAGTCCCAACGGGTGATCGGTGGATCACCAACCGGTGAATGTGCGGCATTGGGTTGACCGAAACGCTGACTGACCTGGTCCATCGTCATGCTGCGGGTTGGGCGTGGAATGCCTTCCTCACTGTTGATGGGGGCAGAATTAATCGAGTCTATCAGCAGAACTTCAGCCACGGCTGAATGGGATAGCAGGCAGGCACATAAAATGACGGATAGGGCGGTAACGCGAAAACTCATCTGAGCAACTCCGAATTTGTCTCTTCAAGGATGAATATAGCACTCTAACCTAACTATAGGAAAGCATGAGTATTTATTCTGAATTAAAAGCGTGATGAGTATAAAACTCTGATCCAGCTAACAGAATTTCATGCATGATCGGTCTGATCTCGATCCGAAGCTTCTTTTTTTGTTAGTCTATGCGGTTTCCACGGACTTTGTGTTTTAATGCCGAGCTATGTTTAAACCGATCGAATTTTATATCGGCCTGCGCTACACACGCGCAAAGCGGCGCAATCACTTTATCTCCTTCATCTCCGTGATCTCGATGGTTGGGATCATGCTGGGGGTTGTCGCCCTGATTGTGGTGCTTTCGGTAATGAATGGATTCCATAAAGAGATCCGCGAACGGATACTCGGTATGGCCTCCCATGCCACCATCTCCGGGGTTAGCGGTGAACTGGCCGATTGGCGGACAGTCGAATCCGAAGCCGCGAAGTTTCCCCATGTTGTCGGCAAGGCGCCCTATGTGGAGGGGCAGGGTATGCTGATCAGCGGACAGAAAGTCAGTGGCGTACTGCTGAGAGGTATCCTGCCAGAGCAGGAGGGGGAGGTGTCGGATGTCATCACTTCCATAACCAATGGCACGATTGAGACCTTGAAGCCGGGCAGCTATGGCATCGTGCTCGGCAGAGAGCTTGCCAATGTGCTGGGGGTAGGGATCGGCGACCGGGTGACACTGGTCACCCCTCAGGTCAATGTCACCCCCGCAGGCATCATGCCGCGTCTGAAGCGTCTTACCGTCAGCGCCATATTTCAGGTGGGCATGGGAGAGTATGACCGGGGGGTTGCGATTCTACATATCAAGGATGCTGCGAAACTGATGCGGCTGCAGGATGGGGTGACCGGCGTTCGATTGAAGCTGGATGATCTCTATCTGGCGCCGCAGGTTTCCAGAGAGTTGGCGATGAAGATGGGCGGTTACTACCGGATCAGTGACTGGACCATGCAGCATCGCAACTTCTTCTCGGCACTGCGGACTGAAAAGCGCATGATGACCATCATTCTCTCGTTGATTGTCGCCGTGGCAGCTTTCAATATCGTTTCGACCATGGTCATGGTGGTTACCGACAAGCAGTCCGATATCGCGATCTTACGTACCCTGGGTGCTTCGCCGGGTTCGATTATGGGAATCTTTATGGTTCAGGGTGCAACGATCGGAATTGTCGGCAATATTTTCGGCATGTTGGGGGGGGTGTTGCTGGCGCACAACGTGGAGGCGATCGTAAGCTGGATCGAAAAGGCTTTAAGTGTCGATTTTCTCGACCCGAGTATCTACTACATCACCAAACTACCTTCAGATCCGCATACCAGTGACATACTGTTCATCGGCGGCATGGCTTTCCTGATTACACTGCTGGCAACCCTCTATCCGGCCTGGAAGGCCTCCCGTACCCAGCCTGCCGAGGCGTTGCGTTATGAGTAGTAATGAGCTGGTACTTGAAGCGACTGATCTGGTCCGAACATTTTCCCAGGGAGGGCTTCATGTCGAGGTGCTGCAAGGGGTCAACCTGAAACTCTCTGCCGGGGAGCGGGTGGCCGTTGTTGGCTCATCCGGATCTGGAAAAAGTACTTTGTTGCACTGTCTGGGTGGCCTGGACAACCCGGATTCCGGCCGTGTCGAGCTCTGTGGTCAGGATCTGCTCAGTCTCAATGAGCGGGAAAAGGGCGTGTTGCGAAACCGCAACATGGGCTTTGTCTACCAATTTCACCATCTGTTGCCGGAATTCACGGCATTGGAAAATGTGGCGATGCCGCTGTTGATTGGCGGAGATGGGGTAAATCCTGCGCGGGCTCAGGCAACTGAGATACTGCAGCAGGTCGGTCTGGCGGAACGGATGCATCACAAACCCAACGAGCTGTCAGGGGGGGAGAGGCAGAGGGCCGCTTTGGCTCGGGCCATGGTTCACCATCCGGCTTGTGTGCTGGCCGATGAACCAACCGGCAACCTGGACAGAAAAACAGCGGATCAGGTCTATGAATTGATGCTGCAGCTCAATCAGGAGCTCAATATCAGCTTCATCGTGGTGACCCACGATGCGGATCTTGCTCAACGCATGGACCGCACCTTGCACTTGATCGATGGCAGGCTGACAGAGGGGTAAGAGGCTTTTCCTGTACACCACCCGGAGAGGGTGATTATTCGGATACCTTGGCCGAGGTGCTGCTATGCCGGCGGCTCTTCCATTTTTCCACAGCGCGCCAGCGCCAGATCCACAGAATCAGACTGTAGCCCAGAATCGAAGAGACGGTAGCGCACACCAATGAGCCCAGGATCAGGGGTATGAGGATCTCAGAGCCGACACTCTGCAGCCACTCCAGGGTGAACTGAAAGGGCTCCAAAGAGGCCGTCTCACCGGTGATCATGATGCCGACCTGGTAGGCGAAATAGAACATCGGTGGAATGGTGATCGGGTTGGTGATCCATACCAGGGCGACTGAGAGCGGCAAGTTAACCCGGAAAAAAATCGCGGCGGCGGCTGCGAGCACCATTTGAAACGGAATCGGCACGTACGCCATGAACAGGCCTACGGCAAAAGCACCGGATACCGAATGTCTGTTGAGATGCCAGAGGTTGGCATCGTGCAGCAGATCACCGAATACCTGCATGTGCTTGTGGTTACACACATGGTCGCGGTGAGGCAAAAGACGCTTGATCAGTCGTTTTGGCATGTTTAGGCGAATAAAAAAACGGTCTATAGAGTTATCGGCAAGTGCAGTCGGAACTTGCGCATCGGCATACTACCCCATGCAATCCGGGTACCAGCTGATCTGAAGCAGTCTCTTCCTTGAATTTCACTCGAGTTGTAACTTGATTCGGTAATAGTAAATCAATAGCCGTTGTTAGGACTATTGTTTTTTTCGAATCGGACAGATTATTGAGCTGCCGGGCTTATAATCATAGTCCACAAGTGGGCTGATATCCGATAGAGTTGGCCTGGGTCTCGACAAGGAGTCGTCGTGAACAGATTTCTGATCAGTTTTGTCATCGGAGTGACACTCTTCCACCTCTTAGATCGCTTGCCGGGGTTGGAATGGCTGGCGGTGGTTTTGACATTTCCACTGCTGTGGCGGTTCAAACATCTGCGTCCTTTGATGGCCATGGCTGCTGGAGCCGGTTGGAGTCTGATCAATGCCTCGCTGATTCTGCAACACCCGTTACCCCTGGAGTTGGAACGCAAAGACCTGATTCTCGAGGGGGTGGTGGATTCACTGCCGAAAACTCAGGATGGGATATCCCGTTTTCAGATGCGGGTCACCTCATTGCATGACGAAGCGGGAGAGCCGTGTGAAATCTCCCGAGTCCAACTCAGTTGGTTTGGTGCCGCAAAAGATCTGAGCATTGGCGACGCCTGGCGTTTTAAAGTCAGACTGATCCGACCCAGGGGCGCTCAGAATCCGGCCGGTTTCGACCATGAAAAGTGGTTGTTTATGCAGCAGATCCAAGCCACAGGTTATGTCAGGGATTGGTCTGGCAATAGCTTGCTTGATTCAGACCGATTTCCTGCACCGCTTGGATTGCTTCGCCAAGAGATCGCCAATGCCATCGATAATGTGACCGACAATCCGGATGCCGCAGCACTGTTGAAGGCACTCGCGGTCGGTGACAAGCGGGGGATGGACAAGCAGGCCTGGAACACTTTCAGACGCACTGGAACCAACCATCTGATCGCCATATCCGGATTGCATGTCGGCCTGGTTGCCGGCTGGTTTCTGTTTACCGGTGCTTGGCTATGGCGTCGCAGCACTAGGCTCTGCCAGCTGTTGCCGGCACTCAAAGCGGGTGCCGTGGTTGCCCTGCTTGGCGCCATAGTCTATGCCGCATTAGCCGGTTTTACCCTGCCCACCCAGCGGGCACTGATTATGTTGGCTACGACCCTTGGAGCTCTGATACTCGGTTATCGGATTCAGTTCGGCCGAAGTCTGCTGCTGGCACTCTTTTTGGTGGTTTTGGTTGATCCTGTGGCGATCCTGAGTCGAGGATTCTGGCTCTCATTTACGGCGGTGGCGGTCATTTTGTGGAGTATCGGTGGCCGACTTGCTCCCTGGGGAAACTGGCGTCAGGGCGTACAGGTTCAACTCTCTGTCAGTCTGGGCCTATTGCCGCTGCTCATATTGTTTTTCAGCCAGATTTCCCTAATCTCACCGGTAGTAAATCTTCTCATGGTGCCCTGGTTCAGCCTGGTGCTGGTGCCCATGACCCTGATAGGGCTACCACTATTGGCGGCTCCCCCGGTTGCCGAACTCTGGTTCTCGCTGCTGCAGACACTGTCTGAAACAACCTTGGGATTGCTTGAGTGGTGTTCATCGCAGACCTTTGCCATGACAGATCTTGTGCAGCAGGATCTATTGCTCTTGTGGTTTGTTCTGGCAGGGTGTCTGTTGCTGCTGATGCCAGCCGGAATGCCGGGCCGTGGTTTAGGATTGCTGCTTTGTGTTCCGGTGATATTTGCCTCAGCTGAGCGCCCTGCCCAGGGTGAGATATGGTTCACCTTATTAGATGTGGGGCAGGGGTTAGCTTGTGTGGTTGAGACCAGCGATCACATTCTGCTCTTTGATACCGGTCCAGGGCGGGGAGATCGGAGTGTTGCCGATTCTGTGATCATGCCATTCCTAAGATCCAGAGGGCATCGAACGATCGATATGCTGATCGTGAGCAATGGCGACCGGGATCATGCCGGTGGGGTTGAAGCATTGACTCGATCGATCCACACCAAGCGGATATTGGCTGGTAATCCGGAATTGGTTGAAGGGTCGGCTCGGCCTTGCCTGGCCGGGAACGAATGGGCCTGGGATGGGGTCCATTTCCAGATTCTCCATCCAAATGTCACGTCAGAGCTTAAAGGGCGTAACAATCACTCATGTGTGCTGAAGATTGACAGTGGTGACTGGACTATTCTGCTGCCAGGAGATATCGAACAGGCAGCAGAAGCTGCTCTGATCAGAGCCAATCCTCAACAGCTCCGGGCGGACCTGGTTGTAGCCCCGCACCACGGATCGAACAGCTCTTCAACTGCTGAGTTTGTGACAGCGGTCGATCCACAGTGGGTGCTATTTTCAACTGGCTACAAAAACAGCTATGGTTTCCCTAAACCGGCCGTGGTTCAGCGCTGGCAGGCTCAAGGTGCGAGATCGTTGAACACCGCGGAGCGTGGTGCCATCGAATTCCGTCTGGTGCCGGGTGAGATGGACCCGCAACCACGTCTCTACCGTGAACTGAACAGACGATTGTGGCAACAGGGTGGGGGAGAACTCGGGGAACCAGCAGATACCTGAGCAGGCTACCACGGCAGGCGCCGGGTAGCTGTAAGAAGGTGTAAAGTCTGACCCGGTTAGGTCGCCATGCAATCTAAGCTGCAACAAGATATCCTGGTCGAGTATCATGGCCGTATCGAGAAGAGTTTTCGTGAAAAATCACAGAAGGAAAAGGATAAGTGTTTGAACTTGTAAAGTCGGGCGGATGGTTGATGCTGCCCATTATTGCCTGTTCCATTGCTGCATTGGGGATTGTCATTGAGCGATTCTGGTCCCTGCAGCGCAAAAGGGTTATGCCGGAATATCTGATGCGACAGATATTGCAGCTCCATCAGGAGGAAAAACTGAATCTGGCTGACCTGGATAAGCTGAAGTCCAGCTCGCCACTTGGCCGAATTCTGGCCGCTGGTCTGGTCAACCGAAATCATAGTAAGGATATTATGAAAGAGGCGATCGAAGAGGTAGGTCGTCAGGTTGTTCACGAACTGGAACGATATCTCAATACGCTCGGGACGATCGCTTCCATCTCGCCTTTGCTCGGTCTGCTGGGAACCGTTATCGGTATGATCAAGGTATTCAGTGTCATTGTCACCGCTGGTGTCGGTGATCCTGGGGTATTGGCCGGCGGTATCTCGGAAGCATTGATCACGACGGCGGCCGGCCTCTCCGTTGCCATACCCAGCCTGATGTTCCATCGCTATTTTTCCGGCCTGATAGACCAACTGGTGATCGGTATGGAGGAGCAGGCACTGAAAATGGTCGAAGTAATCCACGGGGAAAGAGAGCGCTGAAATGAATTTCAGAAGCAAAGCTCGGAAATCGCCTGAGGTGGATATCACGCCGCTGATCGACGTGGTCTTTCTGCTGCTGATCTTCTTTATGGTATCGACCACCTTCGAGCATGAGAGCCAAATTCTCATCGAATTGCCGGAAGCGACCGGTGAGGAGATACAGCGTGAAAAACAACAACTCGATATCACCATCAATATTGCCGGTACCTTTTTTGTCGATCAGCGCGAAGTTGTCAATACTGAGATGGAAACCCTGAAAATGGCGATCAGTAAAGCGATTGGTGACCGGGGTAACATTCCGGTGATTATCAACGCGGATGCACGCACACCTCATCAGTCGGTGATGACCGCCATGGACGCTGCGAGTCAGCTGGGTTTAACCAAGATGACCTTTTCTGCCCACAAACCTGCTATCGAATGAGGAAGCTCTGGCTTTGAACCCGATTGAAGCTTCCTGGCAGCGACGGCAGCCTCTCAGCTATCTGCTGTTGCCGTTGAGCGCGCTGTTCTGTGCTGTTGTCGCCTTGAGACGAGTGCTCTATCGATGGGGTTGGCTTAAAAGTCACAGAGTCGGCTGCCCCGTGATCATCGTTGGCAATATCACGGTAGGTGGTACGGGTAAGACGCCGCTTATTATCTGGTTGGCTCAAAAGCTCACTGAATGGGGCTACCGACCGGGTATCATCACTCGAGGTTACGGTGGTCAGTCAGAAAGCTGGCCTTGTGAAGTGACTGCGGATTCCACCCCCCAGCAGGTTGGTGATGAAGCGATACTGCTGAAACGTCATGCAGAGTGTCCGGTATTTGCCGGTCCCGAGCGCCCTCTGGTGATTGAAAAACTGCTATCAATTTATCCCTGCAACGTGATTCTGTCCGATGACGGATTGCAGCACTATGCCCTGCAGCGGGATCTTGAGATTGCCGTGGTGGATGGAAAGCGTCGCTTTGGCAATGGGTTCTGCCTGCCGGCCGGGCCCCTGCGGGAAACCAGAAAGAGACTGCAACAGGTCGACCTGGTGATCGTCAATGGCGGTGTGGAAGAAGGGGAGCACGGGATGTCTGTGATTGGCGATAGCGCATGCCCACTGGTTGGGGGAGCGTGCAAACCCCTGACAGATTTCGCCTCAATCCCGGTCGATGTGATCGCAGGGATCGGCCATCCGGAGCGTTTTTTCAGCATGCTTGAATCCAAGGGGTTGAGGATAGATCGCCACCCATTCGCCGATCATCACAGCTTTACGCCCGATGATCTGGCTCCATTTAACCAAAAGACAGTTCTCATGACTGAGAAAGATGCGGTAAAGTGCGAACAGTTCGCCCAATCCAATCACTGGTATGTGCCTGCGACTGCTCGTGTGGCGATGGCTTTTGAACAACAACTCAAGACTAAGGTGAAAAGGCTCTTAGATGGATAGAAAACTGCTTGATATTTTGGTTTGTCCCGTGTGTAAGGGGAAGCTCCTCTATAGGAAGAAAGAGCAGGAGCTGATCTGTCGTGCCGATCGGCTGGCCTATCCGATACGTGATGGTATCCCGGTGATGCTCGAAGAGGAGGCGCGGAAAATTGCCGCAGACGAAGAGCTTCCGGAAGGCTGATTGATATGAATTTTAAAGTTGTCATACCGGCCCGCTACGCTTCTGTGCGTTTGCCGGGCAAACCGTTGTTGGAAATCGCCGGCAAACCGATGATCCAGCATGTATTCGAACGTGCCGTGGAGAGCGGTGCCAATCAGGTGGTGATCGCGACTGACAGCCAGAAAATCGCAGAAGTCTGCCGGGAGTTTTCAGCCGATGTCTGCATGACTTCTGCAGAACACCGCAGTGGTTCTGATCGTATCGCTGAAGTGGTAGCACAACGAGGCTGGGGAGATGAAGAGATTGTCGTCAATCTGCAGGGTGACGAACCCTGCATGCCGGCAGAATTGCTCTCCCAGGTTGCCGAGGATATGAGTCAGCACGATGCTGCAGGTGTCACCACGCTCTCGGCTCCGATCACAGCGCGTCAAACACTGTTTGACCCCCATGTGGTGAAGGTGGTGACGGATATAAAGGGATATGCCCTCTATTTCAGTCGTGCACCAATCCCCTGGCATCGGGACGAATTTATCGATGCTGAAAGTCCTCTGCCGACAGATACCGGTTTTGCCCGCCACATTGGGCTCTATGCCTATCGTGCCGGTTATCTGGCCCGTTTTGTTGCCTGGGACAGAGCGCCGATCGAGCGAGCCGAATCCCTGGAACAGCTAAGAGTGCTCTGGCATGGCGGCCGCATTCACGTCAGTGAAGCCAGAACAGAGCCCGGACAGGGCGTCGATACCCGCGATGATCTGCAGCAAGTTGAGGCTCAGCTCAACAAGTGAATTGTTAAACATTGTAAAGTTTTCCGACTACTAGCGGTAAATAGGTTATTTAACCCACTGTGGTTTAGGAATAAGAGGTCTATTTGTCGGAATTTTTTACACTATTTTTTTATTATTACAGTGTAATTTATTAGGTATGTTTTATAAGGTCATGTAATCTAAACAATTATATGTTTTTGGCATAAACCCTGCAATGACAAATGTCAATATTGGCTAAGCATGACGTTTGTGACTGGTTCGTCATAATTCAAAATATTTTAAATCTCTAATATTTAAACAATATTTTGAATAAGCCAAAGCGTGTTTGGAAAGACACAATAATAAAGGGTTTTTACATGGCATTGGTAAAAGATCAGTTGGGCAGTGAAGCGTTCATCGGGGTTTCCGCGATTAAACTCTCATCCTCTCCATTCCCGGCGATGGAAAAGGGGAGTCCTACCGGTGTCTCGATCAACGATAATCTCAGGTTGACCGATCAGCATATCCAGGACGGTCTCTCTTGTCTCAACCAGATCCAACAGGGTGATCATCACGTAAGTTCAGAGGAGCTTGAAAGAAAGCGAATCTCCCGTGAGCTCCACGATGGATTGGGACAGTTGCTTACCACCATGAGCTTGCATATACAGCGTTGTCTGGATGGTTGTGATGGGCAACAAAATGAACAGCAGAGTCAGCAGCGGGAATCTCTGGAAGCTGTTTCATCCATGGTCAAGCAGGCAATGTCAGAGGTAAGATCGATCTGCAGTGCAATTCGACCTGCCATTCTCGATGATCTGGGTGTCATACCCGCAATATCCTGGCAGTGCCGTCAGATTACCAAAGTTTGTAGTGACACCCGAGTGGTAACCGATTTCGATGTGGATGAAGAGTCCATACCTGAGGATTACAAGAGTGTCATCTATCGTATTGTGCAAGAGTCCCTGAACAATGCGGTTAAATATTCAAAAGCGAAAACCATCACTGTCTCACTGCTGCAAGCGCATGATGCCATCCATCTTTTGATCATCGATAATGGCGTCGGATTCGATCCTTCCGAGATTCAGGGGAAGCTGGGTATGGGGCTGGTCGGTATGCGTGAGCGGGCCGAGTCGGTGGATGGCAGAATACGTATCGATACCGGTGTCGATCAAGGCGTACAGATCCGCGCTTC
Organism: Chromatiales bacterium; assembly: GCA_022360905.1. Classification (GTDB taxonomy): domain Bacteria; phylum Pseudomonadota; class Gammaproteobacteria; order Chromatiales; family Chromatiaceae; genus Thiodiazotropha. The sequence continues at coordinate 46,547 of JAKSBX010000065.1, forward strand.
CTTTCCCTTGTAGTGATCCTGGTAGCTGCTGTGAGATATCAAAACGCTCTGTAACTAAATCTATTATAGATTTATATCTTGCCAGTTAGCGGTTGATCAAACCTTTCTCCAGCGCATAAGTCGTCAGCGCTGAAACATTGTGCAGATCAAGTTTTTTCATCAGGTTGGCACGGTGTTTTTCAACTGTTTTTACACTGATGCAGAGATAGTCAGCCATACTTTTATTGGTATGTCCTTCTGCAATGAGTTTCAGTATTTGACGCTCTCGTTGAGTAACCGTATCCCATCGAGTGAGGGGTTCATTGTTGACATTATTGGTTTGCAGATAGCTGTTGACGACTTTTTCCGTTATCTCTGCGCTTAAGTATGTTTTGCCATTCAATACACGCTCAGCCGCTGTCATTAACTCATTCTGAGTTGCATCCTTCAGAACATAACCATTGGCGCCTGCCTTAAGACTTGCCAAAACGTACTCTTCTTCATTGTGCACTGTCAGCACCAGGGTTTTGATCTCGGTATCCCGTTCTTTTATTTCGCGTATCGCATCCATGCCATTCATGCCGGGCATATTCAGATCCATGATTACCAGGTCCGGTTTGAGTTCAATGACCCGTCGTATTGCATCGCGGCCATTATCTGCTTCGCCAATCACATCGAACTGGGGATTGGAGGTTAATAATGCTTTTAATCCAGCACGCAGAATATTGTGGTCTTCGGCGATGATGATTTTTTTCTTGTCACTGTTCATTGTCACCCGAACCTATCTCATCTCACTCCAGTTTTGATTCCTTTGCGCATCGTTTTCCAGCTATTACTCAGACAAGTTTAGGTGTGATTGCAGGTGATGCAAATTTCAAACCTGTCTGCCTGCTCATTCCGATGGAAATTCTTACCATTCACCATGACACAAATTGTTTATTGAATAAACCACAAAATCGGCAGCACCGCCACTGTGAAAATCCACAGGCAAGCGTGGCTTGCTATGTATCGATTGGCGAATGGATCAAAAGTCAACTTTTCGTCTGTTTTTTTATGAATTTTAAGATTTTAAGTAGTCATAGGAAAACTCTATCTCCTATCTGTCAACCCTACCACCCAGGGTAGGGTTTCTGCTGCCGCTCAAATACCGGGTTATCTCCTTTTCCAGTAGGGGCTTGCGTAGAGAAATAGCGTAGTTTCACGCAAAGCCACCTTTTATATAGATGGGTAGACTTTGGCCTAAGTACTGGTAATGGGGCTGGTAGTTTTTTTGACTTGAGTCAGATAGAGCCCCTGGAAAGTTGAATGACCAATAGGGGTCTGGAGAAAAATCCATGATAAATGAAAATCAGGGTTACAAAAACAGAGGCTTGCAGTTTGTTGTATTTCTATGCCTCTCATTTCTGGTTACTACGCTGAATGCAGCCACTTTGACGATCAATGTGGTTGACCAGTCAGGTAACCCAATCACCGATGCGGATTTTGGATTTCGCTGGATGCTGGAGCGGGATAATACCTTCCCAGTTGATCCAATGAATCCTGGCACAACCGCTGATGAGTTACTATCGCTCAGCTTTCATGCCAGTAATCATGAAATCGGTGTCGGTACAGACGGCAGTTCGTTGGCAGGTAATGTCGACGGCAGTACGGCAAGCATTACCGACGATATCATCCCTGCAGGCCGCTATTATGTCTCTGTTCATCCTTACAGTGGTTATAGCCTGAGCGGTACTTCAGTAGAACTCACCGCAACAGATGCTGGTGTGGTTGAGGTCACTGTCCAGCAGTATCCGATCCCTACTGCACAGATCTCGATCTATCTGTTCGAGGATAAGCATCCGGTGAATGGTGTTCCGGATCTGCCGGAAGAGCAGAATGACGGCACTGTTGATTGGACTCAGTTCAGCCTGTTCCTTGAAGAGCCGGGCGGTCGCTACGGTGCCGCTGGCGGTCAGGTGATTCAGGACGCTTTCGGTAACTACCTCGGTACCACCTATGACCAGACCTGTGCTACCAGTAACCCGGTCGGTACTGGCGGTGATACCCCGGGTGGTATGATCAACGCGACCTGTATCGATGCTGACGGCAATCCGGTTATCGATGTACTGGGTGACGGTACCATGCAGCCGGATGAGAACGGCTATCTGAATGTTAAAAACCTTGCGCCCGGCAAGTATGGTGTGGTCATCATTCCGCCACCCAACGCCGGTTGGCAGCAGACCAGCACCATCGAAGGTAGTAAGGTAATCGACGCTTGGGTCAAGGCCAACGAGCCGGCGGTTTTCGTGGAATTCGGTCTTCCAGGTCCCCATGTCTTCATGGGTTTTGTGCGTCCTTTCGCCGATCTGCCCCCAGCCCAGCCGGGTGAGCAGGTTGCAACGGTTAGCGGTACCGTTACCGACATGCACATGTCCCGTAACCCGGCTACCACCTTCTTCACTGGCCGTCCTTTCCCACAATGTTGGGTAGCCATCAACCAGGTCGGTGAGGGTGGCGCCCTGGGTCGCGCCGTCTATGCGGATGCCTGTGATGGTGACAGCAACTTCTCTGTGGATCTGGTACCGCCAGGTCAGTATCAACTCGCGGTTTGGGATGCCAACCTGGATGTGGTCTTCGCCTCCTTGTTGTTCACCGTGGATCCAACCGGTGGTTCCTGTAACGGTGGCACCGTGGCCTCCTGTAGTTTTGGTGATGTGCCGGTATTCAACTGGTTCACACGTCTCAACACCGGCATCTTCAGGGATGATGACCAGGACGGTTTCTGGGACGACACTGAGATCGGTATCGGTCCTGAGAGTCAGGAGACCGTACTGCGCTGGCGTGACGGCACCATCTATCAGGCCTTCCCGACGGATGGTGATGGTTTAGCACCTTTTGATGAGATCTTCCCCTTCTTCCACTGGCTGGTTGCTGAAGTCAGCTTCGGTAACAAGAAAGCCACTGGTGCCACTTTTGTTGTGGACGCCGGTGGTGAAGTTCGTCCGGACGGCGGCTGGGCCGATCCTACCTTTGGCGAGCTCAACCCTCAGGGGCAGTGTGAAGCTCGCGGCGTAGGCCATAGCGATATCATTATCTCTGCTACCGATCCTCGCGGTGCTATCGGTGATTGTCTCGGTTCTGATGACGGTGGTGTTACCTGGGTTGTTGAAAACGCCCGGCAGATCATCAATCCGAATACCGGTAACAATCTGTCTCGCACCGAGACCGGTCTGGTACTCACCCAGGGCTTTCAGGGCTTTCTGGGGCAGACCAGTGTGATGCAGTTCGGTAAAGTCGACTATGTGATCGATACCCCGTTTGACTTCACCGCATTTCCTCCAAGAATTTCCGAGTATGTGGGTGAGAACGGCGGTATCTCCGGTATCGTCTACTACGCCACCACCCGTGCGGAAGATGAGCCTCAGTTCGCTGCGGCCGAGGAGTGGGAGCCTGGGGTACCACGGGTGCAGCTGGCTCTCTATGCGGATGGTGATGTCAACTGTCCTCCATTGACCAACTTTCCAACTGATCCTTGCGACATCGACTGGAATGGTGACGGTATCCAGCAGCCGGACGATGGCGTGATCGAGGATATCAATGGTGAAGCCGGCATCCAACGGGCTGACGTGGATAACCACCCCTTAGGATGGGTGGACTGTTCGCCAGCTTGTGGTCCTGGTCCAGAAGACGTCGATTACAACGGCAATGGTGCTTTTGATCTTGGTGACGCCTTACAGATCACCCATACCGACAGCTGGGATGACAATCTACCTACCGGTTGTCAGGGTACCAATAACCCACCAGGTGCGGAGGTTGACCCTGCGGTCGATGATCAGCGCTGTTTCGATGGTCTGCGTAACTTCAACCAGGTTCGCGATGCACTGTTTGATGGTGGGTATGCTTTTGAAGACTACGACCTTGACCATCTGGCGTCGATTCCGGCTGCTCCCGGTTATAACGCTGCAGTCGTAGCTGCTAATCTCAGCGCTTTCTACGATGGTCTGAATACCGGCTGGCCGGAGTTGAATCTTCCGGGTGCCTGGCTCATCCCTGGTGACTATCTGGTTGAATCAGCAACACCTGCCGGTTACAAGCTGGTCAGGGAGCACCACAAGAATGTGGACTACGGCGATGAGTACATCCCGTCGCTGCAGGCCTTCCCCGCGACCTGCGTGGGCGAAGAAGTGATGGTGCCTCCTTATCTCGCAATGGCCACCAAAGACGGTAGCGGTGAAGCGGCTCAGCTGATCGCTGGTGTTGAAGCCATCGAGGCGCCTTTCGCCGGCGAAATGAGACCGCTCTGTGATCTCAAGCATGTACCGCTCTCAGCCGGTCAGAATGCGGCGGCCGAGTTCTTCCTGATGACCGACGTGCCTAAAGCAGGCAACATCTCGGGCATGATCCTCAACGACCTGGCCAACGAGTTCAACCCGAACTCACCCCAGTTCGGTGAGAAATTCGCACCGCCTCATGTGCCGATAGCGTTCTACGACTGGAACGGTAATGAGATCAATCGTGTCTATGCGGACAAGTATGGTCGCTACAACCTGATGGTTGCTTCGACCACCACGGCGAATCTACCGATGCCATCAGGCATGTCGCCGAATATGCTGGTCTCTTGTATGAACGATGCGGGTCCGATTCCGAATCCGGATTTTACTGGTGCCGCCGGCGACGGTGTTGATGCCAGTGGTAATCCTGAGTTCATTATCGATCCACATTTCGATACTCAGTACAGCCAGTTCTGTTACACCTTCCAGTACATGCCGGGTACCATCACCTATCTGGATACCCCGGTTGAGCCGGTGGCTGCCTTTGCCGGTCCGGACCAGTTCCCACTGGATTGTGAAGCGCCAACACAGACCCCGGCGATCTCCTCCGTGCTGCGTGAGGTGGTTCCAGCCAGCGGCATCGAAGGTCCTTTCGTGGTCGCCGGTACTGGTGAGAACATCGTCATCAACGCCAAAGGCCTGACCGCTGTTCGTAACCCGGAATGGGCCGAAGGAGATCCTTTAGCTGAACAGAACATTGATCGGGATTACGGTTTTGGTACCGTTGCCGGTTCGGTTCTTGTTCAGGATCGGAGTGGTAATCCAGTGACTACCCTGGGTGTCTCAACCTGGAGTGACAACGCCATTATCGCCTCTACTGCTGGTCTGGCAGCCGGTGAATACCAACTGCTGGTAGAGCACAACAACGGTAGTGTCTCTCCCACGGGTATCACACTGACCGTCGGTATCGCTGAAGGTGTGGGTCTTGGTAATAACAACTCCACCTATAACGTTGTCAATGTACCAAGCGCCGCCTATCCGACTATCCAGGATGCGATCGGCAGTCTCGATAACGGCCTTGGTGGTGTCGGCGCTGGTGACCTGATCATTGTCAGGCCTGGTCTCTACAATGAGATGGTGATCATGTGGAAGCCGGTCAAGCTGCAGGGCTTTGGTGCCGAGACTACAATCATCAATGCCCGACAGACACCGACAGAAAAGATTATCGCCTGGCGTGAACTGGCTGCCGAGCTGGTTGGTACAGGTACAATCGACCAACTGCCAGGGCAGCTGGTACCCGTACCTTTCTTTGGTGGCGTTCAGGGTGCACTGGGTGCACCGATCTTCCCCACGGAAGAGGGTGCAGGCATCATGGTTGCGGGTAAGTGGACCGGTCCCAACAGGTTCCATCGTAACAACCGCAACCGCTATGCCCGTATCGATGGTCTGAGCATCATCGGCGCCAGTACCGGTGGCGGCATTGTTGCCAACGGCTACACCCGTTTCCTGGTCATCTCCAATAACCGTCTCACCACTAACTCCGGTTTTTATGGTGGCGGTATCCGCATTGGCCACTCTACTCTGACTCATGAAATTAATGATGAGGATGATGAGTTCTTCAGACGCGGCTATAACAGCTGGCTTGAAGATCAGGCTGAAGACGGTTTCATGGCCTATGATGACGCCTTCGCCGACAACATGAATATCCATCATAACGAGATCATCAAGAATGGTGGATTGAATGGCGCCGGCGGTGGTATCTCAATCCACACTGGTGCTAACAACTATCGTGTTCGCAGCAACTGGATCTGCGGTAACTTCTCCAAAGGTGATGGTGCCGGTATCGGCCATCTGGGACTCTCCCGCGGTGGTCAGATCCTGGATAACACCATTATCTTCAACGAGAGCTTCAGTCAGACACCAGGCACCAAGCCTGCCGGTGGCGGTATCTTCGTCGGTGGACTGGCCGGACTGCGAGTCGATGAAGAGACTGGCCTGACCCTGTCTCCCGGTTCTGGTAACGTCAACATTCTCGGTAACCAGATTCGGGGCAACCTGGCCGGTGCCGGTGATGGTGGCGGTATTGCCATGCTGAGTGTCAACGGTGAGGATATCGCACGCGACCCTGATGTCTTCGGCCGCTGGTATCGGGTAATTGTTGCCAACAACATGCTGAGCAACAATGTCTCAGGTCTTGCTGGCGCCATCTCTCTGTCAGACAGTGTCAAGACCTACATCCGTTACAACACGATTGCGAACAACGACTCCACCGCAACCGGTTCACAGGCTTTTGGTATCACTGATCCCAATCAGTCTATCGCCAAACCGGCTGGTGTCGTTGCCCGCTACCACAGTGCAACCATGATGTCTCTCATCGATGATGACGTTGCAGAAGAGTTCCCTGGCTCGCGGTTTGATGAAGATGATGTGCGGAATCGTAGTGAAGAGCGGATGACTTTCTCTGATCCGATCAGTCTGGTGGATAACATCGTCTACCATAACCGCTCGTTCTACTGGCGGAATACAGATGATCCAACGACCGTGGTACTGGAGAACGGTCTGGTGCCCGCATCCTGCGATAACACCACCAACACAAACTGCGATATCACGTTGGTTAACGTGGAGGACTATACCCAGGATCTGGCAGTGCTGAACGGACACACCGTCAATCCGGTGCATCCGCAGTACGGCCCGATGTTGTTGCGTCCGCTGCGTAATCTGTTGCAGACCGGTGCATCTGCGGTTGCCAACAACACTTATATTGACGGCTACTCAACAGCAAACAATGACCCGCACAACTCGCTTGGTCCGGTGTTTGTCAATGGTCGCTTCAATGAGGACCGTAATGCACTGATCTTCCCAGAGTTCAAAGTGCTGCAGGCAGCCGGTGCATTCGATGAAGGCGGCAACTTCCTGCAGGTCAACTTCGGTCCGCTCTCTCTGCTCGATATCGACGGTAATACTGCAACAGCGGATGCCCTTATCGATTATCACTTAGAGGCTGGAAGCCCGGCTATCGATGCGGCTGCCGCATCTGCCGGTACTGGCATCTACTCAACCGATATCGATGGTGATGCAAGACCGCAGGGCGCCAGAACCGACACCGGTGCCGATGAGAGGTTGTAATCATGAAAATGATCGACACACATGCAACTGAAAAGCGCCAGCCTGTCACCATGGACAATATCCTGGTTACAGGGTGGAACAAACTTCGCAAAACCACATTAGGTGAGTCAGGCGCTTACAAAATGACGAGGAGTAAACGCCCTATGAAACTATTTAGTAAGCAAGCCCTTGCCGGGGCGATCGCCCTGGCACTGTTGGGCATCTCTGGCCAGGCTAGTGCCATTGTCAATGTACAGTGTCCTGGAGATAACAACGGTGATGCAGACTGGAATGATGCTGGCGAATCCCAACCAGCGAATACCAAGTGTATACATCTGATTGCAGGCGACAGTTTTGCAAAAATGTCGGACGGCAACCCCTTGTACACCTTCGGTTTCGGTGATCAGACAGGGACACCCCCCGATCAGGTTATTGGCGAAGGTATCCTCAGTGCCGAGTGGCCAGGACCAACCATCGAGTTGGATGAGGGAGATCAGTTCTATCTCAACCTGACCAACGTGGGTACGGTGATTCGGCCCGATCTGTTCGATCCGCACACCGTCCACTTTCATGGTTTTCCGAATGCGTCTGCAGCATTTGACGGTGTACCCGAGGTCTCGATCAGTATCAACATGGGATCGACACTGACCTACTACTACAACATTGTCGAGCCTGGCACCTACCTCTATCACTGTCACGTGGAGGCCACCGAGCATATGGAGATGGGCATGTTGGCCAACCTGTTTGTGCATCCGATACAGGACGAACTGGGTTGCTTCGATATCGGCGCCGACAACCCTGGCACTGCGGACTACGATCCTGAAAGAGTACCAAATGGCAATTGTGCACCTGCGGTAGGTGATGCGGGTTACGTTTACAATGACGGTGATGGCACCACGGCATTTGATGTGGAGAAGGCGATCCAGCTTTCAAGCTTTGATCAGGTGTTCCACGATGCCAGCCTGTTTGTCCAGCCTCTGCCATTTGCTCTACTGGAAGGCAACTATCCACAGCTTAATGGCCGCGGTTATCCCGACACTGTCAATCCAAATGCACTTCCTGCTCCTGTAGATTCAGTGGATCCAATCACTGGCGGTACCGAGGGTAAGGTCACCGGTACGGTAGGAGAAGAGTTGACTGATGGTGCCATTACTCAGTTTCTGGGTTCCGATATCAGTGTCAATCAGGGTGAAAAGCTGCTACTGCGTCTCTCCAACGTGGGTCTGGATCGTTTCTGGACCATTACCGCGATGGGCCTGACCATGAAAGTGGTAGGCACAGGTGCGAAGCACATGCGGGGAACCGACGGCAAGAATATCTATCGTGAGGTTGCCTCCTATAACTTCGGTGGTGGTGAAACAGTCGATCTGATCATCGATACCACTGGAGTTGCCCCCGGCACCTACTTCCTCCACGCAACTGAAGTCCATCAGATGAGTAATGCGACCCAGATGGATGGTGGCATGATCACTGAGATCGTTGTCAACTGAGCCTGGCCGAACTAGGAGATGAGATTAATGAAACAACTACTCAAACAACCTGGACGGCTTTTGGGCCTCCTGTTTTTGGGCATGAGCAGTGCGCTGACTGTGCAGCAGGCACAGGCAGAGCACGATATCCGAGGTATCTCACAGGGTGCCAATGGTGTTTTCAACCTCTATGCCTACCCATTCAATATGAACCTGCCCGAGGGTACCAGTCTCTACATGTGGGGCTTCGGTGATCTGGATCTGGGTGAAGGCGCTTCCCATGATGCGGGTGCCAACTACCAGTTGCCACAGTACCCCGCGCCGACACTGATCGTTACCGAGGGCGAGGCGGTCACCATCAACCTGGTGAACTATGGTGTGCCGGACAATATCTCCATTGAGATGACCGGTCACGAGATCGATTCTCAATGTATCGATATTCCTGCACCAGGTGGTCCGACTCCGACTACCGGTGCGACAAACTGTACAGCCGGGCTGTTTACCAACGAAGCTGCTGTTGGCCAGGCCGTCAGTTATACCTTCACAGCGGGTTCCCCCGGCACCTATGTCTACCACAGTCTGGCAGGCGCGAACCCCGGGCTGCATACCGAGATGGGTCTGGTAGGGGTTATGGTTGTCAGGCCTGCTGATTTCGATCCAATCACAAACCGGACGGCCTACGGTGCCGGTACAGGAACCGATTACGATCATGAGAATCTCTACCTGATGACCGAGGTGGATCCTGACATCCATATCCAGATGGAGAAGGGACACTACAACCACTTCACCAACACCGATCGCTATGCCAAGGTTTGGTTCATCAACGGCCGGGTCTTCCCGGATCTGTTCCAGGGTGACTACAACACCCTGTTTCCCAACCAGCCTTATGAAGCCCTGGTCATGTCGCGTCCCGGTGATGTGGTCCTGGTACGCAACGTCAATGCAGGGCAGGATCCTCATCCCATGCACTACCATGGTGAGAACCTGCGGTTCATCGGCCGTGACGGCAAGATGTTGAGTTCCGATGGTTTGGTTGCCAACCTGGGTCGTTCGGACAACACCACCAACTCGGCACCAAAGCAGACAATTGATGCCCTTTGGACCTGGACAGGTAAAGACCTGGGTTGGGACATTTTCGGTCACGATACCGGACACAACTGTATCGATGTCAATCCGCGTGATGGATATGCAGATGCCAACTCCGACTACCCCGGTGAGTGGTGTAATGACCACAACAAGCCAATTCCTGTCTCACTGCCTGGTGTGGGTGATCTGACCCTGGGTGGCTGGTGGAGCGGTAGCCCCTTCCTCGGGGACACCGGCGATCTGCCTCCTGGTGAGGGTGGTCTGAATCCGTTTGGTGGCTACTTCCTGGTGTGGCACTCCCATGCTGAAAAAGAGCTGACCACCTTTGACATCTTCCCTGGCGGAAGCCTGGGCTCAGTCGTTGTGCTGCCTCCTGGTACACCAATCAATTAATCGGGAGGGCACAAACATGAAAAGGTCTACTACCATGAAGCAAACACTGAAACCCATCGTAGTCGCCTGTGCCTTGGCTTTAGGTGCCGGACAGGCGAATGCATTGGATGTCTATCTCATTGCTAAAGAGTTCACCCAGGACCTGCCCGGGGTTGCAGCAGTGGATGATCCCACCATGTGGGGTTATGCTCTGGATCCTGCAGGTGCCTGTTATAATGGTGGCGCCCCCGATGTGCTCGGTGCGGCCTGTACCGGTCCGGTGGCGAGTGCACCCGGTCCACGGATTGCCATCGATCCGGCAGATCCTGTCTTGAATATCTACCTGACCAACATGCTCACTGAAGAGACATCCATTGTGGTGCCCGGTCAGCCACTGCCTCATGCGGGCGGTGCGATGGGGCCCACCTGGAATGACGGCAGTGTCAGTAGCAGCCGCGGCGGCAACCTCGCTCTGAAGATGCGTTCTTACGGTCTGGAAGCGGCAGCCAACGGCGGCACACAGGTCTACACCTGGGATGCAGCCAACCCAATCGACAATAGCGGTTCGTTCATCTATCACACCGGCACCATGCCTCAGAAGCAGCTCTATATGGGCCTGTATGGTGCTGCCACCAAAGATGCTGCTGTCGGCAATGTACTTTATGATCTGGATGGTACGGTAGGAAATGCAGATGATGTGACCTACGCCAACGAACTGATCCTTTTCTACAGTGACATCGATACTCACTTCAATGAAGAAGTGGTAGCTGGAACTCTGCAGACTGCGATCGAGCGCCATCCTCAATGGTATATGATCAATGGTCAGCCTTATCAGGCAGGATTTCCAGACATCCAAACAGGTGAGGGTGGTCTGCCGTTGACAACTTCCGGGCCAACCCTGCTGCGCTTCATCAGTGCGGCAACTGAAAAGCATGTGCCTGTTCTGCAGGGCCTCTACGGTACCATTCATGCTGAGGACGGAATCCAGTATACCTACGAGGATGATACCGGCGTCCATGCCGCACCGGTTGAGCAGTATTCTGTCGGCCTGCCTCCACTGAAAACCAGGGATGTCATCATTCAGCCCACCTTCAGTGGTCGGTATGCGATCTATGACGGCAACGGCAACATGACCAACCCGAGTGATCCTGAAGACTTCAATCAGGGCGATGAGATCGGTGGCATGCTGCGGTTCCTTGGCTTCAATGTCGGTGCCAACCAACCACCGATTGCCAATGCGGATCCAATCACCATCCAGATTCCTGAAGATCTGGGGGCCGCAACTACCTCATATCAGGTCACGGAAAACATTGATGTGTTGGCTAATGATATGGACCCGGACGGTGATACCATCACACTGGGCACTCTCATCGGATTGCCGGATACCGGATCCATACCTGGTTTGACGTTGCAATTTCAATGTATAACAGGAACCAGTTGTGATCTATCTCTTGATTCGGCCGTTCCACCCAGTGTGGTTGGTGGAGAAACAGCTCAGTTCCAATATGAGATCACCACAGCGGCTAATCCTACGCCTGTTCAAGGTAGTGTGGATCTTACGGTTGAGGTTAATGCGGCACCTGTCCTGGCTACCGCACCACAGATCGTAATTACCACAGACGATCTGGTTGCTGATGTGGCTACCATCAATCTGGCGGATCTGGTGGCGGATGCAACCGATGCGACCGCCGGTGATACGGTAAGCGTATCGGATACGCCTCCCGTTGCCATCGCAGCCGTGCCTGCAACCACCGCAACGCTGGTGGGTTGTGACTACGTGGCAGGTACCTGCAGCATCAGCTTTGCAAGTACATCGGCACCAGCCCAGTTGAACCTGGATTTCGCCATGACCGACGGTCTGAACCTGGTTGAGGGTCAGTCAGCGACTGTCTCCCTGGCCTTCCCTGGACCAACGCTGTTTGATGATACAACCACGCTGGATCAGGTTGGCGCGCTGGATCTCGACGTGAACGATGTCAACCTGCCGGCCAGTTACGGTCTGGCTTTGGCCACACCTCCGTCAGCCGGTACTGCGACTGTGGAAGACGACGGTACGATTACCTATACCACAACCGCAGCGCCGTTTACCGGTGATAGCTTCACCTACTGTCTGACCAGTGCACCAGGGGATGATGTCTGTCTGGCAACTCCGCCTGCAGCAACGGTTACCATCGATCCTGCTCCGGCATCCGGATTGATCGCAGTCGGTGGCAAGACCTATACCGCTGATGAGGATTCGATCCTTGACGTACTCGCAGCTAACGGTCTGTTGATAGGTGAATCAGCCATCAATGGCGGTACTCTGGCAGTAGTCGTGGATAGTGCACCGACCTGTGCCAACACCGCAGCCGGTAGCTTCACCTACGATGGTGCGACTGGTTCCTTCCACTATGAACCTCTGCTGGATTGGAACAGCGTCAATCCTCCGGTGGATGACGGAGATGCCTGTACCTTGAATGACACCGCAGGTGCCAGAGGTGCCGACACGATCGTCTACCATCTGGAAGAGACCTACGATGATGGCGGTACTTTGGTAACCATCAGTAGTAACACAGTGACGGCAGAGATTACTGTCAATCCGGTCAACGATGCACCGGTAGCTGTGAACGATACGTTCTATGTCCAGGATGCCTCTACAGCTGTAACGGATGGACAAGGTGAGCCAATATCTATGACCTTCAGTGTTGCACCAGCTGGGGTTCTCGGGAACGATACCGATCTTGAGAATGACAGCCTGCTGGCGACCGAAGTGAATGATCCTGGCAACCTGCCTCCTGCACTGGGGATCGATGGTTCCATACCAAGCTTTGCTATCAATCCCACGGCGGTCGGTGTTCTGAACACTATCGAGTATCAGGCAAGCGATCTCGTTGCTCAGAGCAATACCGCTACTGCAGACATCGTGCGTCAGGTCTCGGTTACCCGGGCCTCCTATCTGCAGCGTGGCACTGCCGGTACTGGCAATGACAGATGGCGCATCAGAGGTCTGGTTGATACGACCATCCCAACCACAGGTACTGCACAAGGCGTACGGGTTTACCTGGTACGGGTCGATATCAACGGGACACCATCGCCACGGGTTGAGATCGTTCCCACAGCGACTGGCAATAACAACGGTCGTATCCGGTCTGTCGGTGGACAACATGTCTGGGGTATCAACGTCAACGGTGTTGGTAACAATCGACCTGAAGTTGAATTGCCAGATGGCAATGACTATCTGGAAATTGAGGTGGTTGATTTAGTCACCTACCCCGAGGCTGTCTACAACAACGTACCACTTGATATCGAGCCATAGTTAGTATCATGGCGTGAGGCACCGCCCCCTGTATTTCAGGGGGCGGATTTTTGTTAAGATCAATCGTCAAACGACACTATTCCTGGGTAGTAACATGAAAAGTTCACTCTTTTCCAACAAGACGCCTGAGGATGAGAAGGAGAGGCATCCCGGAGGCAATCCTCTGCTTGTAATCCTGGTCCTGGTGATCTGCACCATGGCCTTTGTTGCATTCACCGCATCCGTTGCCAAGGCAGATAGCAAAGCTCCGGTACAGACATTAGAAAAGGCGGCCCCCAAGCCCTGGCAACCTCCTGTCGCCAAAGCAACCGTTCCCACCCCCCCTGTGGATCAGAAAACCGCCAAGCAAATCGCTGAAAAATGGGGGGTTGAGCTACTGAGTCTGCGCCTTACCGCAGCTGGCTATATGATCGATTTCAGATTTCGGGTGCTCGATATCGAGAAGGCCAAGATCTTTTTCGATCATCGTATCAAACCACACCTCAAGGTTGAGAAATCTAATGCTAAACTACCTATACCCATGGCAGCCAAGGTAGGTGCATTCAGAGCGACCAACCGGGGTAAGAATATTAAGTCCAATAAGACCTACTATATGGTATTCGGCAATCCTGATGCCCATGTGAAATCAGGAGAAAAGGTTACAATGGTGATTGGCGACTTCAAAGCTGAAAATTTAACAGTCAACTGATCCGTTGACTCGAGAAGGAAATATGCAATATAGAAATCATCTGCTTGGTTTTCTAACAATACTCGGACTGGCCTCTTCATTTGAATCCCATGCGGTAGTGACCGTCTATTGCTGCGATGCAACAGCCGAGGCTCAATTTATCCAGGATCTTTCGAATCTACCATCTATCTCGACAGACATCACTAAAGAGAGCTTTGAAGGCAGCGACTGGGACGGCACTCGCACTACCGGTGTTCAGAGTGTGACTTCCCAAGGCATTACCTGGGCGGGCAGTTCCACGGAATCCTCTTTTGTACGTACTTCCACCAGTGGTGGTGACGTGCATGAAGGCAGCTATCTGATGTTCCCAGTGGACAACAGAAACGATCACCTGATACCCGATAAATACACGCTGACCGCCAGTGGTACCACGCTGTATGGTGTTGGCGGCTGGTTCCGCAGTAGTACCGGGGCAAAGATCGGTTTTACCACCAACGGCTCGGCTCCGGTCGATTTCACCGGTGCAGACGCCACAGTGTCCGACTGGACCTTTCTCGGTTTCATCGATGATGCCGGTTTTACCACGGTACTGGTAGAGGCTGTGGATGAAGGGGGAGATGAGGTCAATATCTTCTTCTCGGATGATTTCACACTGGGTGCCCAATCCGGCGCATTCCCCGGACAGAAACTGCAGTTCAGCAGCGCCACCTACAGTGTGGCTGAGAATGCCGCTACGCTTCAGATCACCGTGGAACGCACCGGTGGTACCAGTGGCACACTCTCCGCTGACTATGCGAGCGATAGTGAAAGCGGTACAGCGAGCGCCAATCAGGACTACACGCCGGTTTCGGGAACACTCAATTTTGCTGATGGTGAGAGCAGTCAGCAGATTACCATCGATATTCTGGATGACACCGTCTTCGAGGATAGTGAGAGCTTTACGATCAATCTGAGCGGTCTCAATATCGGCGCGCAAAACAGTGCCACGGTGACCATCACCGATAACGATGCGCCGGCGGTGGGACAGGTGCAGTTCAGCAGCAGCAACTATACCTTCAGTGAAGGAGACGGCAGCGTTACCATCACCGTACAGCGGGATGGTGGCAGTTCCGGCAGCGGTTCTGTGGATTACGCCATGAGCGATGGGACAGCAACGGCAGGCAGCGATTACACAGCCGCCTCCGGTAGCCTGTCATTTATCGATGGTCAGATCAGCAGCAGCGTGACTCTGGACATCACAGATGATGCAACGGCTGAAGGTACAGAGACGTTGCTGATCACCCTATCGAATCCGGTATCGGTATCGCTGGCCGCCAGGGATGTTGCAGAGGTCTCTATTACCGATAACGAGCCGGTTTCGAGCTCGGGAAGTCTGCAGTTCAGCGGTTCAAACTATACCGCCGCGGAGAGCGATACATCGATACAGGTGCCCGTGACCAGGACGAATGGGAGCAGTGGGGCCGTTTCCATCGTCTGCTCTACCAGCGATCTTACAGCCACGGCAGGGTCCGACTATACGGCTACTCAAGCAACGGTCAATTTTGCTGATGGTGAACTCACCAGCAACTGTGTGATACCTATTCTGGATGACAGCAGCTACGAAACCGATGAGACTCTGATGGTCACGCTTGCAACGCCCTCTGGTGGTGCCGTCCTTGGCACACCGGCATCAGCGGTAGTGACCCTGAGCAGCGATGACTCGATACCCGCCATGGGTAGTCTGCAGTTCAGCCTCTCGGAGTATCAATTGAATGAGGATGGCGGTACAGCCACGATTGCAGTTTCCCGCTCAGGAGGTAGCAGTGGTGCCGTCGGGGTCAGCTACGCTTCCAGCGATTCCACGGCAACGGCTGGTGAGGATTACACCGCTGCATCCGGCAGCTTGAGTTTTGCCGATGGCGTAACCAGCGGATCATTCCAGGTATCACTCCTCGATGACAGCGAATACGAGGGGGATGAGCGGGTCACGCTGACGTTGAGCAATCCAACCGGTGGCGCCGTGCTGGGGCAGACCTCTCAGGTTGATTTGGTGATCAGCGAAGACGATCTGGCACCGGCAACCGGCCTGCTGGTTTTCAGTGCCAGCGACATTGGCGCGGACGAGGCGGATGGTCTGATTGAGGTAACGGTGGAACGTCAGGGTGGCAGTAGTGGCGCTGCACAAATCAACTATGCAACTGCAGATGGCACTGCAATTGCTGGTATCGATTACCAGGTGGCCAGTGGTACCCTTATGTTTGCCGATGGTGAGCTGTCGAAGACATTTGAAGTCACCATCATTGATGATGGTCTATTCGAGGGCACAGAGACCATCAATCTGATTCTCTCGGATGCGGTTGGCGCATCACTGGGTGAGACCGCTACGGCAACCATCAGCGTCACGGATGATGACGAGCCGCCTGCGGCCGGTTCCCTGATCTTCTCCAATTCAGCCATCACAGCGGCTGAGGATGGTGGCGACGTCACCGTTACCGTTTCACGCAGTGGCGGTTCAACCGGTGCCGTATCGGTTGATTACAATACGGCGGATGGCACTGCGATTGCCTCTTCAGACTATACCTACACCTCCGGCAGCATCAGTTTTGCCGATGGCGATGCAGCCGATAAGACCTTTACTGTCCCACTGTTGAACGATTCTGCCGTGGAATCCGATGAGACCATCTTGTTACAGATGAGTAACTTTCAGGGTGGGGCGGTAGCCGGTGATCAGAGCAGCGGTCAGATTACCATCACCGATGATGATGTACTCAACGCATCTACCGTAATCGGTTTCACCATCACCAGCCTTACTGTGAATGAATCTTCAGTCAATGCGAGCTTCACTATCGATCGTAGTGTCGTTCTGACCGGCACGGTCAGTGTCGACCTGAGTGTTGGTACATCAACCGCTGTTGCCGGTAGCGATTTCAATGTCACCACAGGAACTCTGCAGTTTGCCAGTGGCGAGACGCAAAAGACAATCAATGTGGAGATCATTGACAATACGGTTGTTGACGGAGACCGGACAATTACCTTTGTCCTGGGTAATGCGTCCGGTACCGCGACCATCGATAGCAACAGTGGCAGCTTCACGCTGACCATCTCCGATGATGATCAGGATGGCGGCAGCGATGGAGATGACAATGGCGGCGGTGGAGGTGGCGGATCCGCTGATTTGTTGCTTCTGCTGGGCTTGATGATCCTATTCTTTGGTTATCTGCAGCTGCAGAATGCCCGCCAGGCTCGAGCCTTCGCAAAACGTCGTGTCGAAGAGCAGTAACATAAAAGGGTACATACGATGGATAAGAGAGCATGGATTAACGATTCGATTGAAAAGTGTTTCAGTGGCTTGCTAAAGGCATCTGTACTTTCGGTTGCCATGTTCGCCACTTCCGGAGTCAATGCCGCCGAATTGCCAAGCATTGTGAAATCCAACGCTGATAAACCCCTTGGTCCACAGTTCAAACTCGACTGTGTCACCAAGCCGGGCAAGCCTCAGAGTCTCGGTGATCGTTTTAAAGTAGCCATGAACATGCATGACCATTCCCAGCACAGTGGTCACGATGAACATGCCCATCACCGTGCCATGATGGAGGACAAGTCGTACAAGGTAAATCATGCCAGCTATCAGATACCGGATGTAAATCTGACCTCTCACAAAGGGGAGCAACAGCAACTGGCGGATATCCTGAACAATGACAAGCCGGTGATGCTGAACTTCATCTTCACAACCTGTACCACCATCTGCCCGGTTCTGTCGGCCAGTTTTCACCAGGTACAAGAGATTCTGGGTGATGAGGTAGATAGCGTTTCCATGGTATCGATCACCATCGATCCGGACTACGACACGCCTGAACAGTTGATGAAATATTCGAAAAGATTCAAGGCAGGCGAACAGTGGAATTTTTATACCGGCAGCTACAAAGATGTGGTTACCGTAGAAAAAGCCTTCGATATCTTCCGTGGTTCAAAAATGAATCACGAACCGATTACCCTGATTAGGGATCAAGGTGGACAGCACTGGACGCGTATCAATGGTCTGGCCAGTGCAGAAGATATTGTTAAGGAGTACAAAAAGATCGTAGCGGCTGCAAATTGATGCAAAAGCTTAACAAAAAGATTACGGCGTTAATGCTATTCGCCGCTCTGGTCATATTCTCTACAGCCTCGCAGAATGAAGTGGAGGTTGATTCCAAGGCCTACTCAACAGGTAAATCGCTCTACAAACAGGGTATTTTACCGAATGGCGAACTGGTTAAAGCGACCATTCAGGGCGATATCTCTGTGGAAGGTGATCAGTTAATCTGTGAGACCTGTCACCGCAAGAGCGGCTTGGGTTCCACCGAAGGCCAGCAGGTGGTCCCGGCTGTTGCAGGTAGCGTGCTTTTCAAACCTTTGAAGCTGCCCACCAGCAAACCGCCCGAGCCGCCGGTATATCGCGAAGCCTATACCCGAGAGACCTTAATGGCAGCGATCAGAGACGGCGTCGATGCCAATGGGCAACCATTGGATCCTTTCATGCCCAGATATCAGATCGATGATGAGGCGTTGGACGGTTTAATGGCCTATGTCAGTACCCTGTCCAATACCCCGTCTCCGGGCGTAACCGAAGAGACCATCCATTTCGCAACCATCGTCTTGTCCTCAAACAAAAAGGAGGAGAACAAGGCATTGATCGATGTGATGGAGACTTATGTCGAACAAAAAAATATAGAAACAAGATATGAGACGAAAAGGGCACAGAACGCACCTTGGCATAAGGAGTGGATGTTCAAGCCCTATCGAAAGTGGCAGATACATATTTGGGAACTGACAGGTGCCGAAGAGACCTGGCCGGAACAACTCAGTACCTACTATTCCAATCAACCGGTTTTCGCCCTGGTCAATGGTTTGGTTCCTACTGGCTGGAATCGGGTCAGTGAGTTCTGTGAGGGGCATGGCATACCCTGTCTGTTTCCTACAACGCAACAGCCGGTTATCCGTGATGATAATTACTACACCATCTATCTGAATAAGGGTGTCACACATGAGGCTGAGGCGGTTGCTTCCTATATCAAGAAAAACCGTCCTGCCGCTCGAGTGGTACAGGTTTATGATGATTCTGAAACACTGAGTACTGTCTCATCCAATGCGCTCATAGATGAGCTTAACAAGGGTGGGATCAGCGTAGATACTGTTTCTCTGGGGCAACTTGGAGGAAAAGAATCGAAAGCTTTTCTGAGCGGCCAAGACGATACGGTTGTATTGTGGCTGGACAAAGTGAAATCAGAGCAACTCTTCAATAGTAGGCAGCTGAATAGCGCAGAGTTGATCATGCTTTCCAGCCAGTATTATGGAACTGACACCAAGCGGATCCCCCAGGATTTGACGAATTCTGTTCTGTTGATTCACAGTTCTGAAATGCCTGATAAACTGAGCAGGTTACTGATTCGCTCAACGGGTTGGTTTAGAGCAAAACGCATCTATAATAAAGAGGAGAAAGAGATTCAGGCCAATGCCTACTTCGCTTTGAAGGTACTTGGTGATGCGGTGAAGCATATACGTGGCTACTTCTATCGTGACTATATGATTGAAAAGATTGAACACATGATTGATGACTTACCTTATACCTCGATCTTTCCGCGCCTCAGTATGGCGCCAGATCAAAGGTTTGCATCTCGGGGCTTCTATGTGGCTAAAACTGACGGAAAAGGAGGAATTGTTAATCTCACCGGTTGGATAACTCCCTGATACCGCGTTGGGTATGGTTTATATGTTAATGAGAATTGTTTGATGGATAACAATATCAACTACAACGCAACGCAATACAGGGAAGAGTATCAACTGGCCAAACGTTTTGGCGTGATCAGTTTTATCGCCATTATCCTGATTGCCGTCGCCATACTTTTTCTATTTCGCTATGAATCCGCCCGCATCATCCAGGACTCGACAATGCAGAGCAACGAGTCACTGACCATCGCCACAGAGTATACACTGAATGACCATTTTGTGATGCATATGAATCTCATGAAGCTGAATGAGAAAAAGCCTGGCGAAATGCCTCTTGAGCCGATGTTGGAGCGTGCAATACAGAGAATGATACGGGATACGAATGTAGACCGTGTTAAACTCTATGATAGATCCGGAAAGGTTGCCTACTCTTCCAGGACGGATGCATACGATGATGAAGACGAGGATAATGATGGCTTTATCTCTGCGCTATCGGGAACTCCCAGAACGGTTTTGAACTACAGGGACAGCTTCAGTATTTTTAATACCAATGACCGTGATGTCAATCTGGTGCAGACTTATGTACCAATTCGTGCCAGTGAGCAGTCACCTGTCATGGGTGTGATGGAAATTTACTATGACATCAGTGATTATGTCAGCCATGCTATGCGGGCAATCATCATTGTAATGTCTGTCACGATGTTATTAATGCTTTTTCTCTATACCTTCCTGCTAATGCATATCAAGCGTTCTGAAAGGATTATTGATGCACAAAACCGGATTACCCGAGAGAAAAAAGCGATGCTTGAATTTCTCACGGCAAAAATGATCAATGCCCAGGAGGATGAGAAGAAACGTATCGCCTTTGAGTTGCATGAGGATGTGGTTCAGACGCTTTCCGGTGTCAAGATGCAACTAGAAAAATATATATTACAATTTGACAAACAGGATGACGGAGCTGAGGCAGATCAGCTCACTACTCTCATCATACCCACCTTGCAGAATGCTGCGCACAAAATCCGCGCTGTGGCACTGGATTTACGCCCGCCTAGCCTGGATGATTTCGGTCTTAAAGCTGCACTTAATTCGTTGGTATCTGAGTGTCATACGGTTACTACAGGATTGCAGATCTCAGTAGATGTTTCAGTCAATGAAGAGTTGATATCTCAGGATCAAAAATCAATTCTCTACAGAATGTTCAAGGATACACTCAAGGCTATCTGCTTCGATGAAAAAATCGATGGCGAAGTGATTATTTCCCTGAACAATATTGATGATCTGCTACAGCTTCAAGCCAAGATAGTCAGTAAACAAACAAATCTCAGCTACGCTGGGCAGTTGCCTGGCTATTTTGTTGCCATGCAGGAGAAAACCATACTGTCGGGTGGTGAGTTTTTTGTCATTGAAATGTCAGCAAATCTGCTGGAAGTCAAAGCTGTCTGGTCCTATTGAAGCCTTGAGTATGAACTACTTTGTCGCCGGGTTAATTAACAATCGTTAAGGTTTTTCAAGGCTCATTACAGCGAGCATACCGTTTCGGTAAATCTGAAAGTTAATTGGCTGACCTGGCTCCAAACGATCTATTTTTTCTCTTATTTTTTGTAGGCTAAGTTGGCCATCCAGGGGTATCTCTGCAATGGATACAATGATATCGCCACCTAGCAACAGCTGCTGGTTGTTGATTTTTACAGGAATGGTTCCTTCGCGTAATTGAAGTCGATCGGTTACGGAACCTTCAGCAATCTTTTGTACCAATACCCCATAATCCAGGGGATAGTTGATTGCTTTTGCGATATCCGCTGTGATCGGCAAGCCATTCAGACCACTCCAGTAGTTGTTTCTCTCCAGCATCAGTTCTCTGGCCGTATTGGAAGTCACGGCAAAGCCGATTCCCTGGTGACCTCCGGAAGTCGTCTCTATATAGCTGACGATGCCAATGACTTCGCCATCCAGATTACAGACAGGTCCTCCTGAATTGCCTTTGTTGATGGCGGCGTCGGTCTGTAAAAAATCACCGAGCAGAAATAACTTTCCCAGCTCATGGCCGGAATGTCTCGCACTGATGTGTCCTGTGGTGAGGGTATGGTGAAGCCCATAGGGCGATCCGATGACAAAAACCTCATTTCCGACGCTGACTGTATCGGAATCACCAAGCTTGGCGACGACCAGGTTTTCCGGGATCTGTTGTAGCTTGAGCAGCGCAAGATCGGCAGCAGGCTCCGTACCAATGACTTTGGCAAGCACACGTTGCCCGTCTTTGAATTCGACATGAACCGCATCGCTGGTATGGACTACATGTGCCGCTGTCAGAATATCACCATCATCGCTGATAATGACGCCACTGCCCAGGCCTTGCTCCACTTTTTCAGTGACCGGGGAGGTGGAGTAGGTATGGAGTACAACCACAGAAGGGTCGACTTGTGCAAACTGACGGCTGAAATCCGTTGCCTGACTTATTACAGGCAGCAGCAAGGTAAGGATCAATATCTGAGTAATCGTACGATTCAATTCACTAACCCCGAGTCTTTAGAGATCTGGGAATCTCTGATTAATCTCGCATACCGGCGAATGCGGAATTTATCTGCTTGATTTTCTGGATACCGGTATTCGCCGGTATGACGCAAAGTGAGTTACTAAAAAGTGTCTTAATTCAGTCACTATAGCATTAAGTATATATGTCCCATATGTTACTGCGCTAGGATTGATGTCGATATGACACACGGCTCTCGATAGAGCCCGGGAATGATGTTGATTCGTTTTCCTTATGCTACTAAGCTTAACCAGTAAATCACGACTCCAGTATCAATTACGCACTAAGTCGGAGGGTGGAGATGGCAGCCAGCAGATTCTTAATTATTCACTATCTGGATGGTACGAGCGAGACCTTCACTTTTCCAAAGCAGGCGAAAGACCAGTACGACCTGATGGGTAAATTGAATGATGCGATGAAGGCAGATCGGTTGGTCATCGAAGCAGACGGCCATCTGAATATCATTCCTTTGAGTGCAATTAAAAGATTGCAGTTTTCACCGGCACCTGAAACCTTACCAGGCGAAGTCATAAAACAGGCTTCATTAAATCCCTGAGTCACACCAGTCTATCGCTCCACTGTTGGCTCGATCTTGAACATAATCGCATAGAGTGTCGGCACGAACAGTAGGGTTAGCAGGGTGGCAAAACCCAGTCCAGCCATGATGGTCAGGGACATGTTGACAAAGAAGACATCCTGCAACAATGGAATTAGGCCAAGGATCGTGGTTGCCGCGGCCAACACCACCGGTCGCAGACGACTCACGGTTGAATCGAGGATCGCTTCATAGCCGACTTTACCGTTGGCGATCTGCTGATCGATCTCGTCAATCAGAACGATGGCGTTCTTGATCAACAGTCCGATCAGAGAGAGCGCACCCAGCAGCGACATGAAATCAAAGGCACCGTTGAAACCGAGCAATCCTGCGGTGATGCCGACGATTGCCAAAGGTACGGTAAGCCAGATGATAAGCGGTTGGCGCAGTTTGCCGAAAAGTAGAATACTGACCAGAATCATTAGCAGAAAACCGAAGGGCA
Organism: Chromatiales bacterium; assembly: GCA_022360905.1. Lineage (GTDB taxonomy): Bacteria > Pseudomonadota > Gammaproteobacteria > Chromatiales > Chromatiaceae > Thiodiazotropha. Next base: position 70,025 of record JAKSBX010000065.1, read on the forward strand.
GTGAACTGGCCAGGCCGGCCTGGGCGTTCTTTGAATCTTCATACTCGCCACCCCAGGTGAAACTGTAGCCGGGGGGCAGTTCCATCGCCTCGATCTGCGGCTTAAGCCGGTTAAACAGCGGGGTGGCCAGTTCACCGGTTGGATTGCATTGAGCGATGATGGTCTGAATACGGTCTCGGGAGCGGATCAACGGGTTTTCGAAAACTGTCTCGAAACCGTTCACCACCTGGGCCGCAGGTACGGATTGATTCAGTACCGGACTCCAGAGCACGATATCCCGTAGGTTGCCGACGTCACTGCGTTCATCTTCGGAGGCGCGCATATAGATCGGCAATACTCTTATGCCATCCCGGAACTGCCCCACAGGGGTTCCATCCATCGCATATTGCAGGGCATAGGCGAGACTTTCCCTGGTGATACCCAATTGGCGGCCTACCTGCTCGTTGAAAATCGGCCGAATCAGCTTCACCGGTTGGCGCCAATCATCGCGGATATCCTTTGCTTCCGGGTCTGCCCGCATGATCTGTTGAGCCTGCTGAGAGAGCTGACGCAGGACGACTGGGTCCGGTCCTTGAAAGCGCGCTTCAATCTTGGCGTCTCGGCCTGGTCCGATGCGTAGGGATTTGATGATCGGATCGGTCCAGGGATAGTGCTCCTTCATATGGCGGTCGACTTTTTCCCAGACCTCTGCGATACGCTCCCGGCTGTCGGTCTTGACGATAATCTGGCTGTAGACGGAAGAAGTCTCTTTGGGATCGTAGACCAGCGTGAAGCGTTGATGGCCACCACCGATACTGATGCTGGTCTGTTCCACGCCTTCCTGTTCCAGCAGAAACTGGTTGATCCGCAAAGTGTCTTCACGGGTGGCCCGAATATCCGTTCCCTCGATCTCCCAGATATCGACAAAGAACATGGGTGTGTTGGATTCCGGAAAGAAGGCCTGCTTGACACTGCCGAAGCCGATCACTGCGAGTACAAACAGACCGATCACGGTGCTGACTGTGATCCAACGCAGGCGTACCGCCCGATCCACAAGATTGCGAAACAGTTTGAAGACACCACTACCATAGGGATCATCACCCTGTTCTCCAGTCGATGAACCAGGCTTTAGTAACAATGAACAGAGCAGGGGGGTTGTGCTGATGGCGGTGATCCAGGAGAGTAGCAGGGAGTAGAGAATCACCCAAAACAGGGAGTTGGCAAACTCGCCGGTACTGTCTTGGGAGAGCCCGATGGCGGAGAAGGCAAGAATACCGATGATGGTGCCCCCAAGCAGTGCCCAGATGGTTTTTCCCACCGTCTCTTGTGCGGCCTGGGCTGCCCGCATACCACTCTGCATGCGTACCACCATACCCTCGGCCACCACGATGGCGTTATCCACCAGCATGCCCAGGGCTATGACCAGTGCACCAAGCGAGATCCGTTGCAGTTCTATTCCATCAAGGTGCATTAACAGCAGGGTGCCTGCGACAGTGATCAAAAGCACAGCACCGATAATCAAGCCGACCCTTAGCCCCATGAATGCAAGCAAAACGATGATTACGATAGCTACTGCCTGGCCCACGCTGACCAGAAACCCGCTGACTGATTTATCGACCTCCAATGGTTGGTTGTAGATCTCTTTGATCTCCATACCGATGGGTATATTGGGGATCAACTCCCGTACCCTGCTGTTGAGACGCTCACCAACCGCCACCACGTTTTCGCCTTTTTGCATTGAGATGCCGATGGTTAGTGCTGGTTTGCCGTTCAAATAATAGAGTTGGCTGGGTACTTCATCATAGGCGCGGGTGATGGTTGCAATGTCCCTCAGATAGATCAGCCGTTTATCTTCGGAGGCGACCAGAATATCGCCTATCGAAGTCACGGTATTGAGTTCTCCGCTGGGTACGATTCGCAGGCGTTGCCTTTGCACATTGCCATGACCCGCAGTGACCACTGCATTCTGGGACTGAAGCAGTTGGGCGATACTGGAAGGAGAGATACCGAGTTCACCAAGCCGTTCCCGGGACATGTCCACATAGACCACTTCCTTTTGTTCGCCGCCAATTGAGACTTTTCGGACCCCCGGCACCATGACCAATTCCTGCTTGAGATAGTCTGCAAAATCCCACAGATCCCGCCAGCTGTATCCCTGGCCTGTGAGTGCCAGGTAGACTCCGAACACATCCCCAAAATCATCGATCACCATCGGATCCTGGGCGCCGGGTGGCAGTTTGTTTTTCATATCCACGATTTTACGTCGCAGCTCGTCGTAGATATCGGGGAAGTCATCGGCCCGGTATTTATCCTTGAACTCGATGGAGATGTCGGACATCCCCGGTCTGGAGATCGACATCTTAATCCGTTTCACCTGCTCCAGGCGCTGGATAGCATCCTCGATGTGATAGGTCACTTCATCCTCCACCTCCTGGGCGGATGCACCCGGATAGAGAGTGATGACCTTAGCATTTTTGATGGTGAATGCCGGATCTTCCAGCTTGCCCATTTTGTCGAAACTGAGCAGGCCACCACCGACCAGAATGATCACCAGCAACCAGGAGATGACCGGTGTACGGACAGAGTATTCCCCGATATTCATGTGTGCCCCTATGCTTGCTATTGCCGGCTATTGGTATTTCAGGTCTTCAGGTCTCTGCAGCGCCTGTTCTTTGTCCGGCATCAGCCGTACCTTCATACCTTCGACCAGGAACGGGGTACCTGCGGTTACGATTCTGTCTCCAGGCATCAATCCTTCGAATACTTCTATGTTTTCTCCCGACAGACGCCCGACCGTCACCGCGCGGGGTTTAACCGTCATGCTCTCGGTTTCAATGACCCAGGCTTGGGGATCGAGTTTATAGTCGCCGACGATGGCGCTGGCGGGTACGCTAAAAACCTTGCTGCCGCTGTCAAACTTACTGAAATCGACCGTCACCTTGGCCGTCATGCCGGGTAGGATATTGGCACTCTTCAGTCTTTGCATGGTGTAGGTGACTTGAAAGGTTTGGGTTTTGGCGTCGGCCTGAGTGGTGATTTCACGGAAGGTCAGCGGGTAGCTGCTGCCGGGAATGTCGGCAAACGAGACACTGACCGTTACATCGTCTTTCGCACTCTCCCGATTCTCGGCGGTCAACCCTCGAAGCAGGTTTTCCGGTACATCGAATTTAACTTCGAGTTCTGAGATGTCCTGCAGCACCAGGATAGACTGCTTCGCCTGTACCTCTTCAAAGTTATCGATATTGAGTCGTGCAATGGTGCCATTGAAGGGAGCTGTCAGCTTGGTGTAGTTGAGATCCTGCTGGGCTGCCTTCAGGGCGGCGCCGGAACTCTTGAAATCCGCCTCAAGTTTATCGAAATCCATCTTCGAAATATTTCCCTGTTTTATCAGCTCCTTGGCACGGGTGAAGTTGCTATTGGCCTTGTCAAAATTGGCTTTGCGGTCGTTATAGACGATCTGAAGGTCGGTTGGATCGAGGGCGGCGACCTGTTGTCCCGCCTGGACCTGATCCCCCTCTTTGACCGCCACTTGCTTGAGTACACCAGAGACACGAAAAGCGAGCTCCGCTTTGCGGCCCGCATCGATGCGGGCGGGAAATGTGCGGATTGCGCCGCTGGCTGTGGTTTCAATCAGAAAACTCTTAACCGGGCGAATCACGTCAGTCTGTATTGTGGTCGGGGGTTCACCGCAACCACCGAGAGAGAGACAGACCAGGGCTAAGCCGAAGACGGCACTATTTGACTGATACATTGTTGGCTTGCACTCCAGCTGAATAGGCCCAGTAGGCTGGACTTTTTATATTCTTGGTTTAACCTGAATTTGAGGGTACATGACGGCACAGCGCGCAAGCTATTGCTTCCCCGGCAGTTCAGCAATGACCACTCAACCTTTGGGTGAAGCTAGGGTTTTTTGGTTCCACTGGGAAACCCATATCAATATAAACAGCGCTCTCCATGAACCCACGGATTCAGCTTTAACTTTACTTTAGCGCCAATCAATAAAAATAGACAGCTGGTGACGGCACAATGAAGCCTATAAAAACCCTTAATAACTTCGGTTTATTGGACCAAACGACCATTCCGCAAAACCTGATCAGCATGCTGCTTGCGATATTTCTTGTCATCGTGATGAGTAGTGGCTGTTCATTGCTGGAGATCTCGCAACAGAGCGAGGGTGTGAACAAGGCCGGAACCATCTCTGGCCGTGTCGATATTGAGAGTGGCAGTGATGCACCGGTGACGATTCTGCTTTTCAGCAAACAGGATTTTGCACCGAAACTGGAACGAAAATATGTTTTGCAGGGGGCCGGGGAGTTTCGTTTCTACGCTCAGCAAGGTATCTACTACATTGCCGCTTTTCAGGACACCAACCGGGACAATCTCTATCAGCAAACTGAACCGGCAACCCTGTATGGCGGCAGTGATCTGTTCAATGCGTCCCCCGTGGCCCTGCAATCCAGTGGCCATGTGGAACTGGATAGACTGATCCTCAAAAGGCCGATTGCCAACAAAATAAACCGGGACAATATCTCTTTTGAGATCGAGCAGGACCATACGGGAGAGATTGCCACTCTGGATGACCCAAGATTCTCCCGTGAGATCGGGGCACTGGGATTGTGGAAGCCGATCTCTTTCATCGATCAGGTGGGTATTGGGCTCTATATGCTCAGTTCATCGGAGGCCAAGCGGATTCCGGTGATCTTCATACATGGTGCAGGCGGGACACCGCTGGAGTTTGCCGAATTGGCGAAGAGTCTTGACAGTCAACGGTTTGAACCCTGGGTGCTTCACTATCCAAGCGGTCTGAGACTGGACATTATCAGTGACTATCTGGTGAAAAGCATCAATCAGCTGGAGAGTCAGTATCCGTTCGACAACTTCTATTTGATTGCCCACAGCATGGGCGGACTGGTGATGCGTTCAACCGTGAAGAAATATACAGCGAGCGCGCATCATCCTGTGATCGGCCTGACCATGACCATCAACAGCCCCATGGACGGCATGGCCAGTGCCGAGTTCGGTGCCCGGTCATCTCCGATCGTCATTCCCTCCTGGCGGGATATCGCACAAAACAGTGAATTCCTGCGCAACATCCGGGATTGGCCCTGGCCAGAGGAGATACCCTATCACCTGGTGTTCTCCTACCAGGGTGGAGACAGTGATGATGGGGTGGTTGATCTGGAGAGTCAGATCCCTCTGTCGTTACAGGCTGAAGCGACACGCTTGTACGGCTTTCACGCCGGGCATGCAACGATTCTAACCAATCCGGACTTCATCCGGAGTTTTCAAAATATCCTCAATAACAGCTTATTGTGAATGTCAGGCGATGGTAATGCGGTTGTCCAGATAGACGTCCTGTATACTGTTTAGCAACTCCACACCTTCACTCATGGGACGTTGGAAGGCCTTGCGCCCGGAGATCATACCCATGCCTCCGGCCCGCTTGTTGATCACAGCGGTGCGTACGGCTTGTGCCAGGTCTCCCTGGCCCGATGAGGCACCACCGGAGTTGATCAGTCCGGCGCGTCCCATGTAACAGTTGGCTACCTGATATCGGACCAGATCAATTGGATGTTCCGAAGTGAGCTCACTATAGACCTTGTCATGAGTCTTGCCGAATTTGACGGCCTGATAGCCCTTGTTTCCTTCAGCCTGTTTCTGCTTGACAATATCCGCCCCAATGGTAGCCGCCAGGTGGTTGGCTTGTCCGGTAAGATCAGCCGCAGAGTGGTAGTCCACCCCGTCCACCTTGAAGGAGCTGTTTCTCAAATAGGCCCATAGCACGGTCACCATGCCCAGTTCATGGGCCTGCTGAAATGCTTCCGAGATCTCCATGATCTGACGGCGTGACTCTGGTGAGCCGTAGTAGATTGTGGCACCGACTGCCACCGCGCCCATATCGAAGGCCTGTTCCACCGATGCGAACAAGGTCTGGTCGTACATGGTAGGGTAGGTGAGCATTTCATTGTGATTCAGCTTGACTAGGAAAGGGATCTTGTGGGCATAGCGGCGTGATACCGAACTCAGCACACCCAAAGTTGAGGCGACAGCGTTGCAGCCCCCCTCAATCGCCAGTTCGACGATTTTAGCCGGATCGAAATAGACTGGATTCGGCGCAAAGGATGCACCACCCGAGTGCTCTACGCCCTGGTCAACCGGCAATATGGAAAGATAGCCGCTACCCGCCAGACGGCCTGTATTGAACAGGCCCTGAAGATTGCGCAAGACCCCAGGCTTGAGGTCTTTATCTGCAACAACCCGCTCCACATAGTCCGCTCCCGGCAGATGCAGCATGGATTGATCGATGGTCTTGCATTGGTGGTTCAATAGCTGATCGGCTTCAGAGCCGAGTAGGGTGGTGATGTCGGTCATTGTTTGTTCCAGTTGGTTATTCTGCTCCATGAGTATAGATAGTCTGCGGCGTTATGTAAGTGCTCTGACGGATCGCTTTTTCCTGGTTTTACGGGTTTTTTTGAAGGGGGTCGGAAATATCTGATACAGAGAGTATTTTTTAGGATGGCATGAAAGGATAGTTATCTGTCATCTTCTGCCAGTGTGTGTCGTCTTCCGAATATCTAGACTAGTTACATCGAAGCGAACAACAGAGGAGACAGGCAATGACACAAGCGAACACAGCGTTGATTACAGGGGCATCCAGCGGCATCGGCGAAGCACTGGCCCGAATACATGCAAGCAAGGGAGGTGACCTGGTATTGGTGGCCAGATCGCGTAACAAACTTGAAACATTGCAGGCTGAACTGGAGTCTGAACATGGCATCAAGGTCACGGTCATCGTTGCGGATCTTTCCGATCCTGAAGCCACGAATGAAATTTACAATCGCACCGAAGAACTGGGAATCGTTGTGGACACCCTGATCAACAATGCCGGTTTTGGTGGTCATGGCCTGTTTCATGAACGGGAACTGGCTGCAGAGCAGCAGATGATGCAGGTGAACATGGTCAGTTTGACCAATCTGACCCATCTCTACCTGCAGGGAATGGTGGCGCGCCAACATGGACGCATATTGAATGTCTCATCCACAGCATCCTTTATGCCTGGTCCGTTACAGGCGGTCTACTATGCCAGCAAGGCCTTTGTGACTTCGTTCACCCAAGCCATAGCGGAGGAGGTGGCTGAATACCACGTTACTGCAACTGCATTATGTCCCGGTGCGGTGGATACCGGATTTGTCAAAGCCGGAAACCTGGAAGGTGTCGATGTTTGGAAAAATGCCAAGACGGCTGAATCGGTGGCAGAATATGGTTATCGGGCGATGCAAAAAGGCCAACTTGTTGCTATCAATGAAAAGAGTCTGGATCTGATGCTGAACTGGATTATTCCTCTACTACCGAGAAAGCTGGTGTTGAAACTATCCCGTCAGTTGATGGAGAAAAATGTACAACCTGTTGAGGCAAAAACCACGTCATGAAACGTGCCAGTAATTTTACTGTCTCCCCGAGTTGGGCGATCTTATTCAAGGATATGCAGGTTGATATGTCAGCTGTGCTGAAACATGCAGATCTGCCTGCTGATCTGTTCAACCGGGAAGACGCGACTCTTACTCCGGCCCAGTACTATCAACTCTGGCGTAGCCTTGAATCGATCGTCGGTGAACAGAGCATCGCGCTGCTGCTCGCCAAGCATCTGAGTGTCGAGTCCTTCGATCCGGCAATCTTTGCCTCGATCTGCAGTCCCGATCTGAATACGGCCTTACAGCGACTGAGAGACTACAAACCGCTGATCGGTCCAATGATATTGACGATCGACATCTCACCCAAGCAGACCCGATTGTCGATCGATTGCTATGGACATGAAGAGAATATGCCGAGCTCGCTAGGTATAACCGAACTGGTGTTTTTCACCCAACTGGCTCGTATCGCCACCCGTACCGAGATCAGACCATTGGCAGTCCAACTACCCATACTGCCTGAAAACCTTCAGCCCTATGTGGATTATTTCGGTTGTCGGTTAAAGTCTGGTAAAGAGGTCGCAATCAGTTTCAGCGCGAAAGATGCATCTATGCCGTTTCTAACTTCAAATGCTTCGATCTGGTCTTTTTTCGAAGGAAAATTGAATCAACGTTTGAAAGACCTGGATGCCTCTGCTAGTTTTACAGAGCGGGTGAGATCGGTTCTCCTTGAAGCGCTCCCCAGTGGTGATAGTTCGATTGAATCTGTCGCACAACGGCTTGCCATGAGTAAACGGACCTTGCAAAGAAAACTCACTGATGAAGCGGAGACCTATCAATCGGTGCTTCAAAGTGTACGATCTGAATTGGCTGATCACTATCTGAAAAAATCCCATCTCTCATTAGGCGAAATCTCTTTTATGCTGGGATTTCAAGAAACCAACTCCTTCATTCGGGCCTACAGTACTTGGAAGGGTGTCAGCCCGGGGCTGTTCAGGGAACGTTTTCAGTAAACATCACAAATACTGATGCAAACTATGAAGCAAAAACTGCTCCTTTTTACACTGGGTTCACTGCTGATTTTTTTGTTGCTATCAGTCTGGTATAAGCCAGCTGAGTCCAGTGAGCCAGGTGAAAAAGAAGTCGTTGTACTGTTGCATGGTCTGGCCCGCAGCAATATGGCGATGTGGCGGTTAAAGCAGAGACTTGAAGAGGCAGACTTCCATGTGGAAACTATTGGTTACGCCTCTTTCAATCGAACATCTCAGGATATTATCCTGGAGATCAGTCAACAGATTAACGACTGCTGCAGGTCGATCAACAACCGGGTACATTTTGTCGGTCACTCTCTGGGTGGGTTACTGATACGCGCCTACCTGGTGGAAAACAGACTCGATAACCTGGGTAGAGTGGTGCTGATCGGAACACCCAACCATGGATCCGAGGTTGCAGATTATGCAAACCGGAAGTGGTGGGGCCATTTTGCCGGTCCGGCAGCTTTATCACTGGGAACCAGCAAAGAGAGTTTTCCAAACACCCTGCCAGAGCCTGACTATCCCGTTGGAATTATTGCCGGGGTCAGCTCATCTGGTAACGAAGAGCTGATTCCGGGTCTCGATGATGGGTTGGTTTCTGTCGAATCAACCAAGCTTGAAAATATGCAGGATTTCATAGCTGTACCATCCGGACACTCCATGATGCGTTACAACAAAGTGGTTGCATCCCAAACCATTCATTTTCTGAAACATGGACAATTTAATAACTGATACTCTCCAATCGGCAGTCCTCATTTATGACAATTCAGCAGTCATATCCTGGATTGGAGTTGATGAGCAGAGGGATATTCCTGAGGTTTGGTTTCACGAAACCACTCAGGACTGCTCGCTTTCTGCAGCAGCTGGTTCTGTTTCGGCTGGTGGACTGGCAGAACTCTCGTTTTCTGAGTCCGCTTCTAGCTCACGGGTGGGATCGGATTGGAGTTCTTCTCCTGCTGTGTCCTCCGGCATACCGATTTCACGCTCATCCGCTTGTTCGCTGGTTTCGGTGTCTGCTCCACAATTGGTTTGATCCTCTGCAGAATCACAGGAAGATTTTTCACCAGCCTTTTGCTTGGACTCGGCATCCACATTGGCCATCCGCTCAAGCTGCTCCTCGGCTTTCGAACGTCCATACTTGCGCAGATTGATTTCGAATACCTGAAGACCGGATGAACCTTTCTCCCCGGAGCTCCTGTTACCCTCGCGATCAGAGCTGTTCTGCTGATCAAACAGAGAGCTGCTGGATGAGCCAATGGTTGAAGTTGGTGTGGGGGACTGTATGGAGACAAACGGCAGGGCATCATCATCGATGATGCGGATAATGGCGGTACTCGGATCGGAAATCACCGCACCCCCACCGGCGTTGGAGAGTATCAGAGTGAAACTGCTCTCCTGCTCATAGAGGGTATCGTTGATGATATCGATCGTCAGAGACCGGTGGCTTACCCCTTCTGCAAAGGTCAATGTGCCACTGGCCGATCGATAGTCTTCATCCTCAACGGCTGAGCCGTTCAGCGTGTTGTACTCCACGGTGGCTTTGATATCGAGATTACCCTCACGCATTACAGAGACTCTGAGCTGGCTGGCATTCTCTCGGATTTCATAGCTGACCGATTCCAGTGAGATGGTCGCGAAATTGGTATCAGGATCATCATTCAGGATAGAGATGGTGGTTGAGGCCGGAGTCCCGATATCTGCATCACCATCCAGCTCCGTGATAATCAGCTGGAATCGTTCGCTCTCCTCGAACAGATCATCGTCTACCAGTTCAATTGAAATCTGTTTCTCGGTCTCTCCGGGTAGAAACCGGACCATCGATTCGGTTTCGATGAAATCAACCTCTGCCAGTGCCGTATCAGCAACTGTCCGGTAGCTAACTTCGATGGTCCCAGCCGTGCCACCTGTACGAACCAGGCTGACAAGGGCCTCACCACGGGACTCGTTAACCGCCACGGAGAGTGAGTTGAACGCAACGGTGCCGGCACCATCATCATCCAGTATGACAACCTCAACCTCAGCCTGATGCCCCAGGGCGGCATCGCCTCTGACATCACTTAGTAATATCTGGAAAGCTTCATTCTCCTCATCGTCTCGGTCATTGATGATCGGTATTTCAATACTGCGCAGTGTCTCCCCATCCGCAAAGGTCAATCTGCCGGACTGGCTGAGATAATCTTCACCGGCTTTTGCATCATCATCACTGGTGGTAAATTCAACAGAGACTTCACCTTCACTATTGCCTACCCGCCTGACAGTCACGATCAAACGATTCGTGTTTTCATCGATCGAGTATTGGCTTTCATTGAATATCAGCAGGCTTTGGTCACTTGAGCCTGAATTGCTCAAAAGCAGATCATAGGCTGCAGAGACATCAGCCAGACCATAGCCGAATTGATCATCGGCACCGGCTTCGCCAAGATCGATTGCGCTATCATAGAGAGCGGTCTCAATCTGCGAGATCGGGGTATCTGGAAAAGCACTCTTGAGCAGCGCTAAGGCACCGGTGATATGCGGTGCTGCAAATGAGGTTCCGGAAACCACGTTATAGGCAACCGGCAGTCGATCGGTGGTATAGACCTGTGAACCAGGTGCCACCAGTTTTGGATAGATTCCGCCATCACAGGCGTTAGGACCACGACTGCTTTGAAACTCGATCTCGTCCAGCAGATCGATTGCACCAACCGATAGCGAACCTGAGTTGTTGGCCGGACTGATACTGGTTTCTGCAAACGGGCCGTAGTTACCTGCTGAAAAAACCACACCGATACCGGCTTCCCGTAACAGCCGAATATCCTCATCAAACTCCTGATAACACTGGTTGATGGTGTTGGCGAACCCCCAGGAGTTGTTGACCAGGTGAGGGGCGTCATCCGTCAGTGGATCACCATCGGGATCGAGCAGCCACTGAAAAGCCAGATGAATGGCGCTGAGAGTGGTCTGATTCGCATTGTCAAAGATTCGTGCCGCGATCCATTTTGCTTCAGGGGCCATCCCGACCTGATAGCCACTCTCATCGCCAGCGAGGATCAAGCCGAGTGCCTGTGTACCATGCCCTACCAGGTCGATGGGCAGCTCCTGATCTCCGTAGGGATCGAACCAGCTGTTGTCGCCACCACGCCAGCGGTCGGCCAGATCCGGATGATTGACATCGACACCGGAATCCATGATACCGACCACAATCCCTTCACCTCGAATCTCCCGTTCCCAGAGTCTCGCCGCATTGAGCTTCTCGATATTCCACTGGGGCTGACTGTCAACATCCTCCACTTCCGGGGTGTTCATGGTTAGGCGCATGTCTGCGGTTACCCGCTCGACCCCGGGTAGTGCCGAGATTGCATCAATCATCTCGGGGGGGACATCTAAAGCGATGCCGTTGATTGTCCAGAGAGACTTCAGTTTGGTTTTCACCCCATGCTTACGCAACAGTTCAGACAGCCTGGCAGAGGCTTCCCGAGTTTGTTGTTGCAGGCCGCTGAAGACGCTTTGGCGAAACTGTTTGCGTTTCAGTGTTTTGCTCTCTTTGCGGCTTCGATATTGCTCGGATTTCAGGTGTTGTTCCTTCAACTCGCTGATGTTGTATTGTTTTTCAAACCGAACAATCACCGCTACCCGATCGAGTCTTGAAGCATCCGAAACCAGCTTTTCTGCATCTGCAGTCAGAGCCGCTGCCGCAAAGAGCATCGGTTGGTAGAAGGTGATGGCCGCCAGAACTACGGCGGTTGTAAATCGGTTAAGCATGCTTAGTTCGCCACAGAAGACGATTAATTCCTCGAATGCGCGGATACCTGTTATATAAGGTTCACACGGATAGTGAATTAACTATATTCTCTGTACATATTGGGCGATATGCTGACTACTACTACCAGTGGATGAGGTCTATTACTACCTTGGGTGCAGTGAATGGGCTTCCTAGGCAGTCAGTATGAATTCTTAACTGATTGTTATTGTTGAGTATATTTCCTTTTAAAGATTACTCTGGACTGTAGCTGTCATGGTAGGGTTTTTATGCATCAAAGGTAAGGAGTTACCCCATATGCAAATACACCCTCCCATCAATCATACTATTTAAGAATTTCTGCTGAGATAGTGTAAGGAGATTTCTGATCAGATCGGAGGCAATGGATTGAGTTGATTCTGCTGCTGTGCAATAGCATTGAATAGCTGTCAGGACTTAGGTTAACGAATACTTGCGATAGTGTAGGAATTGATCACAGGAAAGCCAATGGGTAACAGATTTAACAGATTTTCGGTAGTTTTGCTGTCAGCCGGTCTGACAATGCTACTGGCTTCCTGCGCCCAACAACCCAAGGTGGATGATTCTGCTGAAAGTGACGGCATAACCTTCATCGGCCAGCAGCGTCCCGAACTGCCCGCCACAGGCGCTGACGAGCAGAATGAGCTGGTGCTTTCCCAAGAGGTGAAACGGGAACCGGAGTTCTTTGTCCGTGAGGGCAGTGGTGAGTTCATCAACCGAAAGGCTCAGGCGAAGAGTCAGAGCCAACCGGCCAAAGGGGACATCACGCTGAATTTCGAGGCGGTCGATCTGCGGGAAGTGGTGAAGGTTATCTTCGAAGAGATTTTACGGGAAAACTATCTGATCGACGACAAGGTTCAGGGAAAAGTCACTATCCACACCACCTATCCAGTCAGTACGGAAGCCGTATTGCCGATCTTGGAGAACATCCTGCAGATGAACGGTGCGGTGATGGTTCGTAACGGTGCACTCTACAAGATTCTTCCGGCAGCGGATCTGAAAGGTATGGCACTGAAACCCTCGGTAGGCCAGGGCCAGGCAAAAATGCGCGCCGGTCAGGGTGTACAGATCGTTCCGCTGAAATACATCTCTGCCGTGGAGATGAAAAAGATTCTTGAATCGTTCACCACGAAATCCGAACAGATTCGTATCGACCCGGGCAGAAACCTGATGATCCTCAGTGGTTCCTATCAGAAGATCAACAATCTGCTGCAAACCGTCAAGATGTTCGATGTGGATTGGTTGAGCGGGATGTCCTTTGGCCTGATCCCTCTGAAATACACCGATGCGAAGACGCTCACCGATGAGTTGAAACATATTCTTGGTGATGGGGATGCCTCACCCCTGGGTAACATGATCAAGTTGATCCCAGTTGAACGACTGGGTGCGGTGATGGTGATCAGTCAGCAGCCTAGGTATATCGACGAGGCGCGCCGCCTGATTGCTCAATTCGATCAGGGTAGTGACAAGTCCCCTGACCGCCGGCTCTATGTTCATCATCTGAAAAATGGCAAAGCGGAAAATATCGCCGCGATCCTGCAGAGCATATTCGGTAATGAAGTGGCGGCGACCGAGTCAACCGGGCCCCTCAGCAGCAGTGATCCGTTGCTGCGTTCCAATGTGCGGTCACCGACAACCACCGGTATCGATCTGAAAAACAGCAATGCGGACCGGGAAGCCGCGCTGACCAAGGATCAGCCAACACTTGCTGCTGCTGATGATCCATCGGCTGATCGGTCTGAGACCACGACGCCAGGTGGCGGAGCCGCCTCGACGGCGACCATTATTGCTGATCCTGACAACAACGCGATCCTGGTGATGGCCAGTCCCAAGGACTATCAGAAGATCAAAGCAACCATCAACCGACTCGATGTGGCGCCCAAACAGGTGATGATCGAGGCGACCATCGCCGAAGTGCAACTGTCCGACAATCTCAGCTATGGTGTGCGCTGGTTCTTCAACGGTTCCACCGGTGGTGGGCGTCCTTACCAGGGTGGATTGGGCTCGCCACTGCCCGACAGTGTCGGTGGTGACGGATTTGCTCTGGGTCTGTTCAACAGCCTGGATGATCTGAAGGTGTTTTTCGACATTCTGGAGAATGAGTCTTCAGTGAAATTTCTCTCCGCACCGCAGATTATGGTGATCGACAACCAGACCGCCAGTTTCAGGGTCGGCGATCAGATTCCGATCGTTACCCGCTCTTCGCAGAGCACCACAGACCCTAATGCGCCGATCGTCTCTGAGGTCCAGTTCCGGGATACCGGTACCCTGTTGCAGATCACACCCCGTATCAACGAGGGCGGCATGGTCACCCTGGAGGTCAGTCAGGAGGTGAGCACACCTGGCTCGGCACCGGCGATCGGCGGTGGCGGCAATGTGGCAATTTCACAACGTACAATTGAGAGTACGGTGGTGGTTCACGACGGCCAAACCGTGGTGCTTGGTGGTTTGATCAGAGAGAACACCAGCAATGGCCAGGCCGGAATTCCCGGTCTGATGCACATCCCACTGCTTGGCAGTCTGTTCAGCAGTACAACAAAGGATGTCAGTCGAACCGAGCTGATTATCACGCTTACGCCAAAAGTGGTGCGAAATCCGCAGGAAGCCTTCGATATCTCCCAGGAACTGAGAGAGAAGATCAAAGAAGCCACACTGTTTCAGGATGACTTCAACCGGCGACGTGCAGTCCGTTGAGCACGATCCAGGAATAGGGCTCAGCAATTTAAAATGCTAGTCTGTTCATTACTTTGGTTAGGATTCAGGGAAGCTCTGATCGATTCACTTTCGTCATCCCGGCGAATGCCGAGATTCAGGATAACTAAGCACATGGATTCCGGTATCCACAGGAATGACGGATTAATCAGAAGTTCCTTAGCAAATACCCACTGCTGATCTGTCGTGATTTCTACTGTCTACCGTTTGTAATGTGGCGCTCAAGGATCCAACTCATTGTTACGCTACACTAGATTGTAGCGATACAATGGGTATGAAACTTTCTGCAGTTCGAAGACAGGCACGGGATGAATACAACGAGTCGCAGCATCAATAACGAAACCCTTTCGGCAGAAGATCCTGATCAACTGGAACCGGTCTATACCAGCCAGCCCATCTGCGTTGCACTGGTGGCTTCCGGACGTCTGGGAGTAGCCGAAGCGGATCGGGCGGTACGACTCAAGCAGAGCCAGCAAAGCGACGAGTCGATCGGCAATATTCTGCTGCAACTGGGCCTGATATCAGATCGTGATCTGGCCCAGGCCCTGGTGGATATCTGTGGTGTGCCTCTGGCCGAACGGAAAGACTACCCGGATCTGGCCCATCTCAGTGAGAACATCTCTGCTAATTTCCTCAAACAGCACCGACTGGTGGTGTTCGACGATCAGCAAGAGCATATTCTGGCGATCATGGTCGATCCCAGTGACCGCTTCGTTGTAGAAGCCCTGGAGTTGATCAGTGGTAAATCGGTGAAGTTGCTCACCGGTATCGCCAGTGAGATCGATGAGACCATCCAGGAGCATTTTAATGAACTGCAGAAGAGCAGTTCCGCCGAGGAAGGGGAGGGTCTGGAGCACCAGCTGCTGCTGGATGATGTTGAACAGCTCAAAGAGCTGGCCAGTGAGGCACCGGTCATCAAGATGGTCAACCAGATCATTCAAAGAGCGGTCTCCAGCAAAGCCTCGGATATCCACATCGAACCCTTCGAGCAGGTGCTGAAGATCCGCTATCGGGTCGATGGTCTGTTGCGCGAGACAGAACACCCATCGATCAATATGGCACCGGCCCTGATCTCCCGCATCAAGATCATGGCCCATCTGAATATCGCCGAGCGCCGTCTGCCCCAGGATGGGCGATTCAAGATCCGCGTGCATGGCGCCACCCTCGATTTGCGTGTCTCCACCGTACCGACACTGCATGGTGAGAGCATGGTGCTCAGACTATTGCAAAGGGATGAACTGAATCTGGACTTCGCCAGTCTTGGTTTTGAAAGTGCCACCGAACAGCGTCTGCTGGAGATTCTCGACCGACCCCACGGTATCGTCGTGGTCACCGGACCCACCGGCAGCGGTAAAACTACTTCACTGTATGCCGCGCTGAACTATCTCAACCGCCCTGAACGAAAGATCCTCACGGTCGAGGATCCGGTCGAATACAACATCGAGGGGGTCAACCAGATCCAGGTGAAATCGAGTATTGGGCTGGGCTTCAGTGAGGCTTTGCGATCCATCGTAAGACAGGATCCGGATGTCATCATGATCGGTGAGATCCGTGATCAGGAGACCGCCAAGATTGCCGTGCAGTCGGCCCTTACCGGCCACCTTGTACTTTCATCCCTGCACACCAACGATGCCGCCGGCAGTATCACCCGGTTTCTCGATATGGGCATCGAAGCGTTTCTGCTTACCTCGACCGTGAATGCGGTTGTCGCACAAAGATTGGTGCGCAATCTATGCCCTCACTGTAAACAGTCCTATACACCGCCCGCAGAGGTTCTTGCCCGCTTTTCTGCTCTCCAGGAGAACCCCGACTTATACAAGGCGGTCGGCTGTGATCAATGCGGCGGCAGCGGCTACCGTGGGCGAAGTGCGATCATCGAGATGATCGAGCTGAGCGAAGCGATGCAGTCTCTGATACTGCAAGGCAAAGATAAACACGCCCTGGCAGCCTGTGCCAAGCAGGAAGGGGCAAAATCGATGTATGAGGACGGCCTGTTTAAAGTGGCACGAGGCATTACCACGCTGGAAGAAGTATTAAGAGTCACCCAGGAGAGCTGATGGCCTCTTTTCTCTATAAAGCAGTTTCATCGGATGGTGAGATCATTGAAGGGGTGCTCGAAGCGGTAAGCCGCGAACATGCGGTGAACCAGATACACCTCAATGGTCAGGTGCCGATTCGCATTGAAGAGAGTCAGCAGAAAACCCATACAACATCCCGCAGGTTATTCAAACGCAAAAAGATAGCCCAGGGTCAGATAGTCGCGTTTACCCGTGAACTGGCGACACTGCTGCACTCCGGACAACCCCTTGATTCGGCGCTTGGCATACTGGTCTCGATTTCCGGAGACGACTCCCTGTTCAGCCAGCACCTGATGAGTATTCGCGACAGCCTGAAGAGCGGTCACTCGTTTGCCGACGCCCTGGCCAAGGAGGAGGGGGTATTCAGTAACTTCTATATTCAGATGGTACGCGCCGGCGAGGCGGGTGGTGCTTTGGAGAGCGTGCTCTCACGACTCTCGATTCATCTGGAACAGGCTCAGGAGGTCAGAAGTTCACTGATTTCGGCACTGATCTATCCGGCAATCCTGTTGTTTGTCGCCATCACCTCAATCCTGATCCTCCTGACGTATGTGATTCCCCAGTTTAGCGAGCTGTTCATGGACATGGGAGAGGCGTTGCCTCTCTCCACCCAGATTACCATGGGTCTGGCGACGTTTCTGCAGGATTATGGCTGGGTGCTGGCGCTGGTGGTAATCCTGGTGATTCTCTTTTTCAAGTGGCAGATGAGCCATAAACGGTCGGCAAAACGATGGCACGGGCGGTTACTCAACCTGGTGGTGATCGGACCGATCGTCAAACAGGTGGAAGCGGCCCGTTTCTGTCGAACCCTGGGCACCCTTTTGGAAAATGGCGTACCTCTGCTGAAATCCGTGGCGATCGTCAAGGATACCATCGGCAACTTCGTCATTGCCGATGGGATGGATCAGGTCATCAAGCATCTACGCTCCGGCCACAGGCTGGCCGATCCGCTGGCCGAGTATGCTCAGTTTCCACAGTTTGCCCTGCAGATGATCCGGGTTGGCGAAGAGTCCGGCCAACTGGAGCCGATGTTGATGCAAACCGCAGAGATCCTCGATATGGAGACTCAGACTTTGATCAAAAGAGCGCTCAGTCTGGTAGAACCGGTGATGATTCTGGTGCTTGGCCTGATCATCGCCGGTGTGGTGATGTCCATACTGGTGGCCATCCTGGGCGTTAACTCACTGGTTGCCCTATGAGCAGATCTACGAGCCAGGGTTTTACGCTGATTGAGCTGATGCTGGTGCTGGTATTGATGGCCATGATGTTCACCCTGACACCTCCGCTGATGCATAAGGCTTTCCCGGCACTGAAATTGAAAGCCGCCGCCAGGGATCTGGTTCAGGAGATTCGCTTTGTACAGCAGTCTGCGATCATTTCCGGTAGTCAATCCAAAATCAGTTTTCAGTTGCAGATCGATCAATACCAGAGTGATCTGGTTAATCAGGGCGCCGTCAGGCAGCTACCTGAGGGTATCAGCTTTATGGCAGAGAGTAGCGATAACCGGGAGCAGGTTCTGGTGTTGCACTTCTATCCCGATGGCAGTTCAAGTGGCGGGTTGATCCGGCTGGGCAACAAAACGCGTGGGTTTGTGATTACCGTGGATTGGCTGACCAGCCGGGTAGAGATTCTCGACAGCCGTGAATTTAAAGAAGATGCATCGTTCAAAGTCTGAGGGAATGTCACTGATCGAGGTGCTGGTGGCCTTCGTCATTCTCGCCATGACGATGAGTGTCATTCTGCGCATCAACTCCGGCGCTGTAAGAAATCATCAGGTGGCCTCACAATATTTTGAAGCTGTGTCGATCGCACAAACCCGTCTTGAGCAGATGGGTGCGGAGATCGAAGCGGAGAGCTATAGCGAACAGGGGACCGATCTGGATACCTATAGTTGGTCCTACCTGCGTCAACCCTATAGCTGGGACGATGCAAAACTTGTGGCTCTGCCAATTGTAGCGGTCGAGGAGATCTTGAAAATCAGCTGGGATGCCCCTGGTGGTACACGGGAATTATCCTTCACACGAATCGGGGTGATTCGTGATAAACCCTAAGTCTAATAACTCCGCCGGTTTCACTCTGCTGGAGATTATGATCGCCTTGCTGCTGCTGGCCGTCATTACCACAACCTCTGTCTCCATGCTGTTTCTCAACATCAAAGGTTGGGAGCGGGTAGCGGATAACAGCGACAGGCAACTGGCAGAGTTGCTCACCATGGCAAGGGTCGAACAGATCATCCGCAATATGATTCCTCTGAATTGGCAACAACAGAATCGCACCCGCCTGCTGTCTTTCACGGGTGATGCCCGACAGGTTCAGTTTATTGCACCGGCACCGCAACAGTATCAGCCAGGCGGGTTGTTCGAATACCGTCTGGCTCTGGAGGATGATTTCGAGCAAGGTGCGAGTCTGGTGCTCGACTACATCCCATACAACCCGAAGAAGAGTCAGTTCGTACTACCTCAGGAGGGGCGCAGACGCCTACTTCTGTCGGGCCTGGAGCATGTGGAGTTCAGTTATTTCGGGCTTTTACCTAATCGGAATGAGCCGGAATGGAACGACGCTTGGGAACAGCTCAATAACAATTACCCCGAGCTGGTGAAAATCAGTTTTACTGAAGTCGGTACGAGTAGGCCCCGTGAGAAGATTGTCAGAATAAGGCGCAGCGACTGATGATTCCCCAAAGCGCTCAAAACGACAGAAAAAACAGAAGGAGTTTTGCGGCTTATCGGCGCAGTGGCGGTGTTGCGCTGATTCTGGTTCTATGGTTGGTTGCCTTGTTGACTATCATAGCGGCCAGTTTTGCCACCCAATCGAAAGTTGAAAGCCGGCTCGCCGGTAACGCCAAGGATGCCTTGCAGGCAAAGCTATTGGCCGAGAGTGGTTTCAGTCGTGCGTTGATGGAGCTGATGGTCAACAATCCTCAGCAGCGATGGAACTTCAATGGTCAGGTCTATCCCCTGCAGACAGCAAAGGGCGATCTGGAGATCTCGATTCGCAACGCATCCGGCTTGTTGGATCTGAACAAGGCTTCCGCTGACCAGCTAAACAGATTGTTCGTGCTGATCTCAGATAATCCGGAGGAGAGAAACGCCTTGGTTGACCGACTCAATGACTGGCGGGATGCAGATGATCTCAGAAGGTTGAATGGTGCGGAAAACAAGGATTATCGTGCCGCTGGTTATCGATACGAAACGGCCGGTAAAGATCTGAACAGCCTTGAAGAGCTGGCCTATGTGATGGGCTTTGATGCCGACCGGGTGAATCGGTTACGTCCCTACGTTACGCTCAACTCGGACAGCGCCACGGTAGATTTCAGGTTTGCCTCTCAGCAACTGAAGACCCTGTTGACCTCGAGCGGTCAAGCTGCTTCCGAGCTGACCGAGGCCCTGGATCAGCTCGATAGTGAATTGGCGGATCTGGACCTCTCCCAGGGTGGGGCGACATCACAGAGTAAGGTGTTTCGAATAGAAGTCAGTGCCAGGACAAAACAGGGGGGGCATGCCAGAATAGTGGCAGACGTTGGTTTGAAAAACCGGGGCAGGAAACCTTATTCGATTCATTCCTGGTATGAGTCGTTATAGGGGAAAAAACCGGATAGAATCTTTAAATGGCCGTACAAACACTAAAATATCAATGGCTGGGTTTCTGGCAGTGGTGGAGTGGCGAAATCAGTTCGCTCATGCCGGAGGCCCTGCGTGCGCTGTTCAGTGGTGGCAGGCCGGCGCAACTGCTCTATGAGGATGAGGCACTGCGCGTCGTCAACCGTGGTCTCAGTGGCGAAGAGGTTGAGCAGAATTACCTGAAAGTCATCGATTTTGAGAATCCCGACCAGAAGCGGTTGCTGGCCTCAGCGAGTGAGATACGGCTCTGCCTGGAGAGGAAGAAATATCTGTTTAAAAAAGTCACGCTGCCGATCGAGGCGGAAGAGAATCTGCGAGAGGTGTTGGCCTTTGAGATGGATCGCCAGACTCCCTTCAATGCCAGTCAGGTCTACTATGACTATGTGATTAACGGCAGAGACAAGCAGAATCGGACGCTCGATATCACCCTGATACTGGCCCCAGTGGATAAAATCGCTCATGCCCTGGAGCAGTTGGACGAGAACAGCGTCAGGATCAATGCAATCTCACCCTGTGAAGAGACCGACCCAAAACTCAACGCCGTCAATTTACTACCTCCGGAAAAGCGTGAAAAGCCACGCAAGCGATACCGGTTGATCAATCTGTTACTGTTTTTTGTGCTGCTGATCGTGTTGGTCGGTAACCTGGTGCTGCCTGTATGGCAGAAATCTGTTTTGACCGCTCAGCTTGAAGATCAACTCGAACAGAGCCAGCAACAGGCCAATATCGTCTCCAGACTCAGGGATTCGGTAGCGAGTGCAGAGCTGGAAAACAGATTCCTTGAGGATAAGAAAAGATCCTCGATGCAGATTATGGAGATACTCAATGAGTTGACCCTGCTGCTGCCCGACGATACCTGGGTGAACCATTTCGAAATCCGTGATGAGAAGGTGCATATTCATGGGCAATCTGTCGCTTCCGCTGTGCTGATACCGCTGATCGAATCATCCAAGCTGTTTCAAAATGTCTCTTTCCGCTCACCTGTGACACAGAACAAAAAGAACAAAACCGAGCGCTTCCATATCTCAGCCGAGTTGATATCCAGTCAGGCGGGAGAAGCGAGATGATCGATGCGCACTGCCTGCCGGTTGGCGACGTAACAGGTACCAGGGAGCGGTTTGAATGATTGAATCACTGACTCCCGTACAGAGTCGCTTCCTGGCATTGGCGTTGTTGGTACTGCTGATTGGACTCGGTCTGTTTGCAGTGATCTATCCGGTCTGGACCCTGAACAGTCACTATGATGAAAAGATCAGCAATCACCAGCATCAGATTCAGCTCTACCAACGGATCTATTCGCAAGCAGAGCGTTATCAGTCTGAAGCGGCCCGTTTGAAACGTGTCCGTCAGTCGGATCGTCGCTATCTGCAGAGTCAAACCGATTCTTTGGCCAAGGCTGAACTGCAGCGCCGGGTGAAGGGTGTTGTCTCATCGAACAAGGGTGAAATTCTCAGTACCCAGATCGTAAGTAACGATCAGGAAGATGGTTTCAGTCGGGTGGCGATTCGTGTCCGAATGAAAAGCACCCTGGAAAACAGCGTCTCGATATTTCACAAACTGGAGAGCGAAAAACCTTTCTTGTTTGTCGATGAGATCGTGATTCGAAGTCGACCGATTGCCAGGCGTCGCCTGCCGGCAAACAAAAAGATCAAGCAGACTCTTGAGCTGCTGGATATCGACTTTAAATTAGTGGGCTATATGAAGGGGCGAGATACATGAGCCCCTGGAAAACATTCTTTAACTCTCTGACCCTGCTCCTGCTGATCGTCATTGGCCTGGCATCTGTCATGTTTATTTATCAGTGGAGTAATCCGGCTGAGGTGGATGTGACGGAGAACCTTCAGACCACCCCAGATTCTACTCAGGCAGCAAAAAAAACCACGCTCACCCGGTTTAATCCGCCATCGGTGACTGTCTATCAGGAGATAACGGATCGGCCGCTTTTCAGGGAGGGCCGAGTACCTCCTGCGGAGCCTGAGAAAGTGGCTACTAAGCCCGTAGTAAGACAGACGCCACTGAAACTCAGGCTGGAAGGGGTAGTGATTACACCGAAGAACCGGGTTGCCGTGATACGGGATCTGAATACCAACCGTTTACTGCGAGTCGCTCAGGGAATGAGTCAGAATGACTGGAAACTGGAATCGGTAGATCACTCCACGGCGACCGTTGTACGCCGGGGTAAAAAACACAATCTTGAGTTGAAAGTTGAGAAAGTCAAAAAAGGCACACTGCCAAAGAAGGGGCTGCCGTTCAGACCTTCCAACAGATAGCCATCCACTAGTGATAGGGTGATTGGTGTCAATCCAATCAGGCCATGATCCTCATTCAATCAATAGAATCTTCTGGCCGACTGACCAGACCATACTGTGCCGAATAGGGTAGAATGACCTATTTTGGGTGGCACGCCATTGGTGTCGTCTACAGATCATCGAATTGAGAATAACCATATGACAGGTAGTGAAAAAATAGAGGTTCTGTTCGTTTGCATGGGCAACATATGCCGATCGCCAACCGCACAAGGCGTGTTTCGGGATATTGTGGAAAAGGCGGGTCTGAGTGACAGAATCACGACCGATTCCGCTGGCACCATCGACTATCATGTGGGGGGCAAGCCGGATCGCCGGGCTCGGGAAACCGCAAGCAAACGGGGCGTCGATCTGAGCGATCTGCGCGCTCGTCAGGTGACGGTGAACGACTTCGATCAGTTTGACTATGTACTGGCCATGGATCGCTCAAACTACGAGGACTTGAGCGCTCTCTGTCCGCCTGGAGAGGAGCATAGACTGCATCTGTTCATGGATTTTGCTCCCGCTCGCAAAGAGCAGGAGGTACCTGATCCCTATTATGGCGGTGCAGCCGGTTTCGAGAATGTTTTTGATATGGTCGAAGAGGCGTCCCGTGGGCTGCTTGCACACATACGTCAACAGCATCTTCTACGATAAATCCGCTGAGGTTTCAGTTTGGATTAACCCTTAATCCGTCACCTTAAGTCGATCTTTGCAAAATCTCAGGAAGGGTTCTGCTTGAATCAAAGTTTGCTCAGGTGGGAGGAGGGGCTAAGCCCCTCCCGGCCATTGCCGTTTATGAATCAATCCCCACTGGCGTCAGCAACATTGACATCCGTATTGGCTGCAGGCTTCTTGGTCTCAACCTGAACGGACTTGGATGCCGGCTGAGCCCGGCTTTCCTGAGCCTTTTCAATGGTAGCCTTGGGTTCCGGTTTCGCCACCTGTGGTTCGGGGGCGGCTTTCGCTTTCGGCGGGCTTTCCACTGTAGTGCTTTCCGCCTTGCTCTCTTTCGCGACCGGTTTGGTTTCAACCTGCTGAAGCTTCGCCGCTTTGGGTTTTGCTTTCGGCTTTGGTTTCGCTGCGCTCTCAACAGGTTCTTTCTTGGTAGAAGTCTGCGCTGTTTTGGTCTCCGCTGGCTTTTCCTTAACCTCGGGCTTAGCTTTGGTTGTCTCTACCTGCCCAGCAGGTTTGGCCGGTTTGGCTTTTGGCTCGGCCGGTTTTGATTCGGCGCTGGCTGTATCACGCTTTTTCGCCGGCTTACGATCAGCGTCCGGTTTGGCGCCTGAGCTTGCCTGGGGTTCTGTCGGTTTGGCTTCTGCAGGCTCTGTCTGGACAGTTTTGGCTTGCTGCTCAGGTTGTTGCGGTTTGGCTTTTGGCTTATCTTTAGGCGCTGCTTCGGCTGTCTCAGCAGCACGATCAACCTGCTGAGGTTTCTGTTTTGCCTCGACCTGGCTGTTCTCATCTCGAGATTCGGTCTGCTGCTTTGCTTCGGTCGATTTCCCACCTTTGGCGGCCCGTGGCGTGGCAGATTTCTTCTGTGCTTTGGGCTGCTGCCTCTTCGGCTTCTCTTGGCCCTTCTCTTCAGCCTTCTCCTGGGTTGGGGCTTCCGAAGTCCCTTCGGTTGCAGCATTGTTTACTGCCGTCTGTTCACTATTCCTCTCGGCGGCAGAGCGTCTTCTGCGACCACCGCGACGTCCCCGTCTGGACTTCGGCTTGGTGGTGGTTTCCGTGTTGTCACCTGTAGCGGTTGCCGTGGCCGGTGCAGTCTGCTCCTGAGGCTTTTTCTCCTGAGTGGCGCGCTTGTCAGTGGCTCCGCCACTCTTGTTGCCACCGCCACGCCGTCTGTTGGACTGTTTTTCCTGATTTCTGCTATCACCGCGACGTTCGCCGCTGGCGGATTTGCCATTGCGCGCACCAGGCTGAGAGGAGCGTCGGCCTCGGCGGTTATTTGAACTTTGTTGGCGGGCAGGGGCCTTTTTCTCTTCGACCTCAGGCTGTTCAGGTTCAGCCTCTTTGGAGGAGAAGATACTGAATATCTTTTTCAGAAAGCCGGTCTCGCCTTCTTGGTTGACGGCAGCCGGTGCTTCCGCTCTCTGTGGCGCCGGGCTTGCCGGTGCGATCGATTTCACGGCTGGCTGTTCAGATTTAACCTGCTTGGCAGTGATGTACTCTGCGGGCTCAGCCGCTTCATCGGAGACCATCTTATAGCTGGAGACTGTATCGTCTTCACCCGGCAGGTCGCTGACACGGATCCGGTCAATCTGGTAGTTCGGGGTCTCCAGATGGATGTTGGGAATGAGAACAACTTCAATCGACTGGCGCTTCTCGATGTCGTGAATCATCTGGCGCTTTTCATTCAGCAGGAAAGTGGCCATATCGACCGGCAGCTGGGCCATGATGCGACCGGTATTCTCCTTCATTGCCTCCTCTTCGATGATTCTCAGCACCGAGAGTGACAGGGATTCCACACCACGTACCGTGCCGTGCCCCTTACAGCGGGGACAAGCCTGCTCACTGGCTTCACCAAGGGAGGGACGCAGTCGCTGTCTGGACATCTCGAGCAGACCGAATCGGGAAATACGGCCGATCTGAACCCGCGCCCGGTCCTGTTTCAGCGAGTCTTTGAGCCGGTTTTCCACTTCACGCTGATTGCGGGAAGGGGTCATATCGATGAAATCGATGACGAACAAGCCGCCCAGGTCCCGTAATCTGAGCTGTCGGGCGACCTCATCGGCTGCTTCCAGGTTGGTGTTCAGAGCGGTCTCTTCGATATCGGCGCCTTTGGTCGCTCGGGCAGAGTTGATGTCGATCGAGGTCAGGGCCTCCGTATGATCGATCACGATGGCGCCACCGGAAGGCAGACTGACCTCCCGTTGAAAGGCAGATTCGATCTGGCTTTCGATCTGGTAGCGGCTGAACAGGGGCACTTCATCGTCGTAGTGGCGCAGCTTTTTGCTGTATTGCGGCATCACCTGGTTGATGAAGCGTTCCGCCTGACTGAATACATCGGCATCATCGATGACGATCTCACCGATATCGGCCCGCAGATAGTCCCGAATGGAGCGAATGATGACATTGCTCTCCTGGTAGATCAGGAACGGAGCAGGCTTCTCTGCAGAGTGTTCGATGGCATTCCACAGCTGGATCAGATAGTCCAGATCCCACTGCAACTCTTCGCTGTTTTTGCCGACACCGGCGGTGCGTACGATCAGCCCCATATCTTCCGGGATCTGCAGTTCACTCATCGCTTCGCGCAGTTCGGTACGGTCCTGACCTTCGATTCGGCGGGAGACACCCCCAGCCCTGGGGTTGTTGGGCATCAAGACAAGGTAGCGGCCGGCCAGTGAGATAAAGGTGGTGAGCGCGGCGCCTTTATTACCCCGCTCTTCCTTCTCGACCTGAACGATGACCTCCTGGCCCTCTTTCAGCGCCTCCTGAATATTGACCCGTCCCGATGACTCCCTGGCTTTATTGGTGAAGTAAGTTCTGGAGATCTCTTTGAGTGGCAGAAAGCCATGTCGCTCAGCGCCGTAGTCGACAAATGCCGCCTCCAGGCTGGGTTCGACACGGGTGATGCGCCCTTTGTAGATGTTGGCTTTTTTCTGTTCCCGACCGGGAATTTCAATATCGAGATTAAAGAGTTTTTGGCCATCGACGATGGCAACACGCAACTCCTCAGGTTGAGTTGCGTTGATCAACATACGTTTCATATTGTGTTATCCGTACAACCGCCCGACGTCCCATCCCGATGCGCAAAGCGATACACCATCATGATCAGGCATAACGAATACCTGCTCAGTATAGGAGCATCACTCAGCAACCTCCGGGACTAGGAGGGTGTTCCAAACCAGAAAACTAGCTCGGACGGCTGAAAAACTGTTAAAGTTCGCCGCTCGGGATCTGCTAATGACCGAACTGATCAAGGCGCTCAGAGCTGGGAGTGTGACATGGATTGTTTTATTGGCCCGGCAATAGTTTCCGGGGCCAAATCCGAATTCGTCGGATTGACACTCGATATTCACTCTGGCGCGGCTGTGAGGGTTCAGATTAAGAGCCAGGTCCCAACGGCACCTGTGCGCTAAGCTGGTAATCCGGGTTGCACAAACGAGAAATCGGGCTGCAACACCGCTTACTGACCGCGCGGGCGTCGGCTGTCATGAGGTTCATAAACTGGCCGGCGCCTGAAAAACTGAATTGAATATAGCAATCTTCACACCGAACATCAATCTTACAATGCAATTAAATCGGCGCTAAATGTCAGAATCAACAAAGAATTCTTCAACGGTTAGATTCATTGACATCACTCAGGAAGAAGCCGGGCAGCGAATAGACAACTACCTGATGCGCCAACTCAAAGGGGCACCGAAAAGCTATGTCTACAGAATCCTGCGAAAAGGCGAGGTCCGGGTCAACAAGGGCCGGGTAAAAGCCCACTATAAACTCAATTGCGGTGACTCGATTCGCCTGCCGCCGATGAGGCTGCCCTCGAGACCTGACCAAGGGGGCAGGATTTCCGACAATCTGATGGATCTGCTGAGAAATTCCGTAGTCTATGAAGATGAGCGGATTCTGGTGGTCAATAAACCCTCAGGCCTGGCGGTTCATGGCGGCAGCGGTGTCAATTTCGGTGTCATCGAGATATTGCGCCAACTCAGACCCGCGGACAAGCACCTCGAACTGGTCCACCGGCTCGATCGGGATACCTCCGGATGCCTGTTGATCAGTAAGAAACGCAGTGCCTTACGCACTTTACATGAACTGATTCGTGAAAACCGAATCGATAAACGATATCTCGCCCTGCTGCAGGGCAGTTGGCGCAAAGGGGTGCAGACGGTGGATAGGCCGTTGAAGAAGAATACCCTGCAGGGTGGCGAGCGTGTGGTACGGGTGGATGCTGAGGGAAAACCCTCTCAAACCATCTTCAGACGGGTAGAGCGGTTTGCCGAGGCGACCCTGGTTGAAGCGGAATTGGTTACCGGTCGAACCCATCAGATCCGGGTACACAGTCAATGGTTGGGTTCACCGGTCCTCGGCGATCAGAAGTACGGTGATGCGGCGGCCAACCGGGCATTCAGAGACAAGGGTTTGAAGCGGCTGTTTCTGCACGCCTTCAAACTTGGTCTGCGCTGGCCTGGTGAGAAGAGCCAGCTGATCATCGAGGCGCCGCTGCCGGATGCCTTGTCCCAGGTCTTGGCAAAACTTAAGGATTAGTATGAATTTTGAGTTGTTAATATTTGATTGGGATGGAACTTTGATGGATTCCGAAGCTCGAATCGTCTCCTGTGTCGAGGCCGCTGTTCGGGACTTGGGGATGCCGGTGCCTGACACTGAATCGATCAGTAATATCATCGGTCTGGGTTTGAAAGAGGCGGTCCATCAACTTTTTCCCGATGCCGATGATCAACTCCATTTGCAGATCGCGGCCCGTTATCGGGTACACTTTTTCAGTGACCAGGAAGCGCCATCACAACTGTTCGACGGGACCCGGGAAACGCTGCAGGAACTTGCCGATCGTGGCCACATGCTGGCTGTGGCGACGGGGAAAGGGCGTCAGGGGTTGGATTATGCGTTGGAGACCACCGGGTTGGCTGATTTCTTCCACTTGACTCGATGTGCGGATGAGACGTTTTCCAAACCCCATCCGGAGATGCTCAATCAGATTCTCGAATTGAGTGGCGTGGATTCACACCAGGCTCTGATGATCGGTGATACGGAATACGACATGGAGATGGCCGTTAACGCGGGTATGCCTTCGTTGGGGGTTACCTATGGTGTTCATGCGGCGGATCGTCTGCGTAAACACAACCCATTGGATTGTATCGATCACATTGCCGAAATACCGAAATGGCTTGATCGCTATGTTAAGAGTTAGCATTTTGACCGAGTTAAATTTTATTATTATCAAATGTTTGTAGGATTTATTTAATGTCAGATAAAAAGCAAGAGGAACAGCGCACTCAATCTGAACCCAGCCAGTGGGAAAGGGAACTGCTCAACCAAATGGTGATGGCGACAGTGGCGGAAAACCGCAAAAGTCGCCGTTGGGGAATTTTCTTTAAATTTCTCACCTTTGCCTATCTGTTCATTCTTCTGGCGATGTTTCTGTGGTCGGACAAACTGGAGGTGGATCAGATCAAAGCGACGGAGCACACCGCTTTGATCAATGTGAAGGGGTTGATCTCCTCTGAGACCAAAGCCAGTGCCGACAAAGTGGTGACTGCACTGCGCAAAGCCTATGAGGACGATAAGACCAAGGGCATTATCCTGCGTATGAACACACCGGGTGGCAGTCCGGTTCAATCCCGCTACATCAATCGGGAAATCGGCAGATTGAAAGAGAAGCATCCTGACATACCGATCTATGCGGTAGTCTCCGATATCTGCGCCTCCGGTGGTTACTATATCGCGGCGGCGGCAGATAAGATCTACGCGGACGAAGGCAGTCTGGTCGGTTCGATCGGTGTACTGATCAATGGCTTCGGCTTTGTCGATGGCATGCAGCAGCTTGGTATCGAACGACGACTGCTGACCGCTGGTGAGAACAAGGGTCTGCTCGATCCCTTCTCGCCATTGGAACAGTCTGATAAGAGTCATATTCAGCAGATGCTCGATCAGTTGCACGATCAGTTCATCGAGACGGTGAAAGAGGGTCGTGGCGATCGCCTGAAAGTCGATCAGCACCCGGAGATATTCAGTGGTCTCTTTTGGAGTGGTGAAGAGGCGCGCAAGCTCGGACTGATCGACGAGTTCGGCAGCAGCAGTTATGTGGCCAGAGAGGTGATCGGGGCTGAAGAGATTGTCGACTTCACCCAGAAAGAGGAGGTCTGGGATCGACTGGCACGCAATCTGGGTGCCGGCGCTGCCTCGGTTTTTGCCAGCATGACCGGGCTTGGAGAGGGCATCAATATCCGCTGAGATTTCGAGTGTTCGATGGCCTGCCCTGGGGAAGGGCAGGCCCTGGCTAACGGTTCAAACCATCCCATCCCTGCTTATAGCGGCTATCCAGTAGCGATAACTGCTGATCAAGTTGCAGTAGGCGCTGTTTCCCCAGGTACTACTCCTCCATACCAATGATTGAACACAAATATCGATCCAGAGCTAACCCCTTGATTCAGGATAGGGATGCCGTGGAGAGATTTGTAGGCTTACAAACATAGCCCACGATTGTGTAAGTCTGCTTCGGGCATCGGTCATGCCGTTCATGGGGTAGGAAAATTGAGCGGTTCCCCCGCTCAGACAAGGATTTCTATCAATGACTCAACAGATTCTCGGCAGCGGGTCATCTTCAAGCTCATCGAGAATGCGCGATCCACCAAGCTCGGTATGCAGCACCACATAGGGATCGTTGCGTTCGGTTTCGCCGATGATTTGGGCCTGTTCACCGCCGGGCAGTGCCCGCCAGCGCTGTAGTGCCTGATCGGCCTGATCGGCAGCGATGACGGCAACGACACGCCCTTCACAGGCCAGATAGAGTGGGTCATAACCCAGCATGTCACAGACAGAGATCACCGGATCACGTAAAGGAATGGATGATTGATCCAGGCTGATCCGCAGCCCGGTGCCGCGACAGAGCTCATGGGCCACCGTGGCCAGCCCTCCGCGGGTAGGGTCACGCATGAAGCGAAGGCCCGGCAGGTCCAACAGTGCCTGGGTCAAGGGTAAGACACTGGCCGCATCCGACAGGAGATCGCCACGCAGGCCAAACTGCTCGCGTGCCAGCATCACGGCAATACCGTGATCGCCAACCGGCCCGCTGACCAGCAATCTGTCTCCCGGCTGAATCTGCGACATGCTCAGGTTGATATCGGTTGCCTTGATACCGATGCCAGTGGTCGCTAGATAGATTCCGCCACCTTCACCCCGCCTCACAACCTTGGTGTCTCCCGCCACAACGGCCACATCGATCGCTTTGGCCGCCTCAGCGATGGAGATGATGATGCGCTCCAGGGCTGCCACTTCAAAACCCTCTTCAATAAATGCATTCAGACTCAGATATTTCGGTATAGCACCGGATACAGCCAGGTCGTTGGTCGTACCATGCACTGCCAGTGAGCCGATGTTCCCGCCCGGAAATTCGAGAGGCTGTACGGTGAATCCATCGGTAGTGAAGAGCAGCTCACCATGCCGATCAAGGGGCAGGGTGACCGCATCGGCCTGAACATCGAGGGTTGGATTTTTCAGATGTTTGGCAAACAGCAGTTCGATCAGTTCGCGCATCAGCCGACCGCCATTGCCGTGGGCCAGAGAGATGTGTCTATCAGGTAGGTTCATAGGGTCGGCCCAGAAAGCAGCTTGTCAGATATAAGTCCGGGGAAGGGGATAGGGTGAGAACCTTAATTGGTTTTTTGAATTTGGGCAAAGCTTGGTGTAAAAATCCCCGCCGCCAGGGCGGGGAAATATGTGTTTTCGGTTTAATTATTCTGCTGGCGCTGCGGGAGCCGCCGGTGCAACCGGTGCAGCGTAGGGATAACCATAGCCGTAGCCAGGATAGCCGTAACCATAACCGGGATAGCCATATCCATAGCCAGGATAGCCGTAACCATAGCCGGGATAGCCATAACCATAGCCGGGATAGCCATAATAGCCGGGATAACCCCAAGGACCTGGACCATACCAATCATCATCGTCAAACCAATCAAAAGGTCCCCAGAAAGCCTGGGCAGGCAGAGTGGCAAGCAGCGCGGAACCGGCAGCAGCTGCAATCAAAGCGGTTTTTAACGTTTTTTTCATGGCGATTCTCTCCTTCGTTACTCATCTGTTATGTTTGGGAAGAACGGACTTCGACTCCCAACATGACTTTTTCGTTGGTTGAAATGGTTCAATACCTATCCGGTGCCTCCTTGAACCTGATTATTACTATATGCCAGAAGGAGAAAAATTGGTTGATCTAAATCATAAAATTACCGACTATTAATATAACGCTTTTACAGTAGCGCTTTTAAGTGCCTGAAGGCTGCTGAGACCTGCTCTTCTGTATTGTAGAAATGGGGTGAAAAGCGGATCCCGCCGCCGCGATAGGCACACATTATTCCCTGTTCCATAAGTGATTGATAAAGCTTCTGATTGTCCTGATCAGGTACGATAAATGTGACAATTCCCCCACGTTGTTCCCAGGCTCTGGGAGTGATCAGTTGATAGTGGTGGGCATCCACCTGATCGATGGTGAAATCGGTCAGCCTCTGAATGGCGGAGGCAACCTCATCCAATCCCTGATTCAGCAGCAGCGAGAGACTGTTGTGCAGGGCATGCACACCCAGCATATTCGGGCTGCCGCATTCGAATCGACGGGCTGATTCGGCAGGCTGCCATTCTGTCTGATCAAAATCCCCCATCGCCTCGACCATATGCCAGCCGTACTCGTTCAGTTTGAGCTGCTCTCTCAAAGCTGGCCGGCAGTAGAAAAGTGCCAGCCCTTCAGGGCCGAGCATCCATTTATGGCCATCGGCGACCACCACATCGGCCTGACAGCGTTGCACATCGAACGGCATGGCACCGAGACTCTGTATGGCATCGACGACGAAGACAACATCCTTGGCCTGACAGTAGTCGCCCAAGGGTTTCAACTGCAGGCGCCTTCCGCTCGCATATTGAACTGAGCTGACCGAGAGCAATTTGGTGCGGCTGTCACACAGGGCGAGCAGATCCTCTTCCGGCTGCTCACTCCCGGCCAGATCGGGTAAGCGGACTTCCACGCCCTGGCTCTGCAGGGATTGCCAGACAATCCGGTTGGAAGGGAACTCCTGAGCAATGGAAACGATATTGTCACCGGCCTCCCACGTCAGGCCATAGGCGATAAAGGAGAGTCCTTCGGAGGTGCTCTTCAGCAGAGCAATATCATCTGCCGTCGGTGCATTGATCAGTTGTGCCATCAGGTTACGCAGGGAGTTCTCTTTAGCCAGCCATTGAGGATAGTTTTGTGATCCATGGATGCCATTTTCCCGGGCGAACTCCTGCACAGCGGCAACCGTGGATTGGGGCCAAGGGGCCACTGCAGCATGGTTTAGATAGATAATCGCCGGATCCAATGCAAATTCTGCCATGTCCACCCCTGATTCGGTTGTTGGGTTGTCTCGTCGTAGGCCATCAAATGCCTATCCCAAGTTGATAAAATCACCCGATTATGACCTGAAATGCCATTTGAAAGGAGTTAAAAACCTGAAATCTCGGGAAATATATCTGGCAGAGATTTGTGGAAATGGGTCTACCTGGAAATGTGTTACTAATTAAAAGTCCATTAAAAACAATAAATTAATAGGGGTTGCTGAGGTCTACTTGTGAAGAGGCGACAGTAAAAAATTTGAACTTGTGCAATATTTACTAGTTTAAAACTTTAGAACTTATTAATATTGCCGATATCTAAGGATAGAAAGGGACTTTATAGGTTTTTGGGTTTTGGTGTCGATTGAGGATTGTCAGTGCCAAAGCCATATTTAAAAGACATTATGTATTTATGACTAATACGCGAGTAGTGAGGTGTACTATGTCATTTCTCAATTGCAAGCTCTTGCGCCGCTTTGTCTCTTTAGCCGGCGTTCTCCTGATCGGCGGTATGTTACTCGAAGTGATGGCTCATCTGTTGATGAGTGACGTCAATCTGCTGCTCATCCAACCGATCGCACTGGGTATGGTGCTGATCAGTCCTGTGATCATGCTGATGACTGTCGTGATTGCGCTGATCCCCGGGGTCAGGCTGAACGACTGCATTCACTAGATAGAACCTGAAAGACAACAATTCATAGAAGACTCTTTTAGGTTCGGAAGGGAAGCCAATCTTCATATATGGCTGACAGGACATCCTTTGGCCACCATTTCTCCCCAGCATAAAACACTCCCTTCGGAAGATACGGGCTTCAGGTTTGTAGGGTATTCCGTGCGTTGAAGGCCAGTGCTGGTCTCTGACATTGACCGACCAACCTGGTTGTTTAAAAAATTTACATTCGACAGGGAAATGGCATAGCAGGCTTTGATCTATAATCGGATTTTTAAATTAATAAGAATAGGGGAGCTTTATGTCCATTTCGTTCAGAGGCATGTTTCTATCTGCCGTGATTACCTGTCTTGCACTGTTTCATCCAACGGCATCTGCCGCCAAGACTTGCAAAGGAATGAGCAACTCAGCCTGTTCTAGCAATGCAAACTGCAGTTGGGTGAAGAGTTACACCACCAAGACCGGTGCCAAGGTCAATGCCTACTGTCGAACCAAGTCCGGCAAAAAGAGTAGCAGCCAGAGCACAACTAGCAAGCAGAAAACGAGCAAGGACTCGGCTAAGAGTGTCAAGAAGGATAAAAAGAAGAAGAGCAGCAGTGATAAGAGCAAACAGTCCAAAAGTAAGACAAAAGTAACGGATAAAAAGAAAAAAGATAGCAAGAAAGATAAAAAGAAGAAGAAAGAGAAAAAGAGCAGTAAGAGCTGATTTGTAGAAATCTGGACTTAATCTGGCATCTATCGAAATTGGGCACGAGGTCATCGCGGGCCATGGCTGGTGCAGGACAAGATCCCGTGGAAGTGGCTGAGAAGACCTTTGCTGCAGCTACCGATGGTACAGATACTTTAAGATACCCTGTTGGTAATGATGCATTGCAAATACTTGAAGCACGTAACCAAATGGATGATGTTCATTCTAAGTCGATGATTAAGCAATTATTTGGCTTGTAAGCTATTGAATTATCAGCATATCTTTAGAGTGCAGTGGAATTGTGTAAATTAGTTAAGCGAGTCATATAAATCCTAAATAACGTAAGCCCTTACTATTGAATCGCAGTTTTCAGAGAGAAATAGAGAGACTGCGATTCAATGAGACCGTATTTCGTATTTTTGTATCCACATTTCGTAGTTTTGTGCAGTGCTTAAAACCGACATGCTTCTTATCATGAACATACGTTTAAAGGAGCAACCCAATGACTACACAAAATCTGACTTCTGGTCGCAACGAAATCACTTTCAAGTCGCAAGGTGTGAACCTGGCGGCTCATCTTTATACCCCGAAAGACTTTGACCCCAATGGTAGCTACCCTGCGGTTGTTATTTCGTCAGCCTTCAACCAGGTAAAAGAGCAAACCGGCGCTGTCTATGGCGCTCGACTGGCTGATCAAGGCTATGTCACGATATCATTTGATCATCTCGGTTACGGCGACAGTGAAGGTAAACTTCGCAACAACGAGAACGCCTTTGTGAAAATCGAAAGCATTCGTGATGCGATCAGCTTCATGGGCACTCTGTCTTTCGTCGATCGTAATAATCTATTCGGCCTAGGCGTGTGTGCATCTGGCGGCTACATGGCGCTCGTCGCGACTACTGACAAGCGCTTGAAAGCGATTGCTTCTGTTTCCGGCATGCTGGGTAACAAAGCCAGCTATTTCGAAACTATGGATCGTGAGACAGTTACCGGCTTGATCGCGATGCAGAATGCTGGTCGCCAGAAGGCCTATGAGACCGGTGTTGTCGACTATGTGGACGCACTCGGCATGGCGGCGGAGGAAGAGGCGATCAAAGCGGGTGAAACGCCTAGCGAGGGTTATGATTACTACATGACCGAGCGAGCCGGAACTCAGACTTACCCGAACTATTCGCACCTGTCGCCGTCGTTCATGCTGGAAGCACCAATGTTGGCGGATGCGACAAGCTATGCCCCGTATCTCTACACACCGTTCATCGGGATTGTTGGAGAAAAGGCTATGGATCCAGCCAGCGGCGCCCTTTGCACCGGCCCTTTAACCAAGAACTTCTTTGATCAGGCGTCAGAACCCAAGGAATTTGTCGAAGTTCCAGGTGCCTCACATGTGGACCTCTACGACAGGGAAGAGTTCGTCACGAGTGCCATTGATGCTATGGATCGATTCTTCAAGATGCATGGTGGTGGTTTGGTGAAAGCTGCGTAACGATAGTTCGGCGCTCGGCTAACTACCGAGTGCCCCTATCCATTGGATAAATCCATACTGGAGAAAAGGTCGTTGGCAGTGAACATAATTATCCGAATCTCAATAGTGGTAGCTGTATTACTAGCCACCCTAGGTTGCGCTTCTTTAGGACTCAACAAGTACGTTCCGCTAAATCAGTCCGAACAATACTACGATTATATTCAGCCAACCTTTTCTGAGTATCTCGATACTACTGAAGCTTGGCTACGGATCAATCGAACCTACATCACGCCAGAGCATGAACGTGAAATCGTCATGAACATGCCCTTCGAGTTGTCACCCGAACAGCCTACGGACAAGGCCATACTTCTGGTTCATGGGCTTGGTGATTCGCCGTTCAGTTTTTCAGACTTGGCCGTTTCACTAAGGAATCAAGGCTTTTACGTTCAATCACTGCTGTTACCTGGTCATGGGAGCAAACCCGAAGATTTACAGCTATCGACCTACGCAGATTGGCAAGCCATCGTCGATCACTATGCCAGTCTACTTAAGGAAGACTACCTGGAGGTGTGGTTGGGTGGTTTTTCAACGGGTGGAAACCTGGTCACCATCCATGCACTCGAACAGGGTGGCATTAGTGGCCTGATCCTTTTGTCTCCTGGCTTTCAATCGAGAGCGCCGATTTTGGAACGCTTTGCTCCACTAGTATCCGTGTTTACTGACGGGTACAGCGCAGAAGAGCGCAACATTGTCCGTTATACCTCAGCGCCAATCAAAGGCGCCATAGCTTACTTGGAGAGTGCGGTGAGGCTTAGAAGTTTGCTCGAAGCAGGATCGGTGACTGTGCCAACGCTTATTGTCATGAGCGAAGCGGACAGCGTTGTTGACCCAACCGCGATTGAGAAGATGTACAAAATCAGCTTCAATAATCCTCGCAACCAATTGGTTTGGTACGGTGAATCAAAGCCAGATGCTCCATCCGCTATGGCGCTGACGATGCGTTTAGAAAATCAAAAAATCAGCACGGGTTCTCACATGAGCCCTCTATTTGCACCGTCGAATCCATACTACGGTGAACGAGGTGATCACAGAATGTGCATGAACAGCTTTGATGATGGGGCAACAACTCGCTGTGAGCGTGGTGAGGAGGTTTGGTACTCCGCTTGGGGCTACGAGGAAATCGGTAAGATCCACGCTCGATTAACGTGGAACCCTTACTACACCGACTTAGAAAGAACCATCAAAAATATCGTTCAAGATACCCTATAACTGGTGTATCCAGCCCTATTGTGGAAATGCAATCATGGCAATCTCCAATACGCTAGATTTAGTGACAAGCCTACCCAAGCTCATTGGGAGGCAAGCTCTTCAGCCGCTTCGCCTTGCGTTGCGTCAACCGTTGGCGCACCCAAGCACGCAACGAGACATGGCAAAAATGGTTGATGATGCAATCAGCTCAAAAATTCGAGCTGGTTTCACTCACCGTTTCATAACACTGATGTTTGTTACTGTTGGTGATCGCGTATTTTGTCGCCGTTATAGCTACGGTGAACCATCATGGTATAGTGCATTCCAGTCCGACTCAAAAG
This sequence comes from Chromatiales bacterium, assembly GCA_022360905.1. GTDB lineage: Bacteria > Pseudomonadota > Gammaproteobacteria > Chromatiales > Chromatiaceae > Thiodiazotropha. The sequence goes on from JAKSBX010000065.1 coordinate 107,349, forward strand.
GCCAAATCAAACTAGACAAGACCATAGTGAATATCGAGGCTAGGATTCCCCATGATCTTGACGATGTCATCTCAGCCGTGGACGATGCCTATGCTGCCAAGCTTAAGCAGTATGGTGCGAGCTTTATGCTGGATGGAGCGGTAGAAACCCGTGCGCAAGAAAGCACAATAGAATTGCTGTTAGCAGATTCGTCTGCAACAGAAACATGATCATACTTACCATTTGAAAACCTTTGTTTGTGGTCAGAAAAGGCAAGGGATGCCTGCATGGTATCGACAGATATGTAAACTAGAGTTAGGCCCACTTCATGGTGGGCCACCGAATGATGAGGTGTAAGCCAATGGAAAAGTACCACTTTTCATCGATAGCTGAGCATAACCGAGCATTCGGTCTTCCTGAGCCACTAAATCCCTTGTTTTGTGTGCTTTACACAAAGAGCAAAGAGCTGAGTGGGATGCTGTCATGCAAAGAAGATTTTACGGTTTCCTCAGATTTCTACACAATCTCGATTAAAAAAATAATTTCAGGAGAGGTGGTATATGGTCGGACAAAATATGATTGTCAGAACGGTACGATGATATTCACAGCGCCCGGACAAGAAATTGGTACCAAGGGGGTTAAGGTTGAATCAGAAGGTCGGCTAATAATTATTCACCCCGACTATATCCGTAGTCACCCGATCTACGAGCATATTAAGAAATATCATTTCTTTGACTATGCCATTCACGAAGCGTTGCATTTGTCTCCGAAAGAAGAAAAACAGGTGAAGGATTTGTTCGATTCTATAGATACGGAGTATCAGAACAACCAGGACGCATTCACTAAAGAGCTAATCCTTGATCTTTTAACAACGCTCCTACGGTATTCAAACCGTTTCTATCACAGGCAGTTTTTGATGAGAAAAGAGAGCCAGAATTCGCTCTATCAGAAATTCAAAGGAGAATTGAATGCTCAGCTATTAGTTAATGATGAGTATCAATCTATTCCCACTATCGATGACATCTCAAGTAAACTACATATCACAAGTCGCTATCTGAGCGACGCACTGAAAGCAGAGACTGGAAAAACAGCAAAAGAGTGGATTCATCTGGAGTTACTTGAGCTAGCTAAAGAGATGTTGCTTTCATCCGATGCATCAGTATCGAAAATCGCTTACCAGTTGGGATTTGAATACCCTAATTATTTTGCGCGGCTATTTAAGAAAAAGGTAGGCCTTACGCCATCTCAGTACAGGCAGAATATTAATTGATTCAGGTGTGCTTCAGATTAAGCCTGACTACTTTTGAACTAAAATCTCTCCATGTTCACTCTTTCCTGGCTGGCAGTAGTGGCTGTCAGGCGACATCAAAATTAGATTATTAATCTGCCAGATCAAATCCAGATTTTTACAGCTAATTTATTATCTTTCAGAACCCAATCAATAACAGGTCATCCCGGTGAACACCGCGCTATCCAACAGATGCCTGCAAACCCCCTCGCGATTGAGGGGGTGTATAGAAAGCAACAGGGTAAGATTTTAAACAAACAGATTCACATCGGCCTTTGCAGCCCTGGGCAGGAAGCTGGCGGCGCCTACCCACTCTTCAATCTCCGGTATAAAATCCTCCTTGCCATAGTCGAATAGATCCACTGTCATCTGACAGGCAATCAATTTGACCTCGGCTTCGACACACAGCTCTCGTAACTGATCGATACGGGCAATACCTTTCTGGTCCATGGTCTTTTTCATCATGCCGGTGGCCATGTTTTCAAACCCTGGCACCAGAGTCATGATGGAGTTCGGCATCGGAATCTCTTTACCTTTGATCCAGGTCGGCCCTTCCGGGAGCTTCATCGGCATGGCTGGATTACCCAAGGGGCTGACCTTCAAATCGAGATTCTGTTTCAACAGATTCAGGCCATAAAAGGTAAAGAAGATCGACACATCCCAACCCAAAGCCGCTGCAGTGGAGGCAAGGATAAACGGGGGATAGGCCATATCCAATGTGCCTTTGGTGGCAATGATGGTCATAGAGGGAATATGATTCGCCTCCCGTTCGGCCATCTTTTCAGCAAAACGTTGATCGAACCACTGGTTCATCTGCTCATTGGAAAGGTCGGAAACAGGTGCTGCACTACTCATTTTACAACTCCTAACTCATCTTTAAATTACAGTTCTGATTGATCGTTTAATCATCTGCAGGTTGATGATCAAGCCTTACGGATTCTGAAAAAGAAGCCATCCTCGGCGGATTCGCTTGCGATCATTTCATTGCCCGTCTGTTGGCAGAAAGAATCCAGATCCTTAACAGAGCCTGGATCCGTCGCCTTGATCTCCAGCACCTCTCCGGATGCCAGGGCCGAGATGGCCTTTTTCGTCTTTAGAATGGGCAGTGGACAACTCAAACCTCGAGTGTCCAGAGTATGTATGTTTTCAGTCATGACTTCTCTCCTCTAAGTTACTGTCAATCATACAAGATGACCGGTCGGTCAAGAGTGAGGCCAAAAAAATGGTCCTCAAAATCAGTGTTTGCGCTCGATCCGAATACTTTTGATTGCCGGGCCCAAATTCCTCACCACATCAGGATCGTTACGTGTTTTAGCCAATAGAATCACACCTTCGAGATAGGCCAGCATGGCTGTCGCCGTGGCTTCGGTATCCAAAGGCGGGATGTCACCCTGTTCGGTAGCCTGCTGAAGTGCCTGATGGAATCGGCTGCTGGCCTTGTCGAAGATGGCGTTCAGCCTGGCTCTGATCACCTCATCCCGGGTACTCACCTCTAAGGCCAGATTGCCGAACAGACAGCCAGGCATGCGTCCTTCCAGGCTTTTCGCCGCTTTCTGCCAGTAGTAGACAGCATCCACCATGTAGTCCAGTCGCTCCATGGGGGGCAGGTCATCATCGAACGCCTCGGCGACGAAGCCATTGGCCCAGTCATCCGCCATATCGTCGATCACCGCCATGGCGAGATCCTGCTTGGACTGGAAGAAGTGGTAGAAGCTGCCTTTCTGCACATTCGCCATGGAGCAGATCTCTTTGATGCCCACATCCGCATAGCTGCGCCCATGAAACAGTTCACGGGCCGTGGCCAGAATCCGATCTTTGGTGTCCATTTCGATACTCATGTGGTTGAGTATATTAGACCGGTCGGTCAAGTCAAGTTTTTTTGCCTGGATTTGGAGGAAGCTTGAAAAATTCTCAGGTCATCCCTATCTATCAATCAACGCAAAAACAATTGCCAGGAGTTTTAACAATGTTCGCAAGATTAAACGATTTCGACCGTAGCCTGACAGACAATTTCATGCAACTGGAGAGTGAGATGGATCGCCTGTTTGAGGCTGCGGGTCTGAGAAGTCTGCATCATACAGCCAAACATTCGGCGCAGCCGCAAATGCATATCGGTTCAACCGAATCACAGGTGGATATCTATCTGCCAGTGGCCGGCATCGATCCCAAGGCAGTAGGTATTTCACTCGAGCGAAATCAGATGACCATCAGTGGTCAACGGGATGTGGAGAAGAGTGAGAGCGCCAAATTGGTTAAAAAGGAGCGCTTCGAAGGTGAGTTTCACTATCAGATCAATCTGCCTGACGACGTGGATCAGGAACGGGTAGAGGCCAGCTATGAGCAAGGTGTTCTTCACGTGAAGATCGCAAGACGTGAAGCGGCAAAACCGCGTCAAATCACCATTCAATAAAACCGATTGGAGGTCAGCATCATGAGTCAGCAGCAAGAAGTTGTAGCAAAAGAGAGAGCGGTAGCGGAAAAGAGAGCAAGCTCTTACCAGTCGGTACGCCCAAGAGTCGATATTCACGAGGACAAAGAGGGCATCACCTTACTGGCCGATATTCCAGGTGTCTCCAGAGAGGCATTGGATATTCAGATCGATAACGAGATTCTTTCGATTGATGGTCGAGTTGAATTGCCGGTACCGAACAGTGTGAAAGCGGGTTATGCCGGTAGTCAGACTACCCGTTACCAGCGTAGTTTCTCTTTGAGTAAAGAGTTGGATGGAGAGCAGGTTGAAGCCACCTTGAAAGATGGTGTACTGGCCCTGCGTATCCCCAAACGCCAGGAGTTTCAACCACGTAAAATAGAGATTCGCACCGCGTAAGCACCCCCCCGCTTACCTTGCGGATAGTCGGCCCCGGCCTGAGTGGATCAGGTCGGGGCTTTTTATTGAAGCAGTAATTAAAAGTGCCAATCGATACCCACCGTTATCTGGCGTCCCGGTAAAGGAGCGGTATCCTTTAATACTGACAGGTGATTTTGTGCAAATTCATCCAGTAAGTTCTCGCCTTTGAGCCATAGCTTCAACTCCTGATCAGCGATCTCCCAGTTGTGTTGCAGGTAGAGCGACAGCCAGTTATAGCCTGGTGTTGCCTCTTCCTGTGGGGCCAGATTGCGGGCTTTGGCAACCCGTTTGAAGCTCAATTTGGCCAACCACGCTTGCTGTTCCAATTGCACGCCTATTTCCGCACTGGCCGGTGCGGTGCGTGGCAGATCTTCACCATCACTATCGGTTGCACGGAGCAAATCGATCTGCCCCCAAAAGGTCAAATCCGGCTCCGCTCGGAGAATCGCCTGTCTGTTTTCATAGCGCAGGGAGCCGCCTACAAAGTCCGCATCCGTTTGGCGAGTAAACCATACCTGGCTCAGATGGAAAGGATCTATAAGTGCAGCGCCACTCTCGTCATAACCTCGATCCTGATAGATATAATCCGAGAAGCGATAGTAGAAGGCGGAAAACTGCATCCGGTGGCTATTTTGCTCAAATATCAGGTCGATATCGAGATTCAAACTCCGTTCCTTGTCCAGCTCCGAATTGCCGAAAATATAGCTGTCAGTAGCGTGGTGGAATCCATTCCAGTACAACTCATCAACGCTGGGTAAGCGTTCGAGATAACTCAAGCTTATCTCCCAGTTAGATGTTGCATCTATGGCCTGCTTATTGATGCCCAATGAGAGACTAAGGGTGTGATCATTACGTTCGTCATAATAATCGGGATCGAGACTGGTTGGATAGACCCATTGTTCTTGAATATTGTCAGGGTCCGGCTGTAGCTGACGCGATTGCCAGTTGATGCCGGTAATCAGCTCATAGCTGTCACTGAACATGAGTTGAGCAACCGTCGAGGCCTGCCAGATTTTGGATTGGGTGTCAGGCATGGGATGGCCATGACTGTAGGGCAGGCCACGGTTCAACACATATTGTTCTATCGACTCTCCCAAGGGAGCCCCACTACGTGAAGCATCTTCAAAATCATCACAGGCGCCATGCTCATGACAGACTTTCAATTCACTGTTGACATAGCTGATGCGGGACTCGCCCCACCAATCGGCCGCGGCCCACGCCAGGTTCAAGGTGCCACGTTGTTGCTCTTGTCCGAATAGGCCGTCTTTTCTGCCCCCTTCGGTTTCGTCATGCAGATAGTCGCTGCTCAGCAGATCAAGGGTGATCTCGTCCAGCCAGAGTGGGTTGGGCAGATAGCGGTATTTAAAACCCAGATCATCCCGCTGCATATTGATGCGGGTGGCTTCCGGTGTGGCATTGGGAATCCCATAGTCTTTTTCCAAACTGGTCCCATTGATTTGCAATTCATTGCTAGGATTGGGACGCCAGCCCAGACTGAATTGTCCTTGGTCGGTGTTAACATCCGAATCGGCAATTGTCTCCCCATCACCGGATTTATAGGGATCGGACTCCTGTGTCAGACCACCCAACTGTAAGGCCCAATTTTCATTGGCCAGACTGATATGGGAGTCCAGGCTATAGCTCTCTGCGTCTGAACGAATATCACCGGAGAGTTCACCCTTGAGGCCAGGCTCAGGGAAGGGGGCATCCAGGGCATCACTGATTTTTATCACCCCGCCAGCCTGGGCTGCATAGAGAAGTGAAGCCGGACCTTTAAGCAGTTGAATACGTTCAGAGGCACGTGGGGCTACCGCAACAGCATGGTCCTGGCTCATTGCGGACAGATCACTCAGCTGATTGTCATTGTGCAGAATTTTCACTCGATAACCGCTCATCCCGCGAATCACAGGGCGGCCGACTGCTTCACCGTAACTGGCGGAGTCTACATTGGGCAAACTGTCCAGATAGCCACCCAAGGTTGAATTTGTTGCGCCTTTACGCAGGGATTCGGAATCCTTGGATTGTTGTGTTTCATCTTGCGAACCGTAGACAGTGATCGAATCGAGCTGGTCGTCTGCTGAAGCGATACCAGTTAGCAGAGCGATTATGCTCAAACCTAGTTTTCTCATGAATCAGTACCACATCTATCCCGGCACGGTTTAATGCCGGGATAGGTTACAAGTTAAAATAGGGTTATTCGTGATCGTGGTCGTGCTCTTCACCACCGCCGATGATTGCAATCATGTCGGCATTGACACCTTCAGGCATCAGTAGTGAGGTAGCCCAGGTTGAGTGTTGGTGGAAATCACCACCATGGGCATCTACCAGATAGAGAAGTTGCGTGTCGGGAATAAAAATGAGAACACCATCTTCGCTGACCCGGGCGATTGTGGTTCGGTTGCAATCACTGATCGTCACCACATCATCTAGGGTAACAAAACCCTGGAGCTCCTCGAGCGCACCCTCATGCTCCTCGTAAAAGTAGACGCGACCACTCTCGGTCAAAGCAAAGTGCACCAGTGCACCATGAGCATGCTCCTCGCCTCCTTCTCCTTCTTCTGCTCCAGCCTCCTGCTCAAGCTCAAACTGCAGGTAGGGATCGACATAGGCACGGCATAGCTGTTCTCCGGCAGGTATTACTTCAGCGATTTCCTCTTCAAGGTCCTTCTGTTTATCAACGAAGCTGTTCAGTCGTTCAAGGCCGGCGGCTATGTTACTTCCCGCTTCGGGATCCCGGAACTCTTCCGCACTATGTGCGGCCAGTTCCTCTCCATGAAGGTGAGCGAGTTGCACAAACTGGTCCGCATCGATGGGATCACCGGGTGTGTACTCCGGGACCATGAGCAGGTATTTCATATCCAGCAGCTCTTCCGTACCGGATAGTCTGAAGTCCGGCCAATGAAAAAAGTGTCCAATGGTTGAAGTGTCGGTGATCTGCAGATTCTGTACTGCACTATCCTGGCTGGCGGCCGCCATCTCATTGATGTCCGTGCGAGTCTCGGTTGTGCTGTCAAAGCTGTAGTAAGCTCCGGTTAGAGCATTGAGCATGATCAGCTGCATCTCTGCCGGCAGGCCTAAGTTGGTTCCATCGTCGGATGAATTGTTGCTACTGGAACCGCCACAGCCATTAAACAGGAATGCCTGTGTGCACAGTATGGATGCGAAGAATAGTTTTGAAGTGTGTTTCATTTTAACTCCATTCAGGTCGAGCCTCCAAGCTGGTCTTAGAGACAGGCCTCTGCCGGCAGACATTTGTTCAACCGACAGTTTCAATAGAATGAAATCCAGTGATCCGATAAAGCACATTCAACTGACCGTGTATAAAACTGGCCAGGCTTTATCCTCAACAGGGGGATCGAGGAATTCAGTGATTGTTAGCTACGCGAGGAGAGCAGGGCAGGTGAGGCGCGAGCCTCATAAAACTGAGATCTGTGCAGGGAGGTTTTTGGTAGATGGAAGGTGGTTTCAGCCCTGTCCTGGGGAATGAGGCTGATTGGAGTCGCCGCAACACCAATGAAGTAGTGGTGTTTTTCCAGGCTTTTGAAGGTATCACAGTACTCTTCATGGTCATGAAAATCATGAACTTCGGCATGCAGCAGCGTTGCGGACTGCGCCAGAAGAAACAGCAGGATCAATACAGCATTTATGGAACGCTGTGATTTACAGTAAAAGTAATGACTGTTTGTACGTCTCATAGCATTGAATGCATTACATTTTAATCTGCTGTCTCGAAGCTTTTAAACCTGTTCAATAGGAATTGAATTCTGAATTAAGCAACATTATAACATTACATATTGTGTCAACGGTAGCTGAATTCTTCATTCCCGATGGGTAATGGCAAACCCATAAGGACTCAGTTGCTTAACCATGATAAAAATAAACTTGTATGAATCGGTGATCCGTCTTATTGAGAGTGTGATTAGGAAATTACCTGTACGAGAAAAAAATCGATTAGATTGAGGTCTCTTACAATCAGTTTTTTTCAGCTAGTTCAAAGCCATTTTACGACGATTGTTGGTTTGGTGGAGTATTTCGCAGAAGGCATACTAGATGAGTATCACCATGTGTATAAAGCACTGCCGGGGCATTCAGGATCTGTGCCCCGGTCGCGAATCACATCGCGATCATAAATCCAGTCATTCCCCAATCTTTTGTGAATGGCCAACTCATGTGGACCACAGTGGATCTAGCGTAACCAGCGTTCGTAATACGGTGTTGGGGGCAAGTTCCGGTGAACGATGTACGGCCCCAAGCGCTTCGTTGTCCTGCCACAGTGCACCCTTGAGCAACACAATCTCACCTTCGGCAGCCTGTATAAATGACATATCCTGATTTCGCTCAGTGCCGATATCAGTACGTTCGATACACTGATCATCCAGCCACTCTGTTCCGGGTCCCTGATAGGTGCAGACAAGCCGGATACTGGTACGGTCGATGTGCCAGCCAGGGCACATGGCGCGACTCACTCGTGCGAGGCGTAGCCCGACTTCCGAGCACCCCATCAACTCACAAACCACTTCGCCGAGAAACGACAGGTCATCGACCAAAGAAGCCCGTCCTGTCCCTTCCGGCAAATGCCCAAGCCTAGTCTGAGTGGTTGGCGACAAGGTTTCGATTACCTGAAATTCACCTGTATTATGGATTTCAGACAGGTAGTTGCCGATAGCGGTATCGATCTCCCGTTGCCAGCTACAGACCTGCACCTCGGGATCGAAGATCTCGACCAGATCTGCAAGTTCCGCAACCCGCCGCCATGTCGGTGTCGCAGTAATCGCTTGATTCTCGATGGTATTGGCTTGGGACATAATCAGCAATCCAGGCAGAACAACACACGGGTCTTGCCAGAACCCGAGATCTGGGGTGAACGATGTACCAGACCACGTCCCGCATTGCCGGGGTAGGCATTACCTTTCATGATGCCCACCCAGAAAGGTTCAAACTCGTTCGGCTCGCCATGACGAATAATTTCGTCATTTGGTGCTCCAGTACTTTGTGCCGCCCGGTCGACCTGTTCATCGTTCAACCACTCTGTACCGGGTCCTCGATAGGTACAAAGCAAACGCAGCTGGGTCTGGTCCACATGGAAGCGGGGACAATCGTCTTCATCGGTAGTCACCAGACGCAATGTCACATCGCGATTTTTGCTGACACTGAAGTATAGATCCGCCACACGACGCAGATCGATGCGCCAGTTTTTGAAGGCCAACGGATCTAGGCCTTGTTGCTGCAAAAGCGTGCTGACGTCCTGGTCGAACGAATCCGGCGACGTCGAGCAACGCACGTCCGGCAGGGCTGAAGTTTGGAGTGATAAAAGCTCCTGGGCAATCGCCGGTTGGGAAGGACGTTGCCACAGACAAAGATTCACACCGGGATTGAGTATGTGGCGCAGTAAACCAGGCTGATCACCTCTGATATGAGGTGAAATAGCTGGTGTAGAGGCCAATAATTCAGGATTACTCATGATAAGTGGATCTTCGTTTTAGAATAAATGTTATGTTATATCATAACACAAAGAATCTGAAGCCTCTTTATAGAGGCAGCAGCAAAACTGAATCTTGTCAAAGCTCAAGGTGTGGGTGGTTCAGTGGGGGTGTTGAGTTGAACCTCTTGATCTGGCTAATCTGATTCACTGCTTTTCGATACATTACTTGAATCTCCAACGTAACTTTTTGATCGATAAACAGACTAATAGGACGAATTGGTATCAATTGACGGTTAAAACCATAACGGTTTACTTGTGAGCATGACGATGTGTCTGACAAGCAGGCATAACAACTTTAATTTATGGCCACCCCTGTTTTTAGCTGTGAGTCATAAACCTATTGAAAGGAACCTATCACTATGGCTGATATGAATAAATTACTTGGGCAATTACTCAACAGTGGCGCTGCCAGTGGTTTCGCCGGCGGATTAGCCGGCGGTCTGGCAGGTAACCTGTTGGGCAGTAAATCCGGACGCAAGCTGGGTAAAAAGGCCTTGAAGTGGGGTGGGGTTGCAGCAGTGGGTGCCCTTGCTTACACAGCTTATCAGCGTTATAGCAGCAATCAGGGCGCGCCTGCTGGAGGCAACTCAGCCAATCCCGTAAACCCCGTACAGGAACTCACCCCGGCACCAGCGGGAAGCCTGTTTATGCCTGAAGAGAGTGATCAAGCCGCCAATGATGCCCTCGGTTTGATCCTGATCAGAGCCATGATCGCCGCATCCCGTGCAGACGGCCGTCTGGATGCCCAGGAGAGCCAGGCTATCTTCCAAAAGATCGAATCTCTGGGGTTGGATCACGAGACCCAAAGCCTGCTGGTTCGTGAGATGGGTCAGCCGGTAGATATCGACGCCATTGTCAACAGCGCAACCAGCCTGGAAGTCGCCGCTGAGATTTATGCGGCATCACTGCTAGCCATCGAAGTGGACAACTCGGCTGAACGAGCCTATCTCTCCATGTTAGCCATGCGCCTGCAACTGCCGCCTGAACTGGTCAACGAAATCGAGCAGCAGGTTGAATCACAAAAAAAGCTCGATCAACAGTAGCGCTTGGTTAGGGGGTGAGAGGTCAACCATCTCCTGCTTCGAGTAACCGATGCCGTGCATACTATTAAATTGCTTCTCCTAACTGAACTGACACCTTGTTAGTGAGACATGGTCTCAATCAGCGACCAGTACCGGAGCGGACGGGGGGGCCAGTGCCGGCGAGGTAGTGCCTGAAATTTCATAGGCACCGATCTCGACAACCCCATCTGCGATCCTTGGCGCACCAGTGATATCCTTGAGGATATCGATGCCGTAGCGATTTTGAAAAATCTGGTAGGCCTCTAGGGCATTGTCTCCATTCTGTGCAGCGGCAGAGGTGGATGCGGGGATAAAATCCCCATCCTGCGAGGAGGTGAAGGGCAGATCGTCCACGGCATATGAGTTTTGCCCCTGGTTATGGATGCTCTGCAATCCGTCAAGATCGATCTGGGTGCTGCTTCCGAGACGCAGTTTTACTGCGTTGAGGAATACGTTATGGTCGACCCGGGATGTGTCGATCAGATCCATATAGAAATAGATGTGATTTGCACCGTCAACCGAAGGTGCATCGATGATATTGTTGATGATATCGATTTTGCCCCTACCTCTGGGCGAGTTAATACCGGCATCCACATTCCAGATCGTGTTGCCGACGATATAGGTGTTTGTCGAACCCCAAACACCGATTGCAGCACTCTCCCAACTGTTGTTGACGTCGTACGCACCTTGCTTGTGGATATTATAAATCTCGTTGCCGATGATAAAATGGTCGCGACCGGTACCCCCGCTATCGCTGGCCAGCATGATGCCACTTTCGTTGTCATGAATGTGATTGAAAATGAACCATACGTAGTCGGGGCCGTATTGAAACCCGGTACCGCTACCGCCGGACGAGTCACTTCTTACGTGACCATAGATGTCGTTCTCGGAAAAGATGATATCCCGTGCCTGCTTGGTCCACATCCCCGTCTGCTTGTTGTGGTGTGATACATTCTTACCGATATAGATATGGTGAGTAGAATCGTTTCCGGCGCTGCCGGCATTGATTTGAATGCCGTCACCACTGTTGTAACTGTATTCGTTCTCCAGTATCCAAATGTTATTGATGTTCCGGCCGATGCTGGTGCCGTGACAATCCTGATCGTAGGTTGCATTGGCATCACCGGCATGGTGAATATTGTTACGGAACAGGACATGGTAGGAAGAACCGCTATTGATATGAACCCCGCCGACACATCGGTTGGTATCCCCTCTGAAATCACCGAAGCGTACCACCCCATGATCACCTGAAAGGTGCAGCTTTCCGTTATAGGAGCTGTTGTCCCACTGACCGTCGACATACTCGATAACGTAATAGCTTCCTTCCACAACGATCTTCTGCTTTAGCACGGCATGATTGGCTTCATCTATCCCCCGGATATATACCGGTTGATCAGAGGTACCGTTTGCGGTCAAAGGATTGGATTCGTGCTTGGTAGTATAAGTGCCTTCGATAACGATGACAGACCCAGCCGGTATGGGGTCGGGAATGGTCGAGCGGGGATCATCGGGATAGCCGTTGCCGCTATTCCCCCCACCTGATCTCACATAGTAGAAACCATCTTGATTCGAGCCCCAATTCGTAGGTAGCGCAGGGGCAACATTGTCGATGCCGAAATCTGGTGCAGGCACGCCAAGTGGCGGTATGTAGTCGCTATAAGCGGCATGAGAGAATATCAGAAGCCCCAATACAAATAGACGAGATAAACGGGGGGTGTGAAGATGATAGCGAGTATTATCCATAATAGTGTGTACCTTAATCATGGGAGTATGCAGATACCCCGACTCCATTCTCAATATTCTGTGCTAGGCAACAGAATACCCTGTACTCCATGCGTGATCCAGGAGATATATAGCCTCAATAAAACTTCACGACTAATGCGATTTGGATACA
>JAKSBX010000086.1 GCA_022360905.1 Chromatiales bacterium
GGGGCCAAACTGCACTATCTGAATCCCATCCAACTCGATCTGAACCACACTGGCGAACAGGATATCTGTACGCCGGGTGAACTGGCTGGCCGCTTGGCAGCGGTCGCCAAGGCTGCCGGGGTCAAGGCCTCGGGTGGTACCGCATCTCTGTTGGATGCCGCGCAAGTGGACGAATCCGCCAAACAGACAGCCGCTAGCCTGAAAGCGGCCGACAGTGCGCTGGTTATGCTCGGCGGTATGGCTCAAGCCCACCCGGACTATGCGCTGTTGCATACGATGGCCGCAGCATTGGCAGAAGCGACCGGTGCACAACTCTCTATCCTGCCGGCGGCGGCCAACTCGGTTGGTGCCCAGCTTGCCGGTGCCGTGCCTCACCTTCAAGCCGGAGGTGGAGCCGCTGAGAATTCAGGTCTGGATACTCTGCGGATGCTGAAGTTGCCCCGCAAAGGCTATCTGCTGATGGGTGTAGAGCCCGGGCGTGACTTCTGGAATGGCTCCCTGTCGATGAGCGCACTGCAGAGCGCTGATATGGTGGTGGCGATCAGCGCCTTCCGCAGTCCTGAACTGGAGGCCTGTGCGGATATTCTGCTGCCGATGGCGATCTTTACCGAAACCTCTGGGACCTATGTCAACGCAGAAGGGCGTTGGCAGCAGAGTCGCGGGGTGGTCAGGCCGCAGGGAGAGAGTCGTCCCGGCTGGAAGATCCTTCGGGTACTCGGTAACCTGACGGATCAAGCAGGTTTCGATTACATCGACTCGCAACAGATTCATGATGAGATTCATAAGCTGTGTGAATCCTCAACACTTGATAACAAGCAGGCAGAACCTCAAGATCTCGAGCTGCGGCTGAGTGCCGATGCGTTGCTGAGAGGTGGGGATACACCGTTGTATGCCTGCGATCCGCTGGTGCGTCGCGCCACGGCCCTACAGCAGACCCAGGATGCGGGCTCAGAAGCCATCCGCCTGCACCCGGAAGAGGCGGCCCGTCTGGGACTCGATGGCAGCGATACGGCATTGGTAAAACAGAACGGCAATCAGATCGATCTGCCCCTGCAGCTGGATGAGCGCATTCCTCAGGGATGTGTCTGGATATCCACTGGTCTGGCGCGCACATCGACACTGGGTCAGCCGTTTGGCGAAGTGACCGTGGAGAAGGCATAACCGATGGAATTCCTTATCAGTCTCTGGGAAGCACTTCCCTACGAACTTCAATATCTGATCTGGACCTTGATCAAGATCGTAGCCATTGTCCTGCCGATGATGCTGCTGGTGGCTTACTACACCTATGCGGAGCGCAAGATCATCGGTTACATGCAGGTGCGTGTCGGTCCCAACCGGGTGGGGCCCAAGGGTTGGCTGCAGCCCATTGCGGATGCCTTGAAGTTGATGTTCAAAGAGATCGTCATCCCAGCCAATGCCAACAAACTGCTGTTTCTGATGGCGCCGGCCATCACTCTGGGCCCGGCACTGGCTGCCTGGGCGGTGTTCCCCTTCGATGAGAAGCTGGTGCTGGCCGATATCAATGCCGGTCTGCTCTATATCCTGGCGCTGACCTCGGTAGGGGTCTACGGGGTGATCATCGGCGGCTGGGCGTCGAACTCGAAATACGCCTTTCTCGGCACCATGCGTTCCGCGGCGCAGATCGTGGCCTACGAAATCGCTATGGGATTTGCTCTGGTCGGCGTGCTGGTCGCCGCCGGTAGCCTCAATCTGGGTGAGATTATCCGCGCCCAGGAGGGGGGATTCTTCTCCTGGTTCTGGTTGCCGCTGCTGCCGCTGTTTGCCGTCTACCTGATTTCCGGTGTAGCGGAGACCAACCGCGCCCCGTTCGATGTGGCGGAAGGTGAATCTGAGATCGTCGCCGGTTTCCATGTGGAATACTCCGGTATGGCCTTTGCAGTCTACTTTCTGGCCGAATACGCCAACATGATTCTGATCTCCGCACTGACGGCAGTGATGTTTTTCGGTGGCTGGCTCTCCCCGTTTCAGGGTTGGCCGGTACTCGGACCGCTATTCGACTGGGTACCCGGGTTCTTCTGGCTGGTGATCAAGACCGGCTTCTTCATGTTCCTATTTCTCTGGCTGCGTGCCACCTTTCCCCGCTACCGCTATGACCAGATCATGCGACTCGGCTGGAAGGTGTTCATACCGATTACCATTGTCTGGATTGCAGTGGTCGGCCTGGCAGTGGTCTATCAAGTACCCTGGTGGTTCGACTGAGGTCTTCTATGAACGTGTTTAAAAACTATTTCAAGAGCCTTTTTCTGCTGGAGCTGTTCCGTGGACTGAGTCTGACAGGGCGTTACCTGTTCCGTAAAAAGTTCACCATCATGTATCCGGAAGAGAAAGCGCCGGTCTCCCCCCGCTTCCGCGGACTGCACGCCTTGCGTCGCTATCCCAACGGTGAGGAGCGCTGTATCGCCTGCAAGCTCTGTGAAGCGACCTGTCCGGCGCTGGCGATCACCATCGAGGCGGAACCCAGGGAGGATGGCTCCCGGCGGACCACCCGCTACGATATCGATCTGTTCAAGTGCATCTACTGTGGCTATTGCCAAGAGGCCTGTCCGGTGGATGCCATCGTTGAGACGCGAATCTACGAGTACCACTTCGAGAATCGCGGTGAACACATCATGACCAAGGAGAAGTTGTTGGCCGTGGGTGATAAATGTGAAGCGCAGCTGGCTGCGGATATCGAAGCCCAGTCGAAAGTTCGTTGACCCACCGGCAACCTTGGATATAACGGGAATCCGTATATGACACTTGAAAAGCTGATTTTTTATGTACTGGCTGCGGTTGTTCTGGCGGCGGCAGTGATGGTGGTGACCCGACGCAACCCGGTGCATTCGGCGCTGTTTCTGATCCTCGCCTTCTTCGCCAGTAGCGGTATCTGGTTATTGGCAGAGGCGGAGTTCCTCGCCATCGTACTGGTGCTGGTCTATGTGGGCGCGGTGATGGTGCTGTTCCTGTTCGTGTTGATGATGTTGGATATCGATATCGCCGTACTGCGGGCCGGATTCATCAAGATGTTACCCCTTGGGGTGGTGATGGCCATTGCCATGGCGGCCGAACTGATTCTGATCGTCGGGCCCGGTAACTTCGGCTTGGAAAAATATGCCGCGCCGGCCAGACATGCCGCCGATTACAGCAATACCGAAGAGCTCGGCAGCGTGCTCTATACCGTCTACATGTACCCCTTCGAGGTGGCGGCGGTGATCCTGCTGGTGGCGATCATTGCCGCGATCGGGCTGACCATGCGGCGGCGTACCGATACCAAGTTCATCGATCCAGCTACCCAGGTTGTGATCAAGAAAGGGGACGATCGTATCCGCATGGTCTCCATGGACGCGGAAAAAGGATAACGACATGATTGCACTTTCAGACTATCTGATTCTTGGCGCCATCCTCTTCGCGATCAGCGTGGCGGGAATCTTCATCAACCGTAAAAACGTCATCGTGTTGTTGATGTGCGTGGAGTTGATGCTGTTGGCAGTGAATATCAACTTTGTCGCGTTTTCCCATTTTCTGCAGGATACGGCGGGGCAGGTGTTTGTATTTTTCATCCTCACGGTGGCAGCCGCTGAAGCGGCGATCGGCCTGGCCATACTGGTGGTGCTGTTCCGCAGCAAACGCAGTATCAACGTTGAGGATATGGATGCCCTTAAGGGCTGATTTATAAGAAGTCCGCAAATGAACGTTAATGAACGCAAATGGTTTTAGTTTTAGTTGCGGATATGAAGCAAGAACTGAATTGAACAATAGGTACATTGAGTCGGTAATCGAAAGCTCAGACGCATAACAACATTTGCGTTCATTAGCGTTCATTTGCGGACCTTTTTAAATGTAGAAGAAACGGTTTATGGAAAATATCTATCTGACAATCGTATTGGCGCCTCTGGTCGGCGCGATATTGGCCGGTTTCTTTGGCAATACGCTGGGGCGCAAAGGGGCACACTGGGTTACCAGTACCGGGGTCGGTATCTCCGCCTTGCTGTCGCTCTATGTGCTGAAAGGCTTTATGTATGATGGTTTCGAGACCTTCAACGGTACTGTTTACACCTGGATGGTGAGTGGCGGTCTGAACATGGAGGTGGGCTTTCTGGTAGACCACCTGACGGCGGTGATGATCACCGTGGTCACCTTCGTCTCTTTCTGTGTCCACATCTACACCATCGGCTACATGGCGGATGATCAACACAACTGGCCGAAGACCAGCCTGGCCGGTAAAAACAGCTACCAGCGTTTCTTCAGTTACATCTCTCTGTTTACCTTCTCCATGCTGATGTTGGTCATGTCCAACAACTTCATGCAGCTGTTCTTCGGTTGGGAGGCGGTAGGCCTGGTCTCCTACCTGCTGATCGGTTTCTGGTCTGTCAGGCCCACGGCGATCTTCGCCAATCTGAAGGCCTTTCTGGTCAACCGGGTGGGTGACTTCGGTTTCATCCTCGGCATCGCCGCTATCGTTATGTACACCAACAGCCTCGACTATGCGGAGGTGTTTGCGATGGCACCGGGATTGGCCGATACCCAGATCCAGATCTGGGGTGACAGCAGCTGGTCGCTGATGACTGTGATCGGCATTCTGCTGTTCATCGGCGCGATGGGTAAGTCGGCCCAGGTGCCGCTGCATGTCTGGCTGCCCGACTCCATGGAAGGCCCAACCCCGATCTCTGCACTGATCCATGCCGCCACCATGGTCACCGCCGGTGTCTTCATGGTGGCCCGTATGTCACCACTGTATGAGTTCTCCGAGACAGCCCTAAGCTTCATCCTGGTGATCGGTGCCACTACCGCATTCTTCACCGGTCTGATCGGCATCGTGCAGAACGATATCAAGCGGGTAGTGGCCTACTCGACCCTGTCCCAGCTGGGCTACATGATGGTGGCTTTGGGCGCTTCCGCCTACGCTGCCGGCATCTTCCACCTGATGACCCACGCCTTCTTCAAGGCGTTGCTGTTCCTTGCCGCCGGTTCAGTGATCATCGGCATGCACCACGACCAGGATATTCGCAACATGGGTGGTGTGCGTAAATACATGCCGATCACCTACTGGACCTCGTTGCTCGGCTCTCTGGCGCTGATCGGCTTTCCCGGCTTCTCCGGTTTCTTCTCCAAGGATGCGATTATCGAGGCCGTGCATCACTCGACGATCGCCGGTTCCGGCTATGCCTACTGGCTGGTGCTGGCGGGTGTGTTTGTCACCGCCCTCTACAGCTTCCGTATGTTCTTCCTGGTGTTCCACGGCGACGGCCCACGCGATGAACATGCCAAAGAGCACCTCCACGAATCACCCAAGGTGGTGACCGTACCACTGATTCTACTGGCGATCCCCTCGGTGATTCTCGGTTATCTGACCATCGACGCGATGCTGTTCGGCGACTGGTTCAAAGACTCCCTCTATGTTCTGCCCGAGCATGACACGCTGGCGGCGGTTCAGGCGATGGTTCACAGCGGTAACGGCATGCTGGCCCATACCTATGCAAGCTATGCCTTCTATCTGGCGATGGCCGGGCTGGGTCTGGCCTTCTATATCTACATGATGAATCCCGCTCTGGCGGAGAAGATCAAAAACACCCTGGCACCGCTGCACAAGATGCTGGATAAGAAATATTGGTTTGATGAGGTCTACCAAGCCGTGTTTGCCGCAGGCAGTCGGGGCATTGGCAAGTTCCTCTGGCTGGTCGGTGACCGGGGCCTGATCGACGGACTGGCGGTGAATGGCTCCGCCCATACCGTGGGTTGGCTGGCTTCGATCGTACGCCATGTGCAGACCGGTTACCTCTATCACTACGCCATTGCCATGATTCTGGGTCTGCTGCTGTTGCTGACCTGGTTTGTATATCTATAAAGGACGTTGAGCATGATTGCCGATTGGCCCATCCTAAGTCTTACGGTCTGGCTGCCCATCGTGGGTGGCTTCATGGT
This sequence comes from Chromatiales bacterium, assembly GCA_022360905.1. Classification (GTDB taxonomy): domain Bacteria; phylum Pseudomonadota; class Gammaproteobacteria; order Chromatiales; family Chromatiaceae; genus Thiodiazotropha. Next base: position 5,923 of record JAKSBX010000086.1, read on the forward strand.
ACTCGCCAGTGGCGACCGGGAAGCGAACGCCACCAAGTGGACCGCCCTGACCATCGCCATTCTGACCTTCATAGTCAGCCTGCCGCTCTGGTTCGCGTTCGACAGCGCCACGGCGGATATGCAGTTTGTCGAGCGGGTGCCCTGGATTCCCGGTTTCGATATCGAGTACTACATGGGTGTGGACGGCATCTCCATGCCACTGATCATTCTCACCACCTTCATCACCCCGCTGGTGGTGATCGCCGGTTGGGAAGTGATCCAGTACCGTCCCTCCCAATACATGGCCGCCTTTCTGATCATGGAAGGGGTGATGGTGGGTGTCTTCTCCGCACTCGATGCGATGCTGTTCTATGTCTATTGGGAAGCGATGCTGATCCCCATGTTCCTGATCATCGGGGTGTGGGGGGGACCGAACCGGGTCTACGCCACCATCAAGTTCTTCCTCTATACCTTTTTCGGTTCGGTGTTCATGCTGGTCGCCCTGATCTACATGTACTTCCAGTCCGGCAGTTTCGATATCCTCGGTTTCCACACCCTCAAACTGGGGCTGACCGAACAGATTCTGATCTTCATTGCCTTCCTGCTCGCCTTTGCGGTGAAAGTACCCATGTGGCCGGTGCATACCTGGCTGCCTGACGCGCACGTGGAAGCGCCCACCGGCGGTTCGGTGATTCTGGCGGCGATCATGCTGAAGATCGGTGGTTACGGATTTCTCCGTTTCAGCCTGCCGATCACCCCGGATGCCAGCCATACCCTGGACTGGCTGATTATCGGCATGTCACTGATCGCTGTGGTCTACATCGGCTTTGTGGCGCTGATCCAGCAGGATATGAAAAAGCTGATCGCCTACTCGTCGATCGCCCATATGGGTTTTGTCACCCTCGGTTTCTTCATCGTCTTTATCATCAGTCAGAACAGTGATAGCAACAGCGGTGCGGTGCTGGGCATTGAGGGCGGCATGGTGCAGATGGTCTCCCATGGCTTCATCTCAGCCGCTTTGTTCCTCTGTGTCGGTGTACTCTACGACCGCCTGCACAGCCGGGAGATCAAAGATTACGGTGGGGTAGTGAACACCATGCCGGTGTTCGCCGCCTTCATGGTCTTCTTTGCCATGGCCAATGCGGGGCTGCCCGGCACCTCCGGTTTTGTCGGTGAGTTCATGGTCATCCTGGCCAGTTTCCAGGCCGACTTCTGGTACGCATTCCTGGCGGCAACCACCCTGATAATCGGCGCCGCCTATACCCTATGGATGGTCAAGCGGGTGGTCTTCGGTGATGTCACGTCCGATGGAGTGGCCTCGCTCGAGGATATGAACCGACGTGAATTCATTGTCCTGGGCACCCTGGCGGCAGCGGTACTGCTGCTCGGTCTGTGGCCCGCACCCCTGGTTGAAGTGATGGACGCCTCTGTCGACAACCTGCTGCAGCATATCGCTGTGTCCAAGTTATAACCTGACGGAGCCTGACTCGGTAACGAAATCATGCAATTCGATGCAACACAACTGATCCCGGTCTTACCGGAAATTTCCTTGCTGACCCTGGCCTGTCTGGTGCTTGTGGTTGATCTGTTCATCCGCGAAGAGCAGCGCATCGCCAGCTACGTCATCACCCAGGTGGGCCTGCTGGTGACCGTGGCCGTCACCCTGGCCGTTGCCAGCTCCGAGACACAGATTCTGTTCGATGGCAGTTACATCCGCGATCCCATGAGCGATCTGCTGAAGGTCGGTGTGTTGCTGGTAACCTTTATCACCTTTCTCTACGCCAAGGACTATCTGATCCAACGGGATCTGTTCAAGGGAGAGTTCTACACCCTTGGCCTGTTTGCGGTGCTGGGTATGACCGTGATGATCTCAGCCAACAGTTTTCTCACCATCTATCTTGGCTTGGAATTGCTGGCCCTCTGTCTGTATGCCCTGGTCGCCTTCAACCGGGATTCCCCCCAGGGCGCCGAGGCAGGCATGAAGTACTTTGTGCTGGGTGCACTGGCCTCAGGCATGCTGCTCTACGGTATCTCCATGATCTACGGCACCACCGGTACCCTGCAGTTCGATGAACTGGCGAAAGTGGTAAGCAAGGGGGACATGAACGAGATCGTAATGATCTTCGGTATCGTCTTCCTGGTGATCGGCCTGGCCTTCAAGCTGGGTGCGGTACCTTTTCACATGTGGGTACCCGATGTCTATCATGGTGCACCGACCGCTGTGGTGGCCTTTCTCAGCAGTGCCCCGAAAATTGCCGCCTTCGCCCTGGCCATGCGCCTGCTGGTGGATGGTCTGGCCGAACTGAATGGTGGTTGGCAGGGCTGGCAGGGGATGCTGATCATCCTGGCTGTGCTCTCTATGGGTGTGGGTAATCTGATTGCCATCGCACAGACCAACATCAAACGCATGCTGGCCTACTCAACCATCTCCCACGTGGGTTTCATCATGCTGGGCATCCTGGCGGGGACCAACGAGGGCTATACCGCCGCTATGTTCTACACCCTGGTCTACGCACTGATGTCGGCCGGTGCTTTCGGTATCATCATCGCCCTCAGTCGCAAAGGCTTCGAGGCGGAGAATCTGGATGATATGAAGGGCCTGAATCAGCGCAATCCCTGGTTTGCCGGAATGATGCTGCTGCTGATGTTCTCCATGGCCGGCGTACCCCCCACAGTGGGCTTCTTCGCCAAACTGTTCGTTCTCGATGCGGTTGTTTCGATAGACCTGACCTGGCTGGCCCTGGTCGGTGTGGCTTTCTCGATTATCGGTGCTTTCTACTACATCCGTGTGGTCAAGCTGATCTATTTCGATCAGCCAGAAGATGAAACCCCGCTCTCTATCGGGGTGGACACTCAGGTCATGCTCTCCATCAACGGACTCTCCATGCTGGTGCTGGGGCTTTTCCCTGCGGGCCTGCTGTCACTCTGTGCCAACGCGATTGGCGGCTGAGCGGGCTTCTGGCAGGGTGGTTCGCGGATGAATTGAGCAGGTTCATCCCGGATCACCTGCACCCTCACGGGCTGATCTCATTAGGCATTTTTTTCCATTTTTCTAGCCTGAAAAAGCGTTGAATTTTCTGCCTGTCCGGGCTGTCTAATCTAATGTTTCAAATCTTTTAAAATTTTTTTATAAAGGGCTTGTCATCCAGGTCCATCACAGGTAGTATTCCCCACCTTGATGCGGGGTGGAGCAGTCTGGTAGCTCGTCGGGCTCATAACCCGAAGGTCGTTGGTTCAAATCCAGCCCCCGCTACCAACAATCGAAAAGGCCTAAAATACTCTATCTATAGCGGTGTTTTGGGCCTTTTTCTTTTTGGCTCAATTTTCAGCAAATTGTTGCGTTCTACTGCCTTTTTGTAGCCGTAGCTAGGTATTGTCTTTAAAGCCCCCTATCTGTTTTTAATCGCTGCCTGGACCAATGTCATCTTGATTAAGGGGGCTCGATGAAGCAGAACTAAAATGTCTATGAGGCAAAGTCTGATTGATTGTCGGACTGATCTCTGTGGAGAGTACGCAATTGCTCGAACTTCCCGGCTTTGCATAGAAATAGCCCTGGAATAGTTCACCGCCGATCTGGTTAAGCTTATCGATCTCAGTTCGATATTCCACACCCTCACAGGTGACTGCATTCCCCGGATACTTGTAATATCGATAATTGCTTCAATGATTACACGATTATTCTGATTTCGCTCGGCATTGCCTAGAAACGAGCGGTTAACTTTGACCTCATCCAACAAGAGCTGGCTACTAAGTGTTCCTAAGGTGCTGCATCTGCTCGAAGGATATGTAGCAGGGCTGACTCGGTAAATTGTAAAGTCACTTAAAGAGATAGCAAGTTTGTAGGTTTAGGTTTTTTGCTGTTATTCATGTAGCTGAATCAGAGAGTGTAATGGGCAGTGCAGATCACTTATGAGGGAGAGCTGCTAGGATCCAGGCTGCTTTTCGACCTTTAGACTTTACTAACCTACCGTCCAGGCCGAAAAAGCAGTCTCGATCTTCACTTAGAAGTTTTTATTAGCCTATCCAGTTGTAATTCAGGATCGCATAGTAGAGAAAAATCGTGCAGAGGAGAGGCCGATCAATCCTAGAGAAAACAGTAGCAAGGTGCTGGGTTCTGGCACATTCGCTGTACGACTGGTTACAAGTATGTTGTCGAGGTTTACATTGATCGATGGATCCAATCCCGTGCCGCCCATTGCAGGCGATAGAGAAAAACGAAATGATTCGATATCGTCCCCTGTAGTTGTGAATGAACGACTTCCCAGTAAGCCACTATTGAGCCAAAGCGAAACTGATCCAATTGCTAAATCATAGTCGAGAGTGACATGGTAGTTTGTGTCGTCGGCAAAGCTACCACCATTGATCGGATCAACGAAGGGAGCCCAGTATCGTACACCGGTTGTGCCACTGAAATAGAAGTTTCTGACCGTTGGTGTATCAGCCAGTAGCGCAAAGGCATAGTTTGATTCGCTTAAGTTTGATGAGTAGAAGTCAAAACTAATCTGGTAGTTATCGTATCCTTGACCCATCTCAAGTCGAATCTGTTCATAGGTCGACGTGTTGGCATTGAAATGTAGTGATTGATCGGCACTGCTGCCAAA
>JAKSBX010000215.1 GCA_022360905.1 Chromatiales bacterium
AAATTTCGCCAGATTTGGCCCAGTTATGATTATCTCTATTGGCGACTTGAATCACAAGTAATCCCGACACCTTATTTAATCTCCCCAATTCGCACTACCCTATTGCGATAAGACCTCAACCTGATTATTCAATATATATCAACAAGTTATTTATAAAATTTAATTTTTCTCAATAGGTCTTATAAATTTCAATCCTAGGAATTGAATGAGGTAATCCTTGATTCACTCACAACCCACCCATCAGGGACAGGTTTGTCATAAACTTATAGCATTGAACTAAAACAGAATAAGAACATGATCTGCGCAACTGGGCCAGGTATTGCTAAACAACAATTCATAGAATTTATTTCAAAGCAGAGAAACATCGTTAAATTATTTATCCGCCATACGGTACAATTGCCGAATCGGGTCTGCCAAGACACCGCCTGACCAACAGCAACCATATGGACTCCGATGCCAAAAATATTAATCGTAGAAGATGAGCCGGAGATTCGTGAGATGATCCGTTTCGCGTTGGAACCGAAAGGGTTTGTGGTAAGCGAAGCCGATAACGCCCAGGATGCACGTAAGCTGCTAGCCGATCATAACTACGACCTGATTCTCATGGACTGGATGCTGCCTGGCCGCTCAGGATTGGAACTCACCAAAGAGTTGAAGCAAAAATCGCCAACCTCCACACCGATTATCCTGCTGACGGCAAAAGCGGATGAAGCGGATAAGGTGATCGGCCTGGATAGTGGTGCTGATGACTACATTACCAAACCCTTCTCCACCCGGGAGATGATTGCGCGTATCAATGCGGTAATACGACGTTCCGGTGGTTCATCGGATCAACAATCTTTTGCATTTCATGGATTGACCCTCGACCCTGTAAAGCATCTTGTGTTAATCAACGATGCCCCCCTGCATCTATCCCCTGCTGAGTATCGTCTGTTGTTTTTTTTCATGAGCCATCCTGACCGTGCTTATAGTCGATCTCAGATTCTGGATCATGTCTGGGGTAACGACGTCTACGTGGATGAGAGAACCGTTGATGTACACATACGTCGTTTGCGAAAATTACTGACGCCATCCAACCACCATCGTTTCATCCAAACGGTTCGTGGGGTTGGTTATCGGTTTACACCACAACCTGCCAGTGAAAACGCTTAACGACCGTGAGAAATTATCTCAACATCGAAATCAGTCAGCTCACAGGCGCTTTGCTGGTTTTTCTACCATTTGGATATTTGACTGATACACTGACATTAGCCGCGGCGCTTGCATTTTTTGCCTATTTGGCCAAGCATGGATTCTATCTGATCAAACTCTCCCATTTGATCCATCACGGCAAACCAATTACACCCCCATATCCGGCTGATATCTGGGGAATGATCTATAAAGAGCTATCGAGACATCGGCTGCGAAGTCGAAAGCGTAAACGTACCCTCAATCGGTTTGCCTCACGTTTCAGAAAAGTCACCAGCTCGATACCGGATGGTCTGATACTGCTTAACAAATCCGGTAATATCGAATGGGCCAATCCGGCAGCCAACAATCTGCTGCATATCAGTTGGCCACGGGATGAAAACCTCTCTCTGCTGGAACGGATCAAGCATGAGAGTCTGGCAGAGTATTTAAAGAACCCAGACTACTCCAAACCCTTGGAGTTTCCCTCTCCGGTCAACAAGGCCATTATCGTCTCTCTTCGTGTCACCCGTTTTGGCGGTAAAAAAGCCCAACGGCTGGTGGTAATAAGAAACATAACCGATGTCTACACCTTGAATCAGACACGTCGGGATTTTGTCTCAAATGTATCCCATGAGCTGAGAACACCTTTAACGGTGATAACCGGCTTTTTGGAGAACCTGGGTGACAATGAGATGCTGCCATTTCAGCAACGTCCTTTCACCTTGATGAGCCAACAGGCCGAAAGGATGAACAGCATTATCAATGATCTGCTGGCCTTATCCCGACTGGAAATGGGTGAGGCACCATCATCGGATAAGCCCATCGAGGTTCCCGATCTACTCAGTAGAATTGTCGATCAGGCGCGCTTACTGGCTGATCAAAAAGGGGGCTATACGATAAACCTGCAGGTGGATGATGAGTTATGTCTGTTGGGCGAAGAGAGCGAATTGACCAGCGCTTTTTCAAACCTGGTATTCAATGCCATTGTACATACGCCACCTGGCACAGAGATCAATATCAGTTGGCAGAGAGTGGAGAATCACGCCTGCCTGACCGTTACCGATAGTGGACCGGGTATTGAACAAAGGCATATCCCCAGATTAACCGAGCGATTTTATCGTGCTGATAAAGCCCGCTCACGACAGTCTGGCGGAACCGGCCTTGGACTGGCGATCGTGAAACACATCATCGGACGCCATGACGGAGAGTTGCAGATCTCCAGTCAATTGGGTGCAGGCAGCCAATTCAAATGCCTGTTCCCGGAAGAAGTCATTTTGCACAAATGCAATATTAAAACGATGGAGGAACAACTCGGCAGCGACTTGGAATCAGGCCAAGAGCCGTGAAGATGACAATGAGATCTGCCTAGAGATTGGCACAACCGACTGACCCAGGCACAGTCTGAGTCATTGACTGATCGATACAGGCACAACCTTATGCCGTCTCTTCTTCCTTGTCTTCCAATGCGGTGGTGTAGTTGATATTAACCCGATCCCGCAGTTCTTTACCGGGTTTGAAGTGTGGTACGTACTTGCCTGAAAGCGCGACTGTTTTACCGGTTTTGGGATTGCGTCCCATTCTCGGTGGCCTGTAGTGCAGTGAGAAGCTGCCAAAACCACGAATCTCGATCCGCTCTCCAGACGCCAATGATTGACTCATATGTTCAATCATACACTTAACAGCCAGTTCGACATCTCTGTAGGCGAGATGACTTTGTTCCTTGGCAATAATTTCTATCAGTTCGGATTTTGTCATTCTTGTAAGTTCTCCAATTCGCCGTTTTGTAAGGGGTTGCACGATTCAGTGCAACCCCTTATTTGCGGTTTCGGAGTCTCTCTGTAGCAGACTCCAGGATCTATCAGTCGCCCTGATTATCCATCTGCTCCTTCAGCAAGTCACCCAATGTCGGGGCGCTGCTTGCAGCATCTCTGGCGTAACCTTTGATGGCTGCAGCCTCTTCATCGGCATCCTTAGCCTTGATCGAGAGCGAAATGGTACGGTTTTTACGGTCAACTCCGATGAATTTTGCTTCAATTTCATCGCCATCCTTCAACATAGAGCGGGCATCCTCAACCCGGTCCCGAGAGAGTTCTGAAGCTCGTAAATAGCCTTCAACACCATCGGCCAGGGTAATTACTGCACCCTTGGCATCAACCTCGGCAACGGTTCCTTTGACGAAACTGCCCTTCTCGTTGGCAGCAACGAACAGAGAGAAAGGATCCTGCGCCAGCTGTTTGATACCCAGAGAGATACGCTCCCGCTCAGGGTCGACAGAAAGCACGACGGTTTCCACTTCGTCACCCTTCTTGAAGTTGCGGATGGCATCCTCACCTTCGTCATCCCAAGAGATGTCGGACAGATGAATCAAGCCGTCGATACCGCCGTCAAGGCCGATGAAGATACCGAAGTCAGTGATTGACTTGATGCTGCCGCTAACGTGGTCACCCTTCTTATGAATGGCGGCAAACTCATCCCATGGGTTGGGCTTGCACTGCTTGATACCGAGCGAGACGCGACGACGCTCTTCATCGATATCCAGAACCATGACCTCAACCTCATCTCCCAGGGAGACAATCTTCGAGGGGTGAACGTTTTTGTTGGTCCAATCCATCTCAGAGACGTGAACCAGACCTTCAACACCCTCTTCGATCTCAACAAAGCAGCCGTAATCGGCAATGTTGGTAACCTTACCGAACAGACGGGTGCTTTCAGGATAGCGACGTGCCAATGCAACCCAAGGATCGTCACCCATCTGCTTGAGACCCAGAGAAACACGATTGCGTTCACGATCGAATTTCAAAATCTTGACGCGGATCTCATCACCGATCTCAACAACCTCGGAAGGATGTTTGACCCGCTTCCAGGCCATATCGGTGATGTGCAGCAGGCCGTCGATACCACCCAGGTCGACGAAGGCACCGTAATCGGTGAGGTTCTTGACCACACCGGTGACTTCCTGGCCTTCCTGTAGATTTTCGAGCAGCTTTTCCCGCTCTTCGCTGTATTCCTGTTCAACAACAGCACGGCGTGAAACCACCACGTTGTTACGGCGGCGATCCAGCTTGATCACTTTGAATTCCAGGTCCTTGCCTTCCAGGTAAGCGGTGTCGCGTACTGGGCGCACATCCACCAGAGAGCCGGGCAGGAACGCACGGATGTCGTTCAATTCAACAGTGAAGCCGCCTTTGACCTTGCCATTGATGCGTCCAATGACGGTCTCTTCAGCTTCGTGTGCTTTCTCAAGAACTTTCCAAGCCTGATCACGCTTGGCTTTTTCGCGGGAGAGTCTGGTGGCGCCAAAGCCATCTTCAACAGCATCCAGGGCCACTTCGACCTGATCACCAATTTCTACTTCGATCTCACCGGCATGGTTGAGAAATTGTGAACGGGGAATGACGCCTTCGGACTTCAGGCCGGCATTGACGATAACAGCTTCAGAGGTGATATCGAGAACGGTACCAATGATGATGGAGCCGCTGCGAAGCTGGGTACTGGAGAGACTCTCCTCAAATAATTCTGCAAAACTTTCGGTCATGGGATTGGGTTTCCTGCAACATGTCTGTTGCACAGGTGAAGTTTGATCGATGTAATCAGACCCACCAGGGTTAAAGGTTAAAACAAAGCCGGGATCACCCGGCCACCTGATCTCTTACTGAATTTCTGAGCTTAACTCGCCGATTCAGGCAGCGCATTATAGACGCGCTGCATGACCTGTTGATAGACCTCTTCAGCGGAAAATTGTGTCGAATCCAACTGCCAGGCATCCGACGCCGCCCTGAGTGGGGCTACCGCCCGTCCGCTATCACGCTCGTCACGCTCTTTAATCTCATCAGTAAGATCGGCGAGATTAACACTCAAACCCTTTTCTTTCAACTGTTTATAACGCCTTAACGCGCGCTCTTCCACACTTGCAGTGAGAAAAATTTTCACTTCTGCGGTCGGAAAAACCACCGTCCCCATGTCCCGTCCGTCAGCCACCAACCCTGGGGCTTTCGCGTAGCTCTGCTGCCAATCCAGCAATGCCTGGCGTACCAGTGGGATTGCCGCCACTTTTGAGGCGGCATTACCGGCCGTTTCCGTGCGGATCGCGTCAGAAACGTCATCCTGACCCAGCAAAACCTTGCCCTGACTAAACGAAAGATCAAGATTTCTTGCCAGTTCAGCAACTTTATCCACGTTTTCGAAACTTATGCCTGCACGTTCAACAGCAAACCCCAGTACCCGATAGATTGCACCGCTATCCAGCAAGCGCCAGCCCAAGGTCTCTGCCACCCGGCTTGCCAGGGTGCCCTTACCTGAGCCGGAGGGCCCGTCGATGGTGATTACCGGAACACCATTCATCCCCCTGACACCTCGGCAATACTCAATCCACAACCGCCAGCCAGCTCTACGAATCCGGGAAACGAGGTATTCACATTCGCCACATCGGCGATCTCGATCACCCCGGAAGCCGCCAGTCCGGCCATCGCAAACGACATGGCGATCCGGTGATCACCGTGACTCTCCACCTGACCACCACGGATTGGCCCACCTTTGATGAGGATGCCGTCTCGGGTCGGATCCGCCTGAACCCCCAGTGAGATCAAACCATCCGCCATCACCTGAATCCGGTCACTCTCTTTGACTCGGAGCTCTTCAGCCCCCTGCAGTCGGGTCTCCCCCTCCGCACAGGCTGCCGCAACAAAGATCGCCGGGAATTCATCGATCGCCAGCGGCACCAGCGCCTCGGGAATATCGATACCCTTCAGGGGACTGGAACGCACCACGATGTCGGCAACCGGTTCACCGCCAATTTCCCGCTGGTTGTGCAGCTCGATATCGGCCCCCATCAGCCGCAGAATCGAGATCACGCCGTCCCGGGTAGGATTGATGCCCACATGCTGTAAAGTCACCTCGGAACCCTCGGCGATGGCCGCACCTACCATGAAGAAGGTTGCCGAAGAGATATCCGCCGGCACATCGATTTCACAGGCGGTCAGCTTGCCGCCTCCCTGCAGACAGGTTTTTGCCCCATCACGCTGCAAGCTGTAGCCAAAACCTTGCAGCATACGTTCGGTATGATCCCGGGTTGGCGCAGGTTCCGTCACACAGGTCTCACCCTCGGCATAGAGACCGGCCAGAAGTACCGCGGATTTCACCTGGGCACTGGCCATCGGCAGCTGATAGTCGATCCCTTTGAGCGGCTGATTTCCCGCCATTACCAAGGGGGCCGTGCCGCCTGGCTGTGAGTCGATTTTCGCCCCCATCTCACTCAGTGGATCGATCACCCGGCCCATGGGTCTGCCGGAAAGCGAACTGTCCCCGGTCAAGGTCACAGCAACACCACTGCCGGCCAGAAGACCACTCAGTAGGCGCATTGAAGTGCCGGAATTACCCAGATCCAATGGCGCTTGCGGCGCTGAAAGGCCATTCATCCCAACCCCTCTGATGCGCACTCTGCCCGCTTCGGGCCCTTCGATCTGAACACCCATAGCGCGAAATGCGTTGAGTGTGGCGAGACTGTCTTCCCCTTCGAGAAATCCGTTGACCAGGGTCTCACCCTCGGCCAGCGAACCGAGCATGATAGAACGGTGGGATATGGATTTATCACCGGGCACCCGAATGGTGCCACGCAATTTTCCACCGGGACTCACCTGATAGTGTCGTTTTGTTGTTTGCAACTTTGTTGTACTCATAATTCTTGGCTAAAACGGAAAGGGATGGCGCTATATCTACTCTTTGACACCATCCACATAGCGGTCCCGTGCCTGTTTGGCCGATTCGAACAGACTCAGCAAGCCTTCGGCGTCGCCCTGCTCAAGTAGAGCGGCCAGCTCATGCAACTCATCTGCGAAACGAGTCAACATCCCGCCCAGCGCCTGTTGATTGGCAACACAGATATCCCGCCACATCACCGGATTACTCGACGCAATACGGGTAAAATCCCTGAATCCACCAGCCGCAAAGCGGAAGATTTCATCATTCTCTTTCATTCGAGAAAGACTATCCACCAGGGAGTAGGCCAGCATATGCGGCAGGTGGCTGGTTGCCGCCAATACCTCATCGTGGTGTTCCACACTCATCGTGGAAACCTCTGCACCGCAATCCCGCCACATCTGTTCGACCCGCTTTAAAGCATCGGAACGGGTCTCGGCAAGCGGGGTCAGAATGACCCGGCGGTTTCGATAGAGTTCGGCAAAAGCCGCCTCAACACCACTGCGTTCTGTACCCGCAATCGGGTGTCCAGGAACAAGAAACGCCGGGGCACCTTGAAACACCGCTTCAGCATCCCGCACCACGCTGCCTTTGACACTGCCTGCATCGGTCACCACGGCATGGTCCGCCAGATGCCCTTTCATCTTCTCGAAAGTTCCCCGGATGGCACCCAGGGGAACCGCAAGCAGCACCATGTCGGCACCTTGAACCGCCTGTGCCACATCGTGGGTATAGTGATCGATCACACCCAACTGCAGGGCTTTCTGCAGGTTCGCCTCACCTCTGCCACAACCGACGACTTCCTTTACCTTGCCCTCCTCCCGGAGCGCCATGGCCACCGAACCACCTATCAGGCCTACACCGATGATTGCCAGCTTTTCGATCATCTTTGAAGCACCTCTTTCAATGCTGTGAGGAGACGTCGGTTCTCCTCTTCCAATCCGATGGAGATTCGCAAATGGTTGGGCATGCCGTAACCGGCCAGAGGACGGGTAATGCAACCCAGCTTCAACAACGCCTGATCCACGGCCGTCACATCCTGGCCAAGATCGAGGGTGATGAAGTTACCGACTGAAGGAATGTAGGCCAGCGACAGTGCCTCAAACCCCTGACAAAGCTGCTTCATCCCGGCATCGTTCAGTGCCACACTCTGTTGAATAAAATCGTCATCTTCAAGCGCCGCCAGCGCAGCCACCTGTGCCATGCTGTTGACATTGAAAGGTTGCCGCACACGATTCAGCAGATCCGCGATATCCGGATGAGACAGGCCGTAACCGATTCTCAGTGAAGCCAGACCATAGGCCTTGGAGAAGGTACGGGTCACAATCAGATTGGGAAACTCGTCCAGCCACTGCGAAGCGTCCGGGTATTCGCTGGCCTGAACATATTCGAGATAGGCCTCATCGATGACCACAATGGTGGTTTCGGGAATCTGTTGCAGAAAACCGTCGAGTGCCTTCTCCTTCAGCCAGGTGCCGGTCGGGTTGTTGGGGTTGGCAATCCACACAACCGCCGTCTTGTCACTCAATCGCTGCAACATGGCATCCAGGTCGTGGCCATAGGCTTTGGCCGGTGCCGATACCAGGCTGGCGCCAGCCGCCTGGCTGCTGATGGGATAGACCGCAAAGGCATATTGGGAAAACAGTGACTCTTTGCCGGGGGCTAGAAAAACCCTGGCCACCATATCCAGTACATCATTAGAACCGTTGCCAAGGGTGATGTGTGAGGCATCA